>CAMENN010000095.1 GCA_945928315.1 uncultured Clostridia bacterium
GGAAATCGCAAGGAGTGCCGCTTGCGGCACGACTATGCGAGTTTCCCGGGTCCCCGGGCCCCTTCTTCGCTTCGCGCTCATAGCCCGTTTTATCTGAGAATCATAACACTCAATTCTCGCCATGGAGCGCTTTTTCCTGCATGAAGTTTGATGCGGTCACTGAATGTCCTTGCGGGCGTAGTATGCGCTGCCCGCCGCCGCGATGAGCACGCCCACGATCAGCCCCGGCGCCAGCATGCCCATGTCCAGTCGGCCGGCAGAGACGATGTCCGCGCTCTCCGTGTAGCCGAACGGCGTCACATATTTGAGCCACGACGCGCTGTCCGCGATGTTGGCGACAAGATTCAGGAAGTACATGACCGTCGCCAGCCCCAGGCCCACGCCCAGCGCGCCCCGGCGCAGGAACGCCGAGAGGCCGAAGCAGATCATCGCCAGCTCGACCTGCATTGCCAGATACGCCGCGTGCAGGAGCAGAATCTCCTTTCCGGGCAGCGGCTCGCCGATGAGCCGGATGCACCCGACGGCGATCAGCAGCATGAACGCGTTGAAGATCAGCACCTGAATGAGCACCGCCGCCAGCTTCTCCGCGAGCACGCGCGCACGCGTCACGGGATGCGTCAGCAGGAACTCCGCCGTGTGTCCGCTCTCCTCCGAGGAAAGCGCCGCGATGCCCAGCAGCGATGCGAAGAACGCGCCGCCCAGCCCGAGCACGTTGCCGCACTCCACGCCGTAGAAGCCGATCAGCGTGCCGAAGTCGAGCCTGTCCATGCCAAACGCCTTTGTGAAGCTGCCCATCGAGGCGAAGATGCCGCTCACCTGCTCCATCTCGCCCTTCATCTCCGGAAACAGCAGCACACACACCGCCAGCAGCGCGCCGACGGACGCCGTCCAGATCGCCAGCTGCATGCGCCCGCGCCGCAGCTCCTGTCTCACCATCGTCATGCGCGATCCCCGCCTTCCTCATAGTAGTGCATAAAGACCTCCTCGAGGTCCGGCTCCGCGACGGTCATGTCCCGCACGTCGAGCCGCGCGAGCGCGCGGATGAGCACGTTCATCTCCCCGCCGTAGAGGAAGCTGACGCCCTCCGGACTGCGCTGCACATCCCGGATGCCGGACAGCTCCGGCACGTCCGCTACGCCGTGCAGCGTCACGCGCCGCGCGCCCGCCTGCGCAAGTGCCTCCACCCGGTCGCAGGCGATGAGCCGCCCCTCGCGGATGATCGCCGCGCGCGTGCAGTGGCGCTGGATCTCCGAGAGCACGTGCGAGGAGAGGAACACCGTCGCCCCCTGCGCATGGCGCTCGTCGAGCAGCGCGAAGAACTCCCGCTGCATCAGCGGATCGAGGCCGCTGGTCGGCTCGTCGAGCACATAGAGCCGCGGCCGGTGCTGCATCGCGCAGACGATGGCGACCTTCTTGCGGTTGCCCAGCGAGAGCTCCTCCACCCGCTTGTCCGTCTGCACCTGCAGCCGCTCGCACAGCGCCGCGGCCTCATCCGCGCAGTCCTGCCCGCGCAGATCGGCCGAGTAGCGGATGACCTCCCGCACGCGCATGCCGGGATAGAACATCGCCTCCGAGGGCAGATAGCCCACCTCGCGAAGCAGCCTGCGCCTGTCCCCCGTACAGGCATTGCCCAGCACCTGCGCCTCGCCGGACGTCGGGCGGATCAGCCCGAGCAGGCAGCGGATCGATGTCGATTTGCCCGCCCCGTTCGGCCCGATAAAGCCGAAAAACTCGCCCTCCTGCACGGCCAGATCCAGCCCGATCACGCCGCGCGAGTTGCCGTAATACTTGGTCAGTCCCCTTGTTTCAATCGCATTCATTCGCTCTTTCTCCCTCCGTTTGCCCCGTACGTCTCCTCCCAGAAGTCGATCATCGCCGCGAACTCCCGCTCCATGCGGTCGGCGTCCACGTCGCCGCGCAGCAGCATCTCCCAGACATAGCCCTCCGAGGCCAGGAACATCTCCCGGTACATCATCGGCAGGTTCACGCCCGGCCGGAAATCCTCCCTGCGCAGGGAGCCGACCGTGCCGTAGCCCAGGCTCGCCAGATGCCGGTCATAGCTCTCACGGATCACCGGCTGAATCGCCGGGTCCTTCTCGTAAAAGGACTTGAGCGCGAACATCGCCATCTCCGGATACTCGCGGGTGAGCGCCATCTTCGCGCGCAGCCCGCGGCGCATCTGCTCAAAGAAGCCGAGGTCCTCATAGCAGCCATACGCCTCGAGCACCTGCTGGGTCATCTGCAAGCACTGCTCCCAGAGGAACAGGTACAGCCCCCGCTTGTTGCCAAAGTAGTGAAACAGCAGCGATTTGCTGATGCCCGCCGCCTCAGCGATCTCGCTCATCGGGCTCTTCTTGTAGCTGTTCTGCGCGAAGACGTGATAGCCCGCGTTCATCATCCGCCGCCGCTTCTCCTGCGGCAGGTCAAAAAACCGTTCGTTCATCCCTCCACCTCCGCTGACTGCTCCGGTCAATTTCCATTATACACCGTTGACCGTTTTTGAGAAGACCCCACTTTACGCATTCGCCGCGTTGTGGTACACTCAGGGAAGACATGATCATCCGAAAGGCAGGTTCTCGTCATGATTCGCCGCTATGACTTCGGTACCCCCATCGAAACCGGCGCCGTCGTATCCGCACCTCAGCCCCAGGCGGAGCCGCTCCCCTATTTCACCCTGAGCCGCAGCGATGCCGCGCTCTCCTTCTCCCTGCCGCTCTCGCCCGACGAGTTCATCTTCGGTCTGGGCGAGTCGGTGCGCGGCGTGAACAAACGCGGCTACCGCTACCGCAGCTTCAACGCCGACGAATCCACCCATTCGGAGGACAGGGCCTCGCTCTACGCCTCCCACAACCTCCTGATCTTCTTCGGCGGGACGCGCCTGCTGGGCGTGTTCTTCGATGATCCCGGCGCGGTCACCTTTGACCTGGGCTATACCCGTGCCGACGAGGCCGTGATCACCTCCGAAAACGGTGATCTGCGCGTCTACCTGATCGAGGAGGACAGCCTGAAGGCCATCGTGCATGCGTTCCGCCAACTGATCGGCCCGAGCTACATCCCGCCGAAGTGGGCGTTCGGCTACATCCAGTCCCGGTGGGGCTACAAGTGCGAGGCGGAGATCCGCGACGTCGTGCGCGGCCACCGCGAGCGCCACATCCCGCTCGACGGCGTCTGCATGGACATCGACTACATGGACGCGTTCAAGGACTTCACCGTGAGCGCCGAGCGCTTCCCCGACCTCCCTGCGCTGTGCGAGGACATGCGCGGGGAGCACATCCGCCTCATCCCGATCATCGACGCGGGCGTCAAGCAGGAGGACGGCTACGACGTGTGCGACGAGGGCCTTGAAAAGGGCTATTTCTGCACGAAGGAGGACGGCTCGCCGTTCATCGGCGCCGTCTGGCCGGGCCGCAGCTTCTTCCCGGACTTCCTGCGCGAGGACGTGCGCGCCTGGTTCGGCGCCCAGTATGCGCGCCTGACCGACGCGGGCATTGAGGGCTTCTGGAACGACATGAACGAGCCGGCGCTGTTCTACACGCCCGAGGGGCTGGAGGCGGCCATCGCCGAGGCGGAATCCATGCGCGGCAGGAACGCCGGTCTTGACGACTTCTTCCACCTGCGCAGCGTGTTCTCGCACATCGCCGGAAACCCGGCGGACTACCGCAGCTTCTATCAGCAGGCGCCGGATGGCCTCCGCGTGCGCCACGACCGCGTGCACAACCTCTACGGTGCGATGATGACCCGCGCCGCGGGCGAGGGCATGCAGGCCCATGAGCCGGACCGCCGCCACCTGTTCTTCTCGCGCTCCTCCTACATCGGCGCGCACCGCTATGGCGGTGTCTGGCAGGGCGACAACAAGTCATGGTGGAGCCACCTGCTGCTCAACCTCAAGATGATGCCCTCGCTGAACATGTGCGGCTTCCTGTATACCGGCGCGGACCTGGGCGGCTTCGGCTGCAACACGACGGAGGACCTGCTGCTGCGCTGGCTGCAGCTGGGCGTGTTCACCCCGCTCATGCGCAACCACGCCGCGCTGAACACGCGCGACCAGGAGATCTACCGCTTCGGCATGCAGGAGGACATGAAGCGCGTGCTGAGCGTGCGCTATGCGCTGCTGCCGTACCTGTACAGCGAATTCATGAAGTGCGCGCTGACGGACGAATGCATGTTCCGTCCGCTGGCGTTTGACTATCCGCAGGACAATACCGCCTGCCGCACGGAGGATCAGATGATGCTCGGCAGCGAATGCATGATCGCGCCGGTCTATGAGCAGAACGCGCGCGGCCGGCACGTCTATCTGCCGGAGGCCATGCTGATGATCCGCCTGCGCAGCGCGGAGGACTACGACCTGATCCCGATGGACAGGGGCCATCACTTCATCGACCTGGCGCTTGGCGAGTTCCCGCTGTTCGTGCGGCGCGGCTGCTTCATCCCGTTCGCCCGCAGCGCCGAGTGGGTCGAGGCGGTGGACGGCACGAACCTCACGCTGCTGGGCTGGCTGAGCGGCGACGCCGCCTACGCGCTCTACGATGACGACGGCATCTCCACGCAGGTGTCGCTGGAGGCTGGACTCACGCCGATCCGCGTGCGCGTCGCGGACGGACAGGCCGCGGCCTCTGGCGAGGGGCTCACGCTGTATGCGGACAAGCTCGTGCTCGACTGATCCATCCCGCGCAAGGGGCTGTCAGGCGAAGCATCCGGACATTGGGGGGAATCCCGGCGTGTTCCGGATCGGCCTGACAGCCCCTTTTTTGACCGGCCAAAAACTTCTTCCTTCCCCACAAATCGTCCGTCACCCTTTTCCCCGGTTTGTGCTATAATCTCTTCGTGTTTTTCCGGAGGGATCGCTATGACGCACGAATACCTCGTTCCGGACTATGTGCCGGACTTTGCCTGCAAGATGGGCGCGTGCCGCAGCGCATGCTGCGAGGGCTGGCCCATCTCCTTCACCATGGACGACTATTTCCGCCTGCTCGGCGTGCCCTGCTCCCCGGAGCTGCGCAGGCGGCTGGACGGCTCCATGCAGCTCGCCCTGCACCCCACCCCGGAGGAGTACGCGCAGATCACCCCGCGCTACGACGGCCAATGCCCCATGCGCATGGCGGACGGCCGCTGCCTGCTCCACGCGGAGCTGGGCGAAAGCGCGCTGGCAGCGGTCTGCCGGCTGTACCCGCGCGGCGTGCGCGAGGAGGATGGCGCATACGAGTGCTCCTGCGCAAACAGCTGCGAGGCCGTGCTGGAGCTGCTGCTCTCGCGCGAGGCCCCGCTGACCTTCCTGCGCTGTGCGCTGCCCATCGAGCCGCCGCCCGCCGCACCGCGCCATGAGTTCTTTGAGACCGCCGGACGCCCGCAGGAGATCCGCCTCTTTCTCATCGCGCGCATGCAGGACAGACGCTATCCCCTGCCGCAGCGCATCCTCGCGCTGGGCAAGGCGCTGCACGCGCTCGACGACGCGCTGACCGCGCACGACGGCGCCCGCGTCTCCCGCCTGCTCTCCGGCGAGGAAAGCGTGCCCGCGCCCGAGGCCCCCGCGCCGGGCGCGGCCCAGCTGTGCTTCGGGCTGCAGGCCGCCGAGCGCATGCTGAAGATCATGGATGAGCGCAGCGTCAGCATCCGCGATTACGGCGCGCAGGCGCTGGCGGTTTTCGGCTCGGAGGAAGGCGCGCTGGCGCGCTATGAGGACGCGGCCGCGCGCTTCGGGGCGCTGCTGCCCGGCTGGGCGGCATGGTTCGAGCACATGCTGGTCAACCACATGTTCTTCGTGCAGTTCCCGTATCAGGACAGGCCCGTGAGCCTGAAGGACGAGTTCATCGCGCTGTGCGCGGTCTATGTGCTGCTGCGGTTTCTGTGCGTCGGCTGGACGGCGGAGCACCCGGAAAAAAGCGCCGCCGTGGACGTCGCCGCGGCGGCCTTCCGGCTGATCGATCACACGGAGTTCGACCGGTACGCCGCGCCGATCCTCAAGGAGCTGGGCTGCGACGACTTTTCTACGCTCTCCAACCTGCTCTGCCTGTGAATCAGAACGGCAGAAACAGGTCGATCCGCGCCTCCCGGTTGGCCACGTCGTCGTTGGTGTATTCGCACCGGTCGATGCGGCACAGCGAAAAGCCCATCTGCTCATAGAGCGCAATCGCAGGCACGTTGCAGGTCTGCGTCTCGAGCATCGCGCCGCGATAGACGCCCTGCCGCCGCGCCTCTTCCACGATGTGCGCGAGCAGCGCCCGCCCGACGCCCTGCCGCCTGTACGGCGCGCTCACGAACAGATTGCTCACGCGGAAGACGCGGTGCCAGCTCTCCAGGCTGCCCTCGACCGCGCCCATCAGCGTCTCCCCGTCGAACGCGCCATAGGCGACCGGCGCTTCCAGCCAGCCTGCGAACAGCGTATCGCTCATCACGCGCTCAAGCGGCGGGTCCGCCTCGCGCAGCTCAAGTGAAAAGCCGCGCGGCTGCACCTGCACGTCGTAATACAGCGGGGTCGTGTAGACCTCCCGATAGGCATAGCCCGCCCAGACTTCCCGGTCAAGCGCCCGGATTTCCATCGTTCATTCCTCCCTTCGCCGGATGTGCTCCGGCGCTTTTTTCATTATACCACAAAAACGCGGTCCCGCCGGAACAAAGCGGGGCCGCGCAGAGGATTCCATCATGCCTTTTTACGGTGCGTGAGGCGCTTGAAGAAGGGAATATTGCTCAGGACCACCAGCACCGTGCACACCAGCAGGAACGCGGTGATCGGATGGCCAAAGAGCGAGACCAGCGGGTTGTCCGCCACGGCGGCCAGCGCCATCGCACGGCGGAAGTTCGAGTCCATCGTCTTGCCCAGCACCAGCGCAAGCACCATCGGCGCTGCCGGATAGCCGCGGCGGCGCATCAGGAAGCCGACCAGGCCGAAGACGAACATCAGCCCCACGTCGAACAGCCGGTTGTTGCAGGCGAACGCGCCCACCACGCACAGCACGGTGACGATCGGCAGCAGGATGTTCTTGGGCACGGAAATGACTTTGCTGATCCTCGGGGCGACCAGCAGGCCCAGCACAAGCAGCGCGCCGCAGGCAATGAAGCTCGCCAGCAGGATCGCGTGGAAGGAGCTCGCGCTCTCGCGGATGAACATCGGGCCGGGCTTGAGGCCGTGGACGTAGAACACGGACAGGATGATCGCCGTGACCGCGTCGCCCGGCACCGCCAGCGTCAGCATCGGGATCAGCGCGCCGCCGATGCAGGCGTTGTTGGAGGATTCGCTCGCGACGATGCCCTCCACGGCGCCCTCGCCGAAAGGCACCTCCGGCTTCTTTATCAGGCGCTTGGCCTCGTTGTAGGACAGGAACGCCGCCACGGGGCCACCGGCGCCCGGCAGCGCGCCGACCAGCGTGCCCAGCAGGGAGCTGTACAGCGAGAGCTTCCAGTGGCGCAGCACCTCGCGCAGGCTCATGCGCTCATGCCCCATACTCTCGACCGTCTGGCTCATGTGCCCGTCAAAGATGACGCTGAGCACCTCCGCGAAGCCGAACAGGCCCACCAGTGCCGGCACCGTGCTGATGCCGCCGCGCAGCTGCGAGATGCCGAGGGTCAGGCGCGGCGTGCCCACCAGCGGGTCGAGGCCGATCATGCTGACGATCAGGCCCAGCGCCGCGGAGATCAGGCCCTTCACATAGTTCTTGGAGGTCACCGAGCCGACCGTCGCCAGGCCGAACAGCGCCAGCAGGAAGTAATCCATCGGGCGGAACTTGATGGCCAGCCTAGAAACCGGCCCCGCCAGCAGTGCCAGCGCCACCAGGCCGAACACGCTGCCGATGAACGAATAGATCGTCGCGTAGTACAGCGCCTTGTATGCCTGTCCCTTTCGGGCCAGCGGATAGCCATCCAGCGTCGTGACGACGGAGGACGGCGCGCCGGGAATGTTGATCAGGATCGCGGAGACCGCGCCGCTGAACACGCCCACGACGTATACGCCCATGACCATCGCCAGCGCGTCATTCGTCTGCCAGGTATAGGTGATGGAGACGAGCAGCGCCGTGGCCATGGAGACGGAGAGTCCCGGAATCGCGCCGACAAACAGGCCGGCCACCGAGCCCAGGAACACCAGAAGAACGAATTTTACGCTCAGTACGGAAAGAATATCGGCCATGAGTCCTCCTACGGCAGCAGCACGCGCAGCAATGTACGGAACATGACGCTCAGGAACACCGTCGTCGCCAGCGGAACGGTAAGGAGCACCTTCCGGCTGCGCACACCCAGATAGAGCATCAGGACCAGCAGGAACGCGAACGTCGCCACCTCAAAGGTGGAGAGCGTCAGCGTCAGGGAGAAGACCGTCGCCGCCAGATACGGCATCCTGATGACCGCCAGCGCCAGGTAATAGGCCAGCGTCATCCCCAGGACGACCAGGACGCGGCGGGCCTCGCCGCCCCTGGCAGCCTGCTTTTCGTCCGCCGCGCGCACGCCCTGCACCAGCAGCATCACCGCAAGCGCGCCCAGCAGCAGCGCGACGATCACCGGAAACAGGTACGCCGACTGCGTCCAGTCCTTGTTGAAGGATTTGCTGTGGCTGTCAAGACCGTACCGCAGCAGCGCGCCGCCCAGCAGCAGAAAGAGCACGCCCTCCTGCAGCGAATGGTTATGCAAGCACTTTTGTTTCATGGATTACCTCTTGGAAATGCTGTTCAAGGAAACTGCCCGGCGTGTTGCAGCCGGGCAGTCTTTTGTTCACGCGCAGCGCTTACGGGCGCTCGATGCCGTAGGTCTCCGGGCTGACGGGAGCCACGCCGGCGTCATACTGCATCCAGCAAACGACGGACTGCCAGTGGTCGTAGAAGCCCTTGATTTCCTCATCGGTGGTGTACTGCTCAAAGATGCGGTTCGCGGCGTTCTTGCGGACGAACTCCTGCCAGGTGTCGCTGGCGAGCACGGTCTTCGTCGCGTCCTTGAGCGCGGCGACGACGTCATCCGGCGTGCCGGCCTTCACGCAGAAGGTGAGGACGGTGTACGGGATGTCGAGGTACTTTTCAGCCTCCGGCACGACCTCGGTGAAGGCCGGGATGTCCGGATAGGCCTCCAGGCGCTCGGAGGCGAACACCGCCAGCGGCTTGACCTCGCCGCTCTCGATGTAGCTGCCCAGCGTGGAGATGTTGGGGTTGGTAAAATCGACCTGGCCGCCGATGACGCCCAGCAGTGCGGCGTTGCCGCTGTCGAAGCTGATCATCGCCACGTCATAGCCGAAGACGCCCAGCACGAGGCCCTGATTGTGGCCGGAGCCGCCGGGGCCGGAGTGCGCCATGGTCACCTTGCCGGGCTTTTCCTTGATCGCGGCGAGGAGCTCCTCCAGCGTGTTGTAGGGGGAATCCTTGCCCACGACGATGATCTTGGGATCGCCGACGAGCGGGGAGATGACGGTGAAGTTGTCATAGCCCAGGTCGCACACGCCCATGGTCCTGTAGGTGCCCATGGTCTCCGCGCAGACGAGCAGCGTGTAGCCGTCGGCGGGCTGATCATAGACGTACTGGCTGCCGATGCTGCCGGACGCGCCGCCCTGATTGACGACGGTGATGGACTGCCCGAGCTGCTCCTCCAGCAGCGCGGCCAGCGTACGGCCATAGACATCCGTGGTGCCGCCGGCGGCGTACGGGATGATCATGGTGACCGGACGATCGGGATACTCGGCCAGCGCGAGCGCGGAGCCCAGGCACAGCACGAGAGCCAGGAGAACGATACCGAGTTTTTTCATGGAATGGGACCCTCTTTCCTCTGTAAGATTGTCAGTTGGGCAAATTATAGCACAATACGCCGGATCATTCAAGCACTTTTTGTCAAGTCAGTCGATTTCTTTGTGACTGTGATTTCTGGATTTTTTCCCGGATGAATTGAAAATCCGCGCAATTTCTGGTATACTGGGCTGACAAAATGTTGAAAGGAAGCCAGCGAAGTGGAAACCGGAAAGACCTCGATCGCGCTGTGCGGCTTCATGGCCAGCGGCAAGAGTGCGCTGGGCAGGCGCCTGGCCGCGGCGCTTGGCTATGACTTTGTGGATACGGACGAGCTGCTCCTGCGCCGCACGGGCCAGACTCTGCCCGAGATGTTCGCCATCGGCGGCGAAGCCTACTTCCGCGACAGGGAGCACGAGACCATCCGCGAGGCCGCCCTGCTCCCCCGCATGGTGATCGCCACCGGCGGCGGCGTGATGACCTTTGAGCGCAACGCGCGGCTGCTCGCTTCGAGCACGCGCATCGTCCATGTGCACCGCAGCTTTGACGCCTGCTATGCCTCCATCTCCCGGCGGAAGAACCGCCCCATCGCCGGGCAGAAGAGCCGCGAGGAGCTCCTCGCGCTCTACAACGCCCGTCTGGACGCCTATGCGCGCTGGGCCGACTTCACCGTCGAAAACGACGGCACGCCCGAGGAGGCCGTCGCCCGCGTGCTCGCGTGGCTGCAGGGCTGATCCCGTCGGAGGATTCCGGCTCAATATCAAAAGCGCTTCCCATGCGGAAGCGCTTTTCGTTTCATTCAATATGCCTTGAGCGTGCCGACGAGCTCCTGCGCGCTCTGCACGCCCTGCGCCTGGCAGTATTCATCCAGCTCGCGGACGATGCGCGGGCAGGCGAACGGATCGGTGAAGTTGGCGGTGCCGACCATGACGGCCTTCGCGCCGCAGAGCATGAACGCCGCGGCGTCCTCGCCCGTCTCGATGCCGCCCATGCCGATGATCGGGATGGAGACCTTCTGCGCGCTCTGCCAGACCATGCGCAGCGCGACCGGGCGCACCGCCGGACCGGAGAGGCCTCCGGTGTTGTTGCGCAGGATCATGCAGCGCCTGTGCACGTCCACGGCGATGCCGGTCAGCGTGTTGATCATGGAGATGGCGTCCGCGCCGGCCTCCT
>CAMENN010000096.1 GCA_945928315.1 uncultured Clostridia bacterium
CAGTACACGCTGGGCGCGTTCGGCGCGCTCTACTGCGCCATCGTGCTGCAGCTGCCCTGGTATCTCTGCCTGCTGGCGGCGATGGTGCTGGGCGCGCTCTGGGGCGCGATTCCTGGCCTGTTCAAGGCGTACATGAACATCAACGAGGTCATCACCTCGATCATGTTCAACTGGATCGGCCTGTACCTGGTCAACGACATCATGTACGGCAAGGGCAGGAGCCCGATGTACGACATCTCTACGACCAAGACCTACAGCCTGCGCAAGGTCGCGCCGCAGTCGATGATCCCCAGCTGCGGCATGAGCGACCACTTCGGCAAGCTGCAGTCGGTCACCATCGCGATCTTCATCGCGATCCTCTTCGCCATCCTCGTCTACGTCGTGCTCAGCCGCACGACCTTCGGCTATGAGCTCAAGGCCTGCGGCTTCAACAAGAACGCTGCGCAGTACGCGGGCATCAACGAGAAGCGCAACATCGTGCTCTCCATGACGATCGCGGGCGCGCTGGCCGGCGTCGGCGCGGGGCTGTATTACCTCTCGACCGTCGCGGAATGGAACCCGCAGGTGTCCACGGCGCTCCCGGCGATGGGCTTCAACGGCATCAGCGCGGCGCTGCTGGCCTGCTCCAATCCCATCGGCACGATCTTCTCGTCCCTGTTCATTTCCTATATCACCGTCGGCGGCACGAAGCTCTCCACGCAGTATTACACCAAGGAGATCGCCGACGTGATCACCGCGCTGATCATCTATCTGTGCGCGTTCTCCCTGCTGTTCAAGAACAAGATCCGCGCAGCGCTGGCCGGCAAGGCCCGCCGCGTCCAGGTAGGAAAGGGAGGGGATGACTGATGTTCCTTCTGCTCAAATACACGCTTCTGTATACGGTCGTGCTGATGCTGGTGGCGCTGGGTGGCATGTTCTCCGAGCGCAGCGGCATCATCAACATCGCGCTCGAGGGCATCATGGTCATCGGCGGCCTGGCCGGCGTCATCGCCATCCAGATGATGCCCGCGGGCTCCGGCGCGGCCATGATCGTGCTCGTCTCCATCCTCGCCGCGGCGATCGCCGGCATGGTCTATGCGGCGCTGCTGGCGTTCGCCTCCATCAACCTGAACGCTGACCAGACGATCGGCGGCACGGCGCTCAACATGCTGGCGACCGCGCTGGCGATGGTCATCGCCAAGGGCGTCAACGGCTCCGCCTCCGCGAAGCTCGACTACAGCAACCGCGCGTTCGTCTTCGACATCGGACCGCTGACCGTGAACGTGTTCCTGTTCGTGGGCATCGCGATCCTGCTGCTTTCCTACTTCGTGCTCTACAAGACGCGCCTGGGCCTGCGCCTGCGCGCGTGCGGCGAGCACCCGCAGGCGGCCGACAGCGTCGGCATCAACGTCTACAAAATGCGCTACATCGGCGTGCTGATCTCTGGCGTGCTCGGCGGCATCGGCGGCATGGCGTACATCATCCCGTCCGTCTCGAGCTGGAACTTCGAGGTCGGCGTCTCCGGCGCGGGCTTCCTCGCGCTGGCGGTCATGATCTTCGGCCAGTGGAAGCCGTTCCGCATCTTCTTCGCGGCGGTGTTCTTCGCAATGTTCAAGTCGCTGGCCAACATCGCCAGCTCCATCCCGATGCTGGCCTCGCTGGGCTGGACGCAGAACATGTACAACATGATCCCGTTCATCGCCTCCATGATCATCCTCGCGTTCACCAGCAAGAAGTCCCGCGCGCCCAAGGCCGAGGGCATCCCGTACGACAAGGGGAGCAGGTAAAGCATTGCGGCAGACGTCCGAAACAGAGCGTATGCCGTTTTTTTAGGAGGCTGTATGAAGAAACGACGCTTTGGATGCCTGCTGGCCCTGCTGGTCGCACTGGCGCTGGCGGCAGCGACGCTCCTGTTTGCGGTGGGCGGCGGGTTTGTGGACTGGCGCGCGGAGAGCTACGCGGCTTGGCATGCGGACATGGAGCAGCGCATGGCGAACAGCAGCACGCCGCACGAGCTCCCACTGCCGGGGCTGGATGCGCTCCCGGGTGCGCTGGACGTGCGATGCCAGCGGTATACCGGCAACTTCTGGGGAGAGTGCGCCTATGTGCTCCTTGTGCGCTATGACGAGGAAACGTACCGGCAGGAGAAGGAGAGGATCGACGCGCAGATCGCGTTTGAGACGCAGCCGCTGGCGCTCTCCGGCGACGGACAGACGTGCGAACCGGCGTTTCCGATGGATCGCTTCGCGGTGCGCACCGTCAGCATGTGCGACAGGTACTGGACAGAGTACCCGAAGAGCATGGCCTTTATCGGCACGTCGGATGACACCTGCGAGCTTCTCTATGTCTATTATGACGACGTGAATCTGGACACGATGTCCCAGCCGCTCGAAGCCGCGCTGCCGGGCATGATTCACTGGGATTGCATGGACTGGGCTACGCGCATCCCGTGGCTTAGAAAGGTGCGCTACCCGGTCATCAAATGACTTGCCGCGTAGCGCTGCGACGTGCCGGCAAGCCCTACACTGAATCCTGTAAGCCACAAAAAGAAGGAGCCTTCCGCTGCGGAAGCTCCTTTGTTATATATGGAATTCAATACTCCTTGTTCTCGTACCTGCGGCACCAGGTGTATTTGCTGACGGCGCTGCGCTGCGCCGTGATGCCGCTGAGGATGGACTGCAGATAGCTGGGCAGGAACTCGTCGAACTTGACCTCCAGAATCTCCACCGGATCGTCAAAGACGGGGTAGGTGGGAATCTGCGGGTTGAACATGTCCACCGAGTACAGGCCCGTGCGCACCTGCTTGTCGAAGGTGATGCGCACCTCCTCGGCCTGATGGATGTACGCCTCGCGGACGTAATCCACGATCACCGCCGGGCGCAGAAGCCGCGTGCGCATCTCCCGGTAAACGTCGTGCAGCAGCGGATGGCGCATGCGCTGCAGGCCGTCCGGATCGCCCGCGATCAGCTGCTCCGCCAGCTCGCGCGGAATGCTCACCGACTGCTTGGAGATCAGGTCGCCGTATTTGCTCTTGCACTCCAGCTTGATCACTTTGTCCGAGAAGTTGTAGATGCGGATGCGGTACTTCTTGCGGTTGCCCACGCCCGCGATCTTTTCCTCCAGAGCGTCGTCGTTGATCGTGTCGAAATACAGCGAGCGGATGTGATACTCGTTGTTCTCGTTCCCGTTCGGGTCGAGCTGCATCACCGGCGCGAGAACGCCGCGCAAAACCGTCAGCTCCGCCGGCGTGATGTGATACTTCAGCTCGTGCCGAAGGGGAATGTTGCGGATGGTTGGCATAATAACTCCTTATATGGTCCCCTCGCGGATAAACCTCGCCCGCCTGCTGCGAGAAACACTTGCCTTTGCGCCTGCTTCCCCGGCGTCCCGGCTCCCCGGCGTCCCGGCTTTCCCGGCGTTTCCGCCGTCCCCGGCGCTCTCGCCGTTCCTACCGTCCCCACCGTCCCCACCGTCCCCACCGTCCCTATCGTTCCCCACCCTTAGACCGCCTCGGAGGGCCTTCCGCCCGAACGAGGCGACATCAGCGCGGAGAAGCAGCTTGTACAAGCCGGGCAGGATTCGAGGGCCTTCCGCCCGAAGAATCCGGGTTTAAGCAGGCGCGAAGCGAAGTGGGTGCGGGCACAGACCGCTTAGTTGCCCGCTTCGGACTGGCAGGCGATCAGCGTCGCATTGTGTACGCCTTCCGTGTCCAGCAGCTTGTTCACAATGTCAAACCGCTCCCGCAGCTGCACCTCCACCGTCAGCTCAATGCCGCCGGGCGTCACCGTCTTGCTGCGCAGACGCTGGACCTTGATCCGCTTGATGAACGCCATCACCTCGTCCTCCGCCGCCGCATCATAGTGCGTCACCAGCAGGAACGTGTTCGGCGAGCGCAGACGGAAGAACGACAGCAGCAACATCGCCACGGAAATGCCCGCCACAACCACCAGCGCAATCGTGTACAGCTCCGCGCCCAGCAGAATGCCCATCGTCAGACTCCAGAACATGTACGCCGTGTCCAGCGGGTCCTTCACCGCCGTGCGGAAGCGCACGATCGACAGCGCGCCCACCATGCCCATCGACAGCGCCACGTTCGACTTGATCGCCATGACCACCGGCGTCGTGATCATGCACAGCATGATCAGCGTCGTCGCGAACGACGGGGAATAGAGCACGCCCCGGAAGGCCTTGCGATAGACCAGCGCGATGATCAGACCCACCAGAAATCCCATGGCCAGCGCCAGAACCATCTTCATCGGGGTCAGGTTCGCCATTTGCAGGGAAAACCATTCGGTTACGCTTGCGTCGTTGATGATGCTCTTCATGGAAACGTGTCCTCCTCAAATGATTGGTTTTATTGATACTGCTCCGGAATCTCCGGACAGGGGCCGAAGCGCTGCGTCATTTCCTCGTCGCTCAGACCGAAATAGGATTGGATGTCCAGCCAGACAAAGTGCGGACGCCGGTTCATAACGCGGATCGCACGCTCGCAGCGCGTGATCCAGTAGTTGTACGCGCCCGGGCCGTTCTTCGGCTGGTCGAAGCTGATCTCCTTGGGCATCTCCGCCGCCCAGCGCTCCATGTTCATCTGCATCTCCGGCTTGATCTGCTCCGTCATCTCGAGGAACAGCGAGACCATGTTCTCCGTCGTCAGCACCGAGCCAAACAGCTCCGCATAGCGCGTCAGGAATTTCTCGCGGTACTGCGGGACCTGCACCAGCTTGCGCACGAACAGGTTCGACTTGATCTTCTGGGTGCCTGCGCCGTTCTCGTTCATGTAATAGGTTACGCAGCCCGTGGCATATTCCACGCCCTTCTCCGTGTAGGTCGAGTTGAACAGGCCCCAGTCCATGTCGTAGATGAGATAGCGCCACTTGCCGTCCCCGGAAACCGTGTTGCGATAGAAGCGGATATTGCCCGGGTCCGTGTTGCCGAAGAACGATTCGAAGATGTAGTAATCGAACATGTTGTCGATGTCGAACTTCGCCTCAATCTCGGCGAGCAGCTCGGGACTGCTGTTCAGGTCGGCCTCCAGCACCCGGTAGTAGAGATCCTTGTAGTCCTTGTTCGTGCCCTGCACCACCTGTGTGGAGGAGAGGGCGCTCGATTCGAGCATGTCCACCTCGTCCGGATTGACCCAGCCCTCATGCTGGGAAACCATGTCCACGCCCGCGCGCTCGCGCAGGTTGTAATGGCCCCAGTACTCGCCATTGATGTAGACGATCACCGGGTTCCACGCCTGCGTCGCCAGCGTGCTGTCCGACTGATCGATGATGCGCGCCTGCAGGCCGTCCAGCACGCGCGTGTACAGGCCGTCCTGGCCGCCGTTGCGCAGCACAAAGCTCGAATAGCTCGTGAAGTCCCGGTCCTCAAAGAACGCATAGTCGAAGCTGCTCACGCCGAACTGGCCGTCCGCCTTGATATACAGGCTCTTCTGCGGCATGTCCAGCGAATACTGGCCCATCACGCGGAAACGCATGCCCTGACTGAGCTGCTGCACGCCGTTCTCGTCGTAATACTCGACCCAGCCGGTGAACCAGTCCTTCGCCCAGTAGGCCGCGTCCTTCCACGGACGCTTTTTGGTCACGTCGTAATCCGGTCCCTTGGCGAACATGCCGTTTTCCTCGTTCCAGAGGTTGTCCGGATCGGTCGTCAGGCAGATGACGGGCATCGTGTGATAGGTGGCGATCAGGTACGTCTGGGAGACAACCTGCGACGGCTCCACGCCCTCGCGGTAGGAGCGCGCGCGGATGACCGTGTTGGCGCGCACCTCGATGGGCTCCGTGTAGACGGTGGAGCTCTCCGTCGGGTCGGTGCCGTCCGTCGTATAGCGCACGATGGAGTTCGCCGGCACGCTGATGCGGACCGCCGTTTCGCCCTCCAGCGGACGCTCGTAGAGGCCGCCGGCCACCTCGATGGTGGGCTTTTCCGCGTAGCCCGTGAAGCCCAGACCGTTCGTCTCGCCCGGCGTGGCCGCGCTGTAATAGAACAGGCCCGCCTGACCGAGCGTGCGGCCGTAGGAGGTGTCGTCCATCAGCTGCGGGACGACCACCTTATCGAGAATGTTGCCCTGCGGGTCGGACAGGCAGACCGTCTCGCCGGATTTCTTCAGATTGAAGTCGGTAAAATAATAAACGCCGTCCTTGGTCGTCTGCGTCTTGTCGCAGTAGATGATCAGGTAGCTGTTGTTTTCGATCGTCACATCGGGGAACTGCCACTTGCGCGGCTTCTTGATGTTGTCGGACAGGCCGTAACCCTTGAGGTTGACGGCCTGTCCGCTCATGTTGTAGATCTCAATGTAATCGTAGGGATTCTTGACGTTCGGACCGACGATGGACTGGTTGCCGGTCATGACCTCGGTGATGTAGAGCCCGGAGGTGTTGGCCAGACACATGGCGGTGTCCATGGCGGTCTGGCTGGCGCGGGTGTTCGCCATCCCCGGCGTGGGCTGGGTGAAGACCTTGAAGGAGCCGTCGCCCTCCTCGTTGCGGCCCCAGGAGGTGTCCGCCTGCAGGTTGTCGTAGGTGACCAGGTCGAGCATGCGGCCCTGGATGTCGGAGAGAATGACGGTTTCGCCGTTGGAGCGGAGCTTGAAGCTGGCGTGCGGCCAGCCGCCGTCCGTGCCGGCGCGGTCCTTGCCGGAGGCGTAGACGACGTAATAGCCGCCCGCCTCGATGACCGTGCCCTGCGGGAAGCGCCACTTGACCAGCGAATCCGGATCGTCGCTCAGCGCGTAGTTTGACAGGTCGATGGCCTTGCCCGACGTGTTGTGCAGCTCGATCCAGTCGGGATACTCGCCGTCCTCGTCGCGCAGGGTGGTGATGGAGGAGGCGCAGATCTCGTTGATGACCAGCGCGCCGGTTTCCAGCACCGTGCTGGCGCGGAAGGCCGCGTAGCCCTCCTGTGTGTTGTCATAGCCGGGGGTGTACTGCTCGGTGATGATGTAGCGGTCCTCGCCGATGCGGGTGTAGCTCATGTTGTGGTCCATCGCGGGGATTTCCAGATGGGCGAACGAGATGCCGTCGCTGCCGAAGAGGTAGATGTTGTCGCCGGAGGAAGAGATCTTGAACTTGGCGTGCAGCGTCTGCCCGGCGACGTTTTTGTTCTCATCGGAGGCGAAGACGATCACATGCTCGCCCGGCTGCAGCGACATCGCGGGGAAGACGAAGGTGATCTTGTCCGAGCGGTCGCTCAGGCCGTAGCCCTCCAGCGCGATGGGCGTATCGCCCGTGTTGGTCAGCTCGATCCAGTCGGGGAAGGCGCCGTTCTCGTCGGGGTAGGCCGTGCGGTTGGAGGACATGACCTC
The DNA here is from genome assembly GCA_945928315.1 of uncultured Clostridia bacterium. Classification (GTDB taxonomy): domain Bacteria; phylum Bacillota; class Clostridia; order Christensenellales; family Aristaeellaceae; genus Ventricola. Next base: position 7,286 of record CAMENN010000096.1, read on the forward strand.
GGAGATGACCAGCGCGGGATTGCCGCTGGAAACGGCGGCATCGCTGACCTCCGTGCCGGAGACGTTCGCCGCCGGCGTCAGGCCGAGCTGCGGGGAAAAGAAGATGAGCACGACCAGCGCGGCACACAGCAAAAGCAGCAGCGGCAGCGTGCCGCGCTTGGGCTTTTCCCGCCGCAGGACGCGGCGTTTCCGCTTTGGTGGGCTTTGATTCCTGAGTCGATTGGAACGCATGCGGAACTTCCTTTCAGTATTCGACAAAATTGCCGCGTCCATTATAACATAAAAAAGATCGCATGAAAAGGGTGAGAAAAACTTTCTAGCCGGCGCGCCCGGCTCATATGCTAGGAGGGAGGAAAGGGGGGACGCGCGTGCAGCTGGGAGTGGTGCTGACGGGCACGGGCGTGCACGGCGCAGCGGGCATTGGCGTGCTGGAGGAGCTCGCCGCCCGGCAGACGGAGCCGTTCGCCGTCTGCGGCATGGGATCGGGCGCATGGCTGGCGGCGCTCTGGGCATCGGGCCGCGAGACAGCGCGCCTGCGCGAGGCCGCGGCGCAGGCGGCGGGGATGGGCAGGCGGCTGCTCCGGCCGGACGCGTCGGCCCGGGCGCTGCTCTCGGGCAGGCGCGCGACGCTGTGCGACGGGACGGCGCTTGCGCACCTGCTGGGCGTGCAGACGGGCGGACGCATCCTGGCGCTGTGCCCGCGCCGGGCGGTCTTCCTGCTGCGCACGCCGCGCATGAGGATGATCTTTGCCACACAGTCGTTTGCCGTGCCGGGCGGATCGATCATGACGGTGCAGGTTTCGGCCGGCTTTGCGGCGCGCGCGGCCATGGCGATGCCGCCGTTTCTCGCGCCGATGGCGTGGATGGGCGGGCCGCTGCTGCCCGAGCGCGACACGGCCGCCGCCGCCCGGGCGCTGCTGGCGATGGGCGCGCATCGCGTGCTGATTGTGAAGCCGCAGCCCTCGCCGCGGCGGGAGAGCGATGCGCTGGAGCTGGCGGCGCGCGCGATGGAGCCGGAGCACAGCGCGCTGCCGCAGGGGACGGCGGTGCTCCAGGTGCCGATGCCCGACGAGGCCGGCGCGCTGAACCTGCGCGCGGCGGACCTGTGCATCGAAGCGGGAAAAAAGACGGCCGAGCGCGAGCTCGACCGGGTGTTTGAGGAGATGGGGATGGCGTTTTGCCGGATTCTGCCGTTCCGGCGGGGGGACTGAGTGTCACCATGCCCGCGCGCCGGGCACGCGGATGACAGCCGTCGCCTTCTGGCGCACGCCGCAGATGACGGCCTCCGCCGCGAGCGTATACGTCCCGGCGGGCACGGGAAAGCCGTCCTCATCCCGGCCGTCCCAGGAGATGTGCCACAGGCCGTCGGGGGAGGGGTGTGTAAGCTGGCTGGTGCACAGGCGGCGGATCAGCTCGCCCTCCGCGTTGTGCACGGAGACCGTCAGCTCAGCCGGGATGCTCAGGTCCACGCGGATGAGCAGCTCGCTTTCGCCGGGGGAATAGGGGCTTGTGCAGTCGAGGGCGAGCTGCGCGTCCGTCCCGGACGGCTGCACGCCGATCAGCCGCTCGGAGCAGAGGATCAGCTCATCGCCCTCGAGCGCGAAGATTTGCAGCATGACATAGCCGCTATCCCCGGGCGCGACGTCCGAGAGCGTCAGCTCACGCGTCTTGCGGCCGGGGGCGAGCGTGCCGCCCTCGTCGAGGAAGACCTTCGCCTCCGCCCAGTTCCAGCTGCCTGCGTCGAAATCGACGATGCGGTACTGCACGCCCGTCTCGCGCGTGACGGTGAAGGAGAACTCGAGCGTCGGGTCGTCGGCGGTCAGCAGCAGTTCGCCGTAGGAGAAGCCCATCAGCGGCCGGGTGAGCATCGCACCGCGCGCCGTGGGCAGCGCGATGGCGTCGGCGCTTGTGGAGAGCAGCTGGCTGGAGGAGGAGGGCACGGCGACGTTGAGATGGCTGTGCAGCTCCGACAGGGTGATGCGTCCGTCGCCGTTCAGATCGGCCTCGAGCGCGCCGTACAGCCCCAGCCCGCTGGAGAGCGCGGAGGCGAAGTAGGACACCGCGCCGGTGGAAAGCCCCTCGCCGTCATAATACCAGCTCGATTCGTAGCCCTCCGCGGAGGTGAGCACATGCACGCTCGGGTCGCTGAGGAACGGCGCCGCGGCGGAGGACGAGCGGCCCAGCTGCTCGCCGGCCTCCATCGTGCGGCCGATGAGCGCGCCGGAATAGCAGGCGTCGATGATCAGCAGCTTTTCGCCCTGAATGCCCGCGATCATGTCGTACAGCTGTCCGCCGGTGAGCATGCTCTCCGTCTGCCCGTCGCCCAGCAGCAGATAGACCGCCTGATCGTCGCTGGAGAGCACGCCATGCGTGCAGAGATAGAGGATGGACAAATCCTCCTCATCTGCGCCGGAAAAGGCGTCCGAGATGGCCGTTTCGAGCGCCTGCGGCGTGCCTACGGTGCCGTCCTCGATGGACAGCGAGGCGAGGCGGGGCTGTGCGCCCAGAAGCGCGGAGCCGATCATCTGCAGATTGCCGGAGACGGCGTTGCCCAGCTCCGGCTGGGACAGAAAGCTCGAGCAGGCGACGAGCAGCGCGCGCGTGGCCGCCAGCGAGGAGGCGGGCAGCAGCACGAGCAGCGCGAACAGAATGGCAAAACGGCGAATCATGCGCATGGGGCCTCCTCCTTTCCCGTCCGGACGACGGCGCCGGCTTTGTCCGTTTGAGTGACTCTATCAGTATAGACGCACAAAACGGCCAAACGTTTCACTCAATTCGAACTTTTTACAAACTTTTCGCCTTGCTTCTGTATTGTAGCCGATTTTCGCGGCGTGCGCAAGGAATTGCCAGGCATTGCCTGAGCAGGGCAGGGGAAACCGGCATGATGCCGGTTGCAAGCCCTCCGAGGTGATGGAATTCCAGTTGCTTTGTGCTCGAGGCCGGAGCTTTACAGATGGACTTACAGAGTAAAGACAGAAAGCGGGCGCCCGGCCTTTGCCGGACGCCCGTCCTTGTATGCGGGGGTTTTGAGGCTTAGTACATACCGCCCATGTCGCCGCCGGCCGGGGCCGCCGGAGCCGGATTCTTCTCCGGGATGTCGGCCACCAGAGACTCGGTGGTCAGCACGGTCGCCGCGACGGAGGCCGCGTTTTGCAGCGCGCTGCGGGTGACCTTGGTCGGGTCGATGATGCCGGCCTCAGTCATATCGACGTAGCGGTCGTTCAGCGCGTCGTAGCCGTAGCCCGGCTTCTTCGCGCGCTTGATCTTGTCCACGATGACGGAACCCTCGACGCCCGCGTTCGCCGCGATCTGGCGAACCGGCTCCTCGAGCGCGCGCAGCACGATCTGCACGCCGGTCTTGGCGTCGCCGTTGTACTTGGGCAGGATGGCCTGCACGTTGGCGATGACGGAGAGCAGCGCGGTGCCGCCGCCCGGGACGATGCCCTCTTCCACAGCGGCGCGGGTCGCGGC
>CAMENN010000097.1 GCA_945928315.1 uncultured Clostridia bacterium
TTCCCGAATGCTGATTGAGATAAAACCTTGCGCTCATGCCGGAGACGACAAACAGCAGCAGCATAAACCAGGGATAGACGGCATACAGAAAGGCATCCTGGACCTGAACCGGCATCAAGGGCCCAATCGCGCCGCCGATTCCCACGCCGTTGAACATATAGAGCACATGGTACATCACGACGAGGACGACCGTCATCCATCTGATGTTGTCAACGTATGTTTTTCTCATATTCGTTTCACCTTTGCTATCGATTTGAACATCATGATAGCACGAACCCCTCCGGCCTTCCACCAAGGAAGGCGGACAGTTCTGCGCGCTTTTCGTTAAAAATCGTGGCAAAGGTGCCCGAAAGGATGCCGTGTTGCGCCCCCTCAGGCGTTCCTGTCAGCCGTTTTCTCCCGCCCCGTACCGCATGGGCGTAAACCGCAGACCATTCACGGTCTGCTCTCCGCCGGTCGGGGTGAACCCCAGGTGCCGGTAGACCTCCACCGCGCAGGGCGAGGCATGGACGGTGAACGCCTGACGGGCATAGTCGCGGCGCATGGCGTCAAACAGCCGCCGGCCAATCCCCCGGCGCTGATACCTGGCATCCACGAAAAAGCCGCCGATGTGCTGCGGCTCCCGCATGCAGAGCATTCCCACAAGCCTGTCGCCGTCGAAGGCGCCGTAGAAGGCCATGCTGCGAAGCCGCTCCCGGTTCTCCAGGCTTGCCCTGAAAGATTCGATGCCCTCCTGCGGATACTCTGGCGCTTCAAACTGCAAAAAGACCGCCCACATCAGCCTGCATGCGTCCCGGATTTCCTGCTCATCCAGACGGCGGACAGGGTAGGGCTCCGGGTTCCGGGTCAGGCTGTACAGCGCCATATCCACCACCTTGCCGTTTTTCACGGCATTGTTCTTCATTGTCCCCTCGTATCGGAACCCGGCCTTCTCCAGTGCGCGCCGGGAGCCTGTGTTGTAGGCAAACGGCTCGGCATAGATGCGCAGGATGTCGGTTGTGTCAAAGAGGATCCGGCAGAGCTGCCGGATGGCGCTCGTCATGATGCCCCGTCCCCAGTATGCCTGTGCCAGATAGTAGCCCAGCTCCGCCGTCTGGCGATGGATATTGCTCTGCCGGAAGGCGCCGATGCTGCCCACCACCCGGCCGTCCACAGTGATGGCATAGGCAAAGGTGCTGTTTTCATCTGACGAGAGCATTTTTGCAATATAGTCATGCGCATCCTGCTCCGTATAGGGGAAGGGAAGCCCGTCCCGAAGATTGCGCAGAATCCTTTCGTTGCTGAGCGCCGCCGCCAGATCCTTTGCGTCAGACAGACGCCATTTCCTCAACATACAGTCCATTCCTATCCCTCCCCGGTCCACCGCTGCACGCCGGCAAGGTTCTCCGTGCAGACATGGCTCACTCCATCGTCAACGCAAGCTCCACTTCATCCTCATCCTCCGTGCCGGTCCATTCAAATCCCATCTGTGTATACAGCGCCAGCGCATTGGCGTTGTCTTTATTGCAGGCCAACGCAACTCTGCCCGAATTGCCAAACGGCTTTTGCCTGATGTAGTCAAGGACGAGCCCGAGCGCCGCCTTCCCATATCCTTTGCCATTCTCTTTGACAGGTGTTGCTGCTTTATTCTGTTTTGCGTCCAAAGGCTCTATACAGCGCGAAGCGAAGTGGGATCACGGGCCACTGCCCCTTGACCCTTCCCCGCTTCGCGCGGTTTGAAGCAGTTGGCGCTTACACCCTGATCAGCTCGTAGTCGCGGGAGCCGAGGCCGATCTTCTCGGCGTGCTCCAGGCAGCTGCGCCACTCCGACTCCGGCGTGGAGTTGCGGAACGGATCGCCCCAGTCCGCAAAGCCCGGCTTCTTCAGGTTGTCGGAGAGCTGGCTGTTCGGCATCGGGTTCGCCTTCATGCACGCGTCCACGCAGGCCTGATCCAGCGCTAGCGGATCGAACGAGGCGAACATGCCGATGTCCGGCAGGATCGGCGCGTCGTTCTCGCCGTGGCAGTCGCAGTTGGGCGAGACGTCCACGATCAGCGAGATGTGGAAGTTCGGCCTGCCGCTGACGACGGCCTTTGTGTACTCAGCCATGCGGCAGTTGAGCATCTCGTTGGCGGCGTTGTCGTTGAACTGGATCGCGTCGAAGTTGCAGGCGCCCAGGCAGCGGCCGCAGCCCACGCAGTGCTCATTGTCCACATGCATCTTGCGCGCCGCCCCATCGAACACCAGACCGCCGTTGGCGCACTCCTTCTGGCACTTGCGGCAGCCGCGGCACAGGTCCGTCTCGATGTGCGCCTTGCCGCTGGAGTGCTGCTCGGTCTTGCCCGCGCGGGAGCCGCAGCCCATGCCGATGTTCTTGATCGTGCCGCCGAAGCCCGTCGACTCATGGCCCTTGAAGTGCGTGAGGCTGATGAACACATCGGCGTCCATCACCGCGCGGCCGATCTTCGCGGCCTTGACGTACTCGCCGCCCTCCACAGGCACATCGACGTCGTCGGTTCCCTTGAGGCCGTCGCCGATGATCACCGGGCAGCCCACGGTCAGCGGCGTGAAGCCGTTTTCCCAGGCGCAGTAGAGGTGCTCGATGGCGTTCTTGCGGCTGCCGGGGTACATGGTGTTGCAGTCGGTGAGGAACGGCTTGCCGCCCAGCTCACGGACGACATCCACGACGGCACGCGCGTAATTGGGGCGCAGGTAGCTGATGTTGCCCAGCTCGCCGAAGTGCATCTTGATGGCGACGAACTTGCCGTCCATGTCGATTTCCCCGATGCCGGCCCTGCGGATGAGCTTTTTGAGCTTGGTGGGCAGGCCGTCACCGAAGGCGACCGTGCGGAAGTCCGAGAAATACACCTTTGCCTTTTCCATGATCATATCCTCCGTAGCTGTTGCGTTCCAGAGTAAAAGAATCCCGGAAGGCGCAGGCCCTCCGGGACGGATCGTATTAGCCCTCGACAGCTTCCTTGAGCGCCTTGCCCGGCTTGAACATCGGGGAACGGCGGGCGCCGATCTGAATCTCCTCGCCGGTCTTGGGGTTGCGGGCCTTGCGGGCCGGACGCTCCTTGACCTCAAACGCGCCGAAGCCCACGATCTGGACCTTCTCGCCGTTCTTGAGGCTCTCGGCGATGATGTCGCTCATCGCGCAGATCGCAGCCTCGGCATCCTTGCGGGTCAGGCCCGCCTTCGCGGCGATGGCCGCGCTCAGTTCGTTCTTGTTCATAGCTCGATAAATCCTCCTTGACAACCGCCGCAGGGGGCGGGTTGCTTGCTTGAATCGCACATAACGGCGACTATCACATATTCTACATGGTTTCCCTCTTTCCTGCAAGAGGGTAAGCCGCATTCTTGAAAATTTCTTTGGTTATCAGTCTTTTTTCTCTGTTTTGGCCTCGAGCGACGCGATCAGCCGCCCGATGCCCGCGCGCAGCGCCGTCTCCGCATCCACGCCGGCCGCGTCGCTGAGCGTGCAGATGGCCATCAGCGCGTCGGAGACGGCCGTCTCGTCCGCGCGCACGCTCAGGGTCTCCACCGCGTCGCGCAGCGCCGAGAGAGCTGCCTGCGGGTCGTTTTTGCGGCCCTCGGCCTGCGCCAGGCGCTTCACGCTCTTCTGCGCGCGGGAGAGCGCCGGCAGGGAGACCGCCACGTCGCGCACCCGCTCGAGGGCCGTCTGTTCGCCGCGCTCACGCGCCTTGGCGCGCTCCCACACGGCGTTCACCGCGCCCGCGTCCTTCGCGATCTCCGCGCCGAAGACGTGCGCGTGCCGCGTGATCATCTTGTGCGCAGCCATGCTGGTCACGTCGCGGTCGGTGAAGTCCCGGTGCTCCGCGCCGATGCAGCTGTTGAGCACGACCTGCAAGAGCACGTCGCCCAGCTCGTCCGCGATTCTGTCCGGATCGCCCGCCTCCATGGCCTCGGCGGCCTCGCAGGCCTCCTCGATCATGTACTGGCGCAGCGTGTGGAAGGTCTGCGCGCGGTCCCACGGGCAGCCGTCCGGCGCGCGCAGGCGGCGGATGACCTTGACAAAGTCCTCGTATGTCGCCCGGGAGCGCTCAAACACGCTCACCGCCGGCACGAGCACCGCCGTGCGGTGATCGTAATGCGCCTGCCTGTCCAGCTCGCACAGCGGGATGGCGATGGCCTGCGCGTCCACGGCGGCCGCGTTCTCGAGGAAATAGACCGTCGTCTCGTCGTCAAACAGGTCGGATAACCAGAGCTTCACATCCCCCGCCAGGCAGCGGTTATCGATCTCGGTGATCACCTGCGGGCAGTCGCCCTCCGGGCGCAGCGCCTCCAGCGAAAGCGCGGTGATCGTGCGCAGGTTTTCCGTGTTCACGCCCCGTGCCACGGCCGCGCCCGCCGCGCAGTCCGCCAGCGTCACGCCGCCGCAGACGCGCAACGCAAAGCCCTCCGGCAGCGCAGCGGCCAGCGCGCGCACCGTCGCGTCGCTCACCGGCTCGCTCACGGCGTAGCACAGGCGCTCCGCCTCCTGCGCGCGCGCGATGAGCCGCCGGGCAGCCAGCGCGCACAGCTCGTCGAAGTCCTCGCTCTGCTCGTAGAGCGCGTCGAGCGTTTCAAACGCGACGCCGCGGCTGCGCAGCATGGCCGCCACGCCGTGGCGCTCCGTGCGCAGCACCAGCGCATCCGCGCCGGTCATCGCCTCATAGGCGTCGAGCGTCAGCAGCCGCGGGTCGTCCGGGCCCAGCGCCGCTATGGTTATGATATGCTGATTCATCGCCGTTATGCCTTGTTGAGCACGCTCTCGATGATGAAGCGCGGGCGGCGCTTCGTCTCGTTGTAGATCTTGCCGATGTACTCGCCCACGACGCCCAGGCCCAGCAGCTGAATGCCGCCAATCAGCCAGATGGAGCCCATCAGGGACGTCCAGCCGGCGGAGGTATGGCCCATCAGCTTGGAGATGAGCGCATAGAGCAGCATGAACAGGCTGACCACAAACACGATCACGCCGGTGGTGAACACCAGCCGGATCGGCTTGACGGAGAAGGAGGTGATGCCGTCCGCGGCGAAGGCGAGCATCTTCTTGAGCGGATACTTGCTCTCGCCCGCGAAGCGCTCGGCGCGCTCGTAGGTGACGGTCGTCCACTTGTAGCCGATCTGCGGGACGATGCCGCGCAGAAACAGGTTGACCTCGGAAAACTGCGCCAGGCCCTCGACCGCGCGTTTGCTCATCAGGCGGTAATCCGCGTGGTTGAACACGATGTCCACGCCCAGCGCCTTCATCACCTTGTAAAAGCCCTCGGCAGTGAAGCGCTTGAAGAACGTATCGGTGTCGCGCTTGCTGCGCACGCCGTAGACCACCTCGTAGCCCTCATGATAGCGGTCCACCATCTCATCGACGGCGTTCACGTCGTCCTGCAGGTCGGCGTCCATGGAGATGATCATGTCCGCGTAGTTGACCGCGGTGAGCAGGCCCGCCAGCAGCGCATTCTGATGGCCGCGGTTGCGGGAGAGGTTCACGCCGGAGAAGACGTCCGGGTCCTCCTCGTGCAGGCGGCTGATGATCGGCCAGGTGTCGTCGCTGGAGCCGTCGTTGACGAACATGACGCGGCTCCTGTCGCTGATCTTGCCCTGCGCCTGCAGCGCCTTGAGCTTCTCGCGCAGGCGGCGGCTGGTCTCGGGCAGCACCTCCTGCTCCTTGTAGCAGGGGACGACGATGTACAGCGTGTTGTTGGTATTCATGGCAATCCCTTTCTGCGGTATGTGCTTCGCTTATGCGTTGTTGTGCTGTCCGAGCAGATTGTCGCGCAGGGCGGCAAGGTCATTCGCGCTGCGGGAGAGCGCCGCGGCCGCGCCGCTGAGCATCTTGTCCGCATGCACGCACGCCTGGTTGTAGATGCTGTCGGCATCCTTTTCGGCGCGCTCGCGCGTCTCCATGGCGTAGGCCTGCGCGCGGCGGGTGATCTCGTTTTCATCGACCATCTTCTGCGCCTGCTGCTGTGCGTTGAAGAGGATGGCCTCGGCGCGGGTCTGCGCGTCGGCGATCATCGCCTCGCTGTCGCTCTTGGCGCGCTCGCGGGTGACGCGGTCATACTCGTCGGCCTCGCTGTGGATCTGGTCCCTGACGGTGTTTGCCTTGTTCACGGTGTCGGCGTAGATGGCGTCGGCCTTATCGGCGGTCTTGTCGGCGTCCGCCCGCGCGTCCGCCAGGATCTTCTCGCGCTCGGCGAGGACCTCCTGCGCCTCCACGACGGCCTTGGGCAGCGCGATGCGCAGCTGGCCGATCAGGTCGATGAGCGCGCCGGCGTCCACCATGCTCAGGCTCGTCATGGGCATCTTGCGCGCGCCGCTGATCTTCTGCTCCAGCGCCGCGATGACCTGTCCGGCCTGCCGCATGCTGTCTGTATGTTCCATCGTCTTCATGCCTCCTTCTCACTGTGCAGCGCCGCGCGGATGAGCGCCGCTGCCTCCCCGGGCACCATTTCCTCAATCGCTCCGCCGAACGACGCGATCTGGCGCACGGTACTGGACGATATGCTCGCGTACGCCGGAGAAGTCGTCATCAGCAGCGTTTCCACGCCGCCCAGCGCGCGGTTGACCTGCGCCATCTGGAATTCCGTGTCAAAGTCCCCGAGCGGACGCACGCCGCGGATGACCGCGTCGGCCCCGGTCTCCCGCGCACACTCGACGAGCAGGCCGCCGTGGGCAATCACCCGCACGTTCGGGATGTCCGCGCAGGCCAGCAAAAGCGCCTGCACGCGCGTTTGCACGTCCATCGCGCCGCGCTTGTCCGGGTTGTGCATCACGGCGACGACCAGCGTATCACAAAGCCGCGCCGCCCGCCGGATGATGTCCATATGCCCCCGGGTGACGGGATCAAAGCTCCCCGGGTACAGTGCCGTCTTCACGATTGTCCTCCTGTGCCGCCGCGCGGCGGGCGAAGGTGATCTGCGTATCGCCGTAGCTGCGCTGGTCAAACGCCTCAAAGCGCGCGTCCAGCAGCGGCGCGCAGCCGCGCCTGTGCTCCACCACGAGCAGAAATGCCTCTGCGAGCAGGCCCCTGTCATAGAGTGCCGCGCAGATTTCGCCGGTATTCTCCATCCGGTACGGCGGGTCGAGGAACACCACGTCAAACGTGCAGCCCTCGCGCGCAAGCTGGTCCATCGCCGTGCGGTAGTCCTTTTGAAGCAGGCGGCAGCTTTCGCCCATGCGCACCGTTTCGATGTTTTTGCGGATCGCCGCGCAGGCATCCCGGTCCGTGTCCACGAGCACGGCGCTCCTCGCGCCCCGGCTCACGGACTCCAGCGAGAGCGCGCCCGTCCCCGCGAACAGGTCGAGCACGCGCGCGTCCTGCACATCCCAGCGGATGATGTTGAACAGCGATTCGCGCACATAGTCCTGCGTGGGGCGCGTCTTGCTGCCCGCCGGGGCGACGAGAGTGCGCCCGCGCGCCTGTCCGCCGATGATCCTCACGTTCTGCTTTCCTCCCTATGCCGCAAAATCTGCCGCACACCGGGCGCGGCAGACTGCGCTTTGCGCCCCCTTTGCGGGTGCGCCTTGGCTTCATTATATCAGACGCGGCCCGGCATTTCAACCGGACGCTCAGATGAGCTCCTTCTTTTTCGGCTTGTCGCTCTCGCGCTGATGACCGTAGTGCGGTGCGTTGGCGTCGCCCACCAGCTCGGCGGCGAGGCTGCTCTTCTTCTGCTTGCGCACGGCGACCTTCTTCGCCTTGCGTTTCTGCGTCTCCATCTTGTCATTGGCCGCGGGGCCGCGCAGATAGCCGATCATGTACGCTGCCGGATAGAGGAGCATGCACAGCGGCGCGATGCGGTCGATGGCCGCGCTCATGCGCTGCGGGTCCTCAAACAGGTTGACGAACAGCAGCACGAACAGGCGCACGAACACGCGCACCCAGTCGACGATCGAAGTGCCCGCGCTCTGCATGTAAGCGGAAAGCGGGGCCATCACGTCCTGACGGGAGCCGTAGGAGTTGGTCAGCCACGTCGGCAGATCCTGCAGCGAGTAGGTGTACTCCTCTGCCGTCAGCGCGAGGAAAACCGCGCACAGCAGCGGCAGGATGAACACCGCCGCGCAGCCGCACAGCGCCTTGAGCGGGTGATAGCAGGCCGCGTCCTCGCGCGCCTCGATGGCGATGCCGCTCTTCTCCAGCTTGGCCAGCTGACGGCTCTCGCTTGCGTCCCGCGCGCCCTTGTTCAGGCCCTCGGAGTAGAAGAGCATCGCCATGCCCGACACGATGAGCAGCGAGAGGCCGTCGCGCAGCAGGGCGTTTTTGACCATCTGCAGCGCGCTGAACATCAGCCCCAGCACGATCACCGCCACGGTGATCAGCAGCAGCTTGCCCGCGATGCCCGGGATCTCGCTCTTCCAGTTGTTCGCCCGCCGCAGCGGGGCGCGCTTTTTCTTCGCCTTTGCCGGTTTCGTTGCCTTCGTAGCCATCCGTACTCCTCCTTGGGGTTGTCATTCTTCGTACATCATCAGCGTCGCCGACGGCGTGACGACCGCGTCCATGCGCTGATCGTGTGCGCGCACCGGCACGCGGTCAAGCAGGGCAAATTCCGGGCACACGCCCACGCGCAGCGCCCGTGACAGGGGCAGAAACCGGTCGTAATAACCACCGCCCTGCCCCACGCGCCCGCCGCGTGGATCAAATGCCACGCCGGGCACGAGGATGAGGTCGATCGTCACTGGAGCCAGCTCAGGGCAGTCCGGCTCCGGCTCCGGGATGCCGTAGCGTCCGGGGCGAAGCCGGGACAGGTCCGTCACCCGGCGCGCCTGCATCCGTCCCGGCCCGGTGCAAAGCGGCAGCGCCAGCGCCTTGCCCCGCAGCAGCGCATCCGCCATCACCGCGTCCAGCGCGATCTCCCCGCGCGCGGCGGCATAGGCCATCACCGTGCGGGCGCTTTGATAGGCGGGCAGCGCCAGAATCCGCGCCGCCACGGCCTGCGCATCCCGCGCCTGCTCCTGCTGCGGCCGCGCCGCGCGCAGGGCGCGAAGCCGGTCCCGCAGCGCGCTCAACTCGTCATTCATGCACATACACGCGCGGCACGCGCTTGCCCGGCGCGCAGAGCACCTCGTAGCTGATGGTGCCCAGCCACGCGGCCATCTCCTCCGCGTCGATGCAGTCCGCGCCCTGGCGGCCCAGCAGCACGACCTCATCGCCCGCCTGCGCGCCGGGGATGTCCGTCACATCGACCATGATCTGGTCCATGCACACGCGGCCGAGGATCGGCGCGCGCTGTCCACGCACGAGCACGCAGCCCCTGCCGGACAGGCCGCGGCGATAGCCGTCCGCGTAGCCCACAGGCACGGTCATCACGCGCGTGTCGCGCTGCGCGGTGAACGTGCCGCCGTAGCTGACGCGCTCGCCCGGGGCGATCGTCTTGACGTACACGCCGCGCGTCACCCAGCGCATCGCGGGCACAAGGCCCGTAACGCCCGGCACCGGCGGATAGCCGTAGAGCGCGATGCCGCCGCGCACCATGTCGTAATGCGCCTGCGGATAGCAGAAGATCGACGCAGTGTTCGCCGCGTGGCGGACGATCGGCGCGGGATGCACCTTTGCAATCGCCGCGGTCATCGCCTCAAACCGGGCGATCTGCGCAAGCGTGCCCGCGCTGTCCGGCTCGTCCGCCGTCGCCATGTGCGTAAAGCAGCCCGTCAGCCCGATGCCGGGCAGGCTGTCGATCAGCGCGGCCAGCGCGGCGGCCTCCTCCGGGGTGCGCACGCCGATGCGGCCCATGCCGGTGTCGAGCTTGATGTGCACCTGCGCCGTCCTGCCGAGCCGCACGCCTGCGTCACTGAGCGCCCGCACGCGCGCTTCGTCAAAGACCACCTGCGTCAGCCCCGCGGAGACGACCGCCTCCGCAGCCGACTCGTCGATGCCGCCGAGCACGAGGATGGGCGCGGTGATGCCCGCCTCCCGCAGCTCGATGCCCTCCTCCGGGATGGCGACGGCCAGCATCTGCGCGCCCGCGCCGAGCGCCGCCCGGGCGACCGGCACCGCGCCGTGCCCGTAGGCGTCCGCCTTGACCACCGCCAGCAGCTTTGCGCCGCCATGGATTGCCGCGCGCATCACGCGCACATTCTGCCGGATCGCGTCGAGGTCGATCTCGCAATAGTTGATTCTCTGCATGATGGATGCCCTGCCTTCGCCCACGCCGGACGGAGCCTTTCGTTTTTCCTGATGCGGGTGCCTTGCCCGCAGCCGTTCCCCTTATTATATCCCGAACGCGCCCAAAAGGGAAGAAAAAGCGCGCGCTTGCCGTCTTTTTTTCCGCCGCGGCGCATAAGCCTCAGCCGACGGGAGGGATGACCATGGACAGTCTTTGCTGCGCGCTGGCGCTGCTGGGCGGCGTCATCGGCGCCGGGTTTGCCTCGGGCCGGGAAATCGCGCACTTTTTCGCATCGCACGGCCCGTTCGCCCCGGCGGCCGTACTCGCAGCCAGCCTGGCGCTCGCCGCGCTGTTTTGCCGCCTGCCGGCCCAGCTGGAGCGCGCGGGCGTCTGTTCGCTGGGCGCGCTGTGCCGCGTGCGCTTCGGGGCACGGCTGGGACGCCTGTGTGCGGCGCTCTTCGCGCTGCTCTCCGCCGTGACGGGCGGCACGATGCTCGCTGCCTGCGCGGAGCTTTGCGCGCTGCTGCTGCCGCTGCGCCATGCCTACGGGCTGGGGCTGTGCGTCTCCCTGCTGCTGG
>CAMENN010000098.1 GCA_945928315.1 uncultured Clostridia bacterium
CATCTGCTTCAGGCGGTAGCACAGGGCGCTATAGCGCTTCCTCGTATGTGCGTTGGCGATCATCTGGTCGATCGCCGCCTCCCGCCCGACGATCATCACCAGCCGCCGGGCGCGCGTCACGGCGGTATAGAGCAGGTTCCTCGTCAGCAGCATCGGCGGGCCGCCGACGGCCGGCATCACGACGACCGGGAATTCGCTGCCCTGGCTCTTGTGCACGGAGATGCAGTAGGCCAGCTCGAGGTCGTCGATGTCGCCGCCCTCATACGTCGCCTCGCGCTCGTCGTCGAACACGACGGTCAGCGTGCGCTCCTCGGGATCGATCGACTTCACGAAGCCGATGTCCCCGTTGAACACGCCCTGCCCGTCTTCCCAGCCGAATACGCCCTCCTTCTCCCACTTGAGCTGGTAGTTGTTGCGCGTCTGCATGACCTTGTCGCCCTCGCGGAAGGTCGTGTCGCCGCGCGTGCGCTCGAGCTTGTGCGGCGCGGGCGGGTTGAACTCGGCCTGCAGCATCTGGTTGAGCATCCACACGCCGCAGTCGCCCTTCTTGGTCGGGGAGAGCACCTGCATCTGGCGCACGGGGTCGAGCCCGGTGAAGCCCGGCAGGCGCTCGGCGCAGAGCTTCACGATCTTCCTGGCGGCGTCGGTGGGCGATGCGGCGCGTTCAAAGAAGAAGTCGCTGCCCCTGGCGTTCAGGCGCGGGGCCTCGCCGTGGTTGATGCGGTGGGCGTTGTAGACGATCATGCTCTTCTCGTCCTGACGGAAGATCTCCGTCAGCTCGACGGAGGGGATCACGCCGCTTTCGAGGATGTCGTGAAGCACGTTGCCCGCGCCGACGCTGGGCAGCTGATCGGCGTCACCGACCATGATCAGCCGGGTGCCGGGCGTGAGCGCGCGCAGCACGGAGCGCATGAGAAAGATGTCGACCATGGACATCTCGTCGATGATGAGCGTATCCATCTCGAGCGGATTGTCGGGCGAGCGGGCGAAGTCGCCCTCCTCACCGCCGTACTCGAGCAGGCGGTGGAGTGTTTTGGCCTCCATGCCGCAGGCCTCGCTCATGCGTTTGGCGGCGCGGCCGGTGGGCGCGGCGAGCGCGATCTCGCCATGGACGCCGAGCAGCCGGATGATGCACTTGATGATAGTCGTCTTGCCGGTGCCGGGGCCGCCGGTGATGACGCACATGCCGCTGCGCACGGCGGTGCGGATGGCCTCCTTCTGCTGCTCATGGAAGGCGATGCCCTCCATGCGCTCGAGCTCCTCAATCTGGCTGTCGATGTCGGTGCTCATGGATTCGGGCATCGCGGCGAGCATTTCGCCCAGCCTACGCGCGACCTCCGCCTCCGCGCGGTAGGTGCGCGGCAGGTAGACGGCGACGACCTGCGTATCCCCGTCGGGCAGCAGCTGCGCGGTCACCTCATGGGCGAGGATGAGGGTATCGAGCACGTGCTCGACGGCCTCCTCGCTGTTGCCGAGCAGGCGCTGTGCGGCAGCGATCAGCTCCTGGCGCGGCAGATAGCAGTGACCGGCGCTGCCGGTGGCGTCGCCGAGCGTATACTTGATGCCCGCGGCGATCCGGTATTCACTGTCCTGCTCGATGCCCAGCGAGGCGGCGATGCGGTCGGCGGTCTTGAAGCCGACGCCCTCGATGTCATCGACGAGCCGGTAGGGGTTCTGGCGGATGACCTGCTGGACGTTTTCGCCGTACTGCTTGAAGATCTTGACAGCGAGCGAGGGCGTGACGCCGTAGCTCTGCAGAAAGACCATGGCCTCGCGCTGCTGGGCCTGTTCGGCGTAGCTTTCCATGATCATGGCGGCGCGCTTTTGTCCGATGCCGGGCACCTCGAGCAGGCGCTGCGGCTCGGCGTAGAGCACATCGAGCGTCTCCTCGCCGAAGGCCTTGACGAGCAGCTTGGCGGTGGCGGGGCCGATGCCGCGGATCATGCCGCTGGAGAGGTACTTTTCGATGCCGGAGAGGGTGGTCGGCTTTTCGATCTCGACGGACTGCACCTTGATCTGGCGGCCATAGACGGGATGCTCGACCCACTCGCCGGTGATGTTCAGCTTCTCTCCGGGGGCGATGGGCGGCATGACGCCGACGGCGGACACGCGAGTCTTTCCGCACTTCACGACGAGCACGGTATACCCGTTTTCATCGTTGCGGAAGACCGTTTCATCCGCAAAGCACCCGATGCTCTCCATGGCGCCGCCCTCCTCCTTGGTGTTTGCTTTATTATACACGCATATGGGTGAAAAGGAAAGGGCCTGACGCGTAGCTGCTTCCCCGCTTCACGCCGGTTTCAAGCTGCTTTTGCGCAGCCGCAATCCTCGCTTCGCTCCTCTGCGGCTTTCGGTTTTCTCTGCTTCGCAGGTATGGGGCTGCCGCCCCATACCCCGCCAAGGGGCTTTGCCCCTTGACCCCACAAGGGATTTCATCCCTTGACCCTTCCTCGCTTCGCGCCGGTTTCAAACAGCTTCACTTCCGGTTTCTCACCGGCCCGCGGAGCATATCGCCCTTCGCGAGCTTCGTCCCGCAGGGCACGCGCACCAGCTGCCCCGGCACGTTCACCACGCCGACGTGCTCGCCCGTCGCGTCGATGACGATGTCCTCGACAACCAGCGTTTTGCTTCCCCGCGGCGTCACCGTCTCCAGCGCGTCGCCCACGAAGAACCGGTTCTTCATCTCCACCAGCGCGACGCCGCCGCTGACCTCCTGCACCCAGCCCATGTACTCCGCCGCCTGCTCCGTGCCCACGGCCTCGCCGCAGACCTGCGGCTGACCGAAGTAGAAGCCCGTGTCATACGCGCGGTGGCTCACCTTGTCGAGCTCCGCGCGCAGGCTGCTGCGCAGCGCCTCGTCGGCCTGATAGCCCGCCGGGTCGCGCGCATACGCGTCCATCGCGCGCCGGTAGCTGCCGATGACCGTACCGATGTACAGCTCGTTCTTCATCCGCCCCTCGACCTTGAAACAGCGCACGCCGCTCTCCATCAGCCGGGGCAGGTGCTCCATCATGCAGATGTCCCGCGCGGAGAGGATCGCCGTGCCGCGCTCCCCCTCCTCGATGGGCATGTACTCGCCGGGGCGCGTGCGCTCCATCAGCGCATACGTCCAGCGGCAGGGCTGACTGCACGCGCCGCGGTTCGCACTGCGCCCGTTCAGGTAACTCGAGAGCATGCAGCGCCCGGAGTAGGACATGCACGCCGCGCCGTGGATGAAGCTCTCCAGCTCGATCTCATCCCCCAGCTCGCGGGCCATGCGCTCAATCTGCTCGAGCGTCATCTCCCGAGCGAGCACCACGCGCGACGCGCCCAGCGCCTTGTAGACGCGCGCCGATTCGCTGTTGGTCGTGCTGGCCTGCGTGCTGACGTGAATCGCCAGCTGCGGCACCTCGCGGCGGATGCGCGCGATGGCGCCCAGGTCGGAGATGATCGCCGTGTCCACGCCGAGCGCTTGGGCCATCTGCGCCGTGCGCACCATGCCGGGCAGGTCGCCGTCGAACGCGAAGATGTTGAGCGTCAGGTGCACCTGCGCGCCCTGCGCGTGCGCCAGCTCCA
This sequence comes from uncultured Clostridia bacterium, assembly GCA_945928315.1. Classification (GTDB taxonomy): domain Bacteria; phylum Bacillota; class Clostridia; order Christensenellales; family Aristaeellaceae; genus Ventricola. Next base: position 3,556 of record CAMENN010000098.1, read on the forward strand.
CCGCGCGAGCCAGCTGCGCCTCATCGAAATTCTGCGCCTGCGCGCGCAGGCCGTATTGCGTCGCGCCTAAATAAACGGCGTCTGCGCCGAAGCGCAGCGCCGTTTCAAGCGTTCTCATGCCGCCCGCGGGGGCGAGCAGGGAAGGCATCGTTTTCATCCGGTTGTCCTCACAGTCCGCGTTTTCTGTCGTATTCCTCCCACAGCGGCTGATACATCGCCGCGGCGGCCTGGTGCTCCTCCAGCGTCCTGGAGAAGTGCAGCTCGCCGGAGTCCGGATCGGTCGAGCAGAAGTAGAGGTACTTCTGGGCCACGTACTGCTCGTCCGGATAGAGCGCGGCGACCACCGCGTCCATCGACGGGTTGCAGACCGGGCCGACGGGCAGTCCCTTGCGCCGGTAGGTGTTGTAGGCGGAATCGACGGACAGATCGTCGCTGTTCAGATACATCTTCTGCGAGCCGGACGCGTACTTGACCGTCACGTCCGAATCGAGCGTCATGCCCAGCTTGAGGCGGTTGTGGAACACCGCGCTGACCTTGGCAAAATCGGCCTTCTTGGCCTCCTTCTCGATCATCGAGGCGAGGGTGAACACCTCGTCCATGGTCATCCCCAGCTCCTGCGCGCGTTCGTCATAGGAGAGCAGATAGGCCGCCTCCGTCTGTGAGAGCAGGCGCCTTACGATCGTGTCGGCGGAGGAGCTGGTGTAGATCTCGTAGGTGTTGGGCGAGAGGTAGCCCTCCAGCGCGTATTTGCGCTCGAGAGCGTCGTCCTGCGTCAGCACATCCTCGATGAAGTAATAGCCCGCATAGCTCTCGCCCGTGCGGCACAGCTCCAGGAATTCATCCGGGCTGGAGAGCACCTTCTTCTCCACGAGGTAATCCGCCACGTCCTCGACCGTCCAGCCGGGGATGATGGTGATGGTCGTGGTCAGCGGCTTGCCGTCGCCGGAGACGAGCTGGTCGAGAATCTCCGTGGCGGACATCGCGCGGCTGAGCTCGTAATCGCCGCTCTGGATTTTCTGGCCCATGCCCATGAAGTCCGCCATGTACTTGAAGACCGTGTGGTTATGGATGAGGCCGGCCTTTTCCAGGTTGCTGGACACCGTCGAAAGCGAGCTGCCGGAGGCGACCTCGAAGGCGACGGGCGTGTCGTCCTGCGCGTCCATAGGCGCAAAGAACATCTCGTCCACCTTCTGATAGCCCGTGTAGATCAGCCCGCAGACGATCACGAACGACGCCGCGAACACCAGCAGCGGCCGCAGCACGCGCCAGAGCCAGTCATACCAGTAGAATCCGTAGCGGCGCTCCTCGTGCCACTGTCGCTCCGTGAGCTCACCGCTGCGCTTCTTTTTCCGTTTCGCCAAGGCTTGCGTTCCTCCCCGTTACTCTGTAAGTCCATCCGTAAAGCTCCGGCCTCGAGCGCAAAGCAACTGGAACTACATCACCTCGTCGGTGATGCAACCGGCATCATGCCGGTTAGTTGGGTTCCGGCAGGTCAAACGTGATGCCCGCGGCCTCCGTGAGAATCTTGAACACGTCGGCCAGCGTCTTCTGCATCTGCATCTCCGCCATCAGGTACGCCTGCGCGTCGCTGTTCATGTACAGGAGCGAGGCGACCTGCTGAAAGCGCTGCATGTCCTCGCTGGGCATCTGCCCGGCCGCGCCGACCATGCTCATCTGCAGCTGCACCTGCAGCCGCTTGTATTCCTCCAGCAGCACGCGGTTGGTGTCATCCGCGTAGGCGCGCTCGCGCAGCTCGCGCAGGCGGCGGCACTCGTCGCTGTTCTGGATTTCCCGCGCCAGTGCGTGCGCGGTATCATAGATATTCATGTCCGTCCCCTCCCGGTTCCATGCGCCATCAGGTCTCCATGATGATCGGCAGGATCATCGGATTGCGCTTGATGAGCCCAAAGATATAGTTGTGCATCTCGTCCTTGATGCCGTTCTTGATCGCGGTCCAGTCGCTCTGCTCGATGCAGTCATAGCGCGCAAGCACGCCCAGGGCCACGTTGCGCGCCCCGGCGATGAGCTCCTCGTTCTCGCGGACGTAGACGAAGCCGCGGGAGATGAGCTCCGGTCCGGAGCTGAGCTTGCCCGTCTCCTTCGACACGCCGACGACCACGATGATCAGGCCGTCCTGCGAGAGGTGCTTGCGGTCGCGCAGCACGACGTTGCCCACGTCGCCCACGCCCAGGCCGTCCACCATGACCGAGCCGGTGGGAATCGGGCCGGTGATGCTCGCCTCGTCGTCGGAGAGCTCGAGCGCCTGCCCCAGCTCCAGGATGATCGCGTGGTCCTCGCGCATGCCCATCTCCATGGCGATCTGCGTATGCCTCTGCAGCATGCGGTATTCGCCGTGCACGGGGATGAAGTATTTCGGCTTGACCAGCGCATGGATGAGCTTGAGCTCCTCCTGGCAGGCGTGGCCGGAGACGTGCACGTCGGCGATGCGGTTGTAGATGACGTTCGCGCCGCAGCGGTAGAGCTGGTCGATGATGCGCGAGACCATGATCTCGTTGCCGGGAATCGGCGAGGCGGAGACGATCACGGTGTCGCCCTCGCGGATTTGCAGCTTGCGGTGCTCGCTGTTGGCCATGCGCGTGAGGCCGCTCATCGGCTCGCCCTGGCTGCCCGTGGTCAGCACCACGATCTCGTCGTCCTCGTAGCAGTCGAGGTCGCCCACGTCCACATAGACGTCCTGCGGGATTTTGAGCTCGCCGATCTCCATCGCCAGCCGGGTGACATTGACCATGCTGCGGCCGACGAAGCAGACCTTGCGGCCGAACTCGATGCAGTTGTCCACCACCTGCTGGATTCTGTGGATGTTGGAGGCGAACATTGCGATGATGACGCGCCCCTTCGCCTCCTTGAACAGGTCATGGAACGTTTCGCCGATCTTCTTTTCGCTCATCGTGTAGCCGGGCCGCTCCACGTTGGTGGAGTCCGCCAGCAGGGCCAGCACGCCCCGGCTGCCCCAGGCCGCCAGGGTGCACAGGTCGGTGACCTCGCCGTCGATGGGCGTATAGTCGATCTTGAAGTCGCCGGTCATGATCACGGTGCCCGCCGGGCAGGTGATGGCCAGGGCGACCGCGCCCGCGATGGAATGGCTGACCTTGATGAACTGCACCGAGAACGCGCCGATTTCGACCGTATCCAGCGGCTTCACCACATTGAGCGTGATGTTGCGCACGCCATGCTCCTCCAGCTTGCCGCGGATGAGCGCGCAGGTGAGCCGCGTGCCATAGACCGGCGCGGGCACATGCGGCAGCACATACGGCATCGCGCCGATATGGTCCTCATGGCCATGCGTGATCAGATAGGCGCGCACGCGCTCCCTGTTGCGCACGAGATACTCGATGTCAGGAATCACCAGATCGATGCCGAGCATGTCCTGCCGCGGAAAGATCGAGCCGCAGTCCACCACGACGATATCGTCGCCGTATTCAAAGGCGGTCATATTTTTCCCGATCTCCCCGAGACCGCCCAGCGGAATGATTCTCAGCTTGGCCACTCAGCAACCTACCTCCCTTCTATTTGTACACATATCCATACTTTTTATTTCAAAAGCCTCACCGTATGTCGGTCCCGGTGAGCCTTGAAGGATCCGGAAAAGACGACAGGCATACCCCGCACATCATAATCTGATTCATTATAACACAAAACGTACTGCCGTCAAAGAGGTTTCTTGACAAATCCCCCGAAATTTGATTCTCTCTGGATGATTCCGTATTTTGCCAGGTTTTGGGCCCGGTCAACCGTAAAAAACACAAAAACAGCGGAAGGACTTTGCCTTCCGCCCGGATGACGTGATTGACAGCATGATGTATTCATACTGTTTTGCGTCTAAATGCTTTATGCAGCGCGAAGCGAAGTGGGGTCAAGGGGCACTGCCCCTTGCGGGGACTGGGGTGGAACCCCAGACAGGGTTTGGGGCGGTAGCCCCAAAACAACCAGAGAAAACGGAGTCTCAGAGCAGGCTGCGAAGCAGCCTACGATTGAGACGGGTGCCATTCTCGAAGCTGGAGTTTAGACGAGAATTACTCTGTAAATCCTTCTGTAAAGCTACGGCCTCGGTCGCAAAGCAACGGGATTTACAACACTTCGTCGGCGATGCAACCGGCATCATGCCGGTTTAGGATCAGATCAGACGGGCTTTCAGGGGGCTCACCGTCAGGTGACGCTTCGCTCCCTGACCGCTTTTTTCCTCGATCGCTTCGCGCGGCTTCAAGCAGTTTTGGCGCGGCCGGAATTGTCGCCTTCGGCTCCTCTCCGGCCTGCGGTTTCAGGCCGCTTCGCGGTTGGGGATACGTTGGGGGATTTCATCCCCCAAACCCCTAGCCTGGGGACTCGTCCCCAGACCCCTTCCTCGCTTCGCGCGGCTTCAAGCAGCTTTGCAAATAGCCGCTTACAGCTGCCGCTCGAGCATTGCCGCAATGTCGGCCTTGCCGCGCGCGCCGACGGCCTGCTCCACGACCTTGCCGCCCTTCAGGACGATCAGCGTCGGGATGCTCATCACGCCGAAGCGCTGCGCCAGGCCCGGCTCCTCGTCCACATCAACCTTGCCAACCACGGCGCGGCCCTCAAACTCCGCCGCCAGCTGCTCAATCGACGGGGCGATCATGCGGCACGGGCCGCACCAGGTCGCAAAAAAGTCCACCAGCACGGGCTTGTCGCCCGCCACAGCCGCGTCAAACGACGCCTGATTGAAATGCTCCAACATTTTCATACACTCCTTTTATTCTGTTTCCCCGTCCGCCTCCGGCGGGGTGACGGATACGATTCTCGGTTCCCAGCGTCCACGGGAGAGCTTCGGGTCGAGCGCGCGCATGATCAGGTACGCGACCGCCGTGCCCCCGATACCCGTGAGCGCCATGAGCAGCTCGCCGTTGATCGCGGTGATCACGCCGCCCAGCACATAGCCCAGCGCCAGGCCCGCCGCCAGCCCCGCAAACGGAATCAGGTAGGCTGTGGCAGACGCCGCCATCACCTGCGAGTCGTCCATCTCAACGACCACGCGGTCGCCCACGTTTGCCTTGCCGCGCAGCTTCACGGTGTGCTTGGCGCAGTCCGTGCTGCCGTGCATGCAGGCATGGCAGTCGCCGCAGGCCTCGTGCCGCTCAAAGATGACGGTCAGCTCGTCCCCGCTGACCGCAGTGACAATCCCCTTGTTGGTCATGCTTCGCTCCTTACAGGATACGCCGTTTCCGCGATGCTTACGCGTCCGGCGTCACTCGTAGATCTTTTCGAACTTTGTGAAGCCCTCGGCCTCCAGCAGCTCGATCTGGTGGCCGACGTTCTTGCTCATCGGCAGCACGGTCACGATCTCGCCCGCGCGGCGCAGCTCCATCGCCTTGGCGATGACCTCCGCCTTGCGCTCGCGGCTCACGTGGTTGCCGATCAGGTAGGCCGAGGCGTTCTGCAGCTGCATGCTGCCCTGCATGTGGTCCTTGAGGATCGTGACGATGCGCTCAAAGCCGATGGAGAAGCCACAGGCCGGCACATTCTGACCGCTGAACTTGCCGATCATCTTGTCGTAGCGGCCGCCGCCGGCGATGGAGAAGTTGTAGCCGTCGATGGTCACCTCGAAGATCGGGCCGGTGTAGTAGCCCATGCCGCGCACGAGCGTCGGGTCGAACACGATCTTGACGCCCGGGCAGAGCATCGGCCGCACGCAGGCGATGATCTCGGCGAGGTTTTCGCTCACGCGGGCCGGGAGGACCTCCTGCGGGATCGCGGCGCAGAACTCCTCGATGCCCACGCCCTCCTTCACCGTGCGATAGACGGCGAGGTACCTGTCCACCGTCTCCTCGGGATAGCCGCCCTGCAGCAGGTCGTTTCGGATGCCGTCGAGGCCGATCTTGTCGAACTTGTCGAGCGAGATCAGCACGGAGCCGATGTTCTCCTCGCTAAAGCCCGCCGCCAGCGCCACGGCGCCCAGAATCTGCCGGTCGTTGATGTGCACGGTGAAATCCGTGACGCCGATCTCGGCGAAGATCTGCGAGAGCATGGAGGCCGTCGCGGTGATCAGCTCGATCTCCGCGAGGCTGCTGTCGTCGCCGAGGATGTCGATGTCGCACTGGGTGAACTGGCGGAAGCGGCCCTTTTGCGGGTTGTCCGCGCGCCAGACGTTGCCCAGCTGCATCGCCTTGAACGGCGTAGGCAGCTTCTCCCTGTTGTTGGCGTAGTAGCGGGCCAGCGGCACGGTCAGGTCGTAGCGCAGGCCGTTGTCGGCATACTCGCCGTCGCCCTTTTCGATGGCGCGCTGCAGGTCCGCGCCGCGCTTCATCACCTTGAAGATGAGCTTCTCGTTGTCGCCGCCCTGCTTGGAGGTCAGGTTCTCGATGTGCTCCATCACCGGCGTCTCGATCTGCATGAAGCCGTAGGTGGCGTAGGTCTTCTTGATCATGGACAGCACATGCTCGCGCAGGCGCATGTCCGCGGGCAGCATATCGCACATGCCCTTGACGGGCGTCTTGATGAATTTCATGGCTGGTTATCCTTTCTCCGATATACGGTTTCGTACTATAATCGGATCAACCCGAGCTTTCGGAAATCCACCGTCAGGTCTCGCTTCGCTCCCTGACTGCTTCTTTTTGGATTGCTTCGCGATGCAGGAACGTTGGGGGATTTCAGTCCGGGAAACGGAATAGTCGCGCAAGCGCTCCTTTCCGTTTCCGACGTTCCGCCTCGCTTCATCGATCCGGGGAGCCTGCATAGTCGCACCGCAGGCGGTGCTCCTTGCAGTTCCCGACGCTCCGCCTCGCTTCTTCGCCCACTGGGCGCGCTCGGCTTCGGTCCCACAGGGCGCGCTCGGCTCCAGTCCCCCCAAACCCCTAGCCTGGGACCGGAGCCTGCCGCCGCCAGTGGAACCGAAGCCCACCGCCGCCAGTGGGACTGGAGC
>CAMENN010000099.1 GCA_945928315.1 uncultured Clostridia bacterium
TGGTCGCCGTTGTAGGTACACCAGCCCAGCGCCAGCTCGCTCAGATCGCCGGTGCCCAGCGCGAGCGCGCCGGTCTTGTTGGCGTAGTCCATGATGATCTGCGTGCGCTCGCGCGCCTGGCAGTTCTCGTAGCAGATGTCGTGCACGTCGGCGCTCTGCCCGATGTCCGCGAAGTGCTGCGTGACGGCCGGGCCGATGGGGATGGTCAGCTGCGTGCAGCCGATGCACTCCATGAGCCTGTCCGCGTTGCCCTTTGTGCGCGTGCCCGTGCCGAAGCCCGGCATCGTGATGCCGATGATGCCGCTGTGGTCCCAGCCGGCGCGGTCGAACGCATACGCAGAGGAGAGCAGCGCGAGTGTCGAATCCAGGCCGCCGGAGACGCCCACGACGAGCTTGCGCGTGTGCACATGCTCCATGCGTTCGAGCAGCGCCTGGGACTGGATCATCAGGATCTCGTTGAGCCGCTGATCAAGCGCGGGCCCCTCGGGCACGAACGGCAGCGCGGGCAGCGGGCGCAGCAGGCGCTCCCCCTCCGGGAAGGAGGGCGCGCTTGAGGCCATGCGGTCGGGGGCAATCTGTGCGGACATGCGCTGCGGGTCGTAGAAGCTGCGGTTCTTGCGCCGCTTGAACGCGAGGCGCTCCGTGTCGATGTCCGCGAGGACGAACGACGCCTCGCGCGCAAAGCGCTCGTTCTCGGCGAGGCACTGGCCGTTTTCGTAGATGCCCGCGTAGCCGGAGAAGACCATGTCGGTGGAGGACTCGCCGTAGCCTGCGCCCGCATAGACATAGCCGCAGATGCACCGTGCGCTCTGCTGGCTGATGAGCTGGCGGCGGTAGTCGTGCTTGGCGACGAGCTCGTTGCCCGCGGACGGGTTGGCGATGATCGTCGCGCCGTGCATGGCCAATCGGCCGGAGGGCGGCTCGCAGGCCCACAGGTCCTCGCAGATCTCCACGCCGAGCGTGAACGAACCGCAGTCGAGCACGGGCGTCCTGCACACGGGCACCGGGCGGTCGAGGATTCCCTCGACGGCGTCGGGTGCGGTATGGCCCGGGGCGAACCAGCGGGCTTCGTAGAACTCGCCGTAGTTGGGCAGGTGCTCCTTGGGCACGATGCGCACATCCCCGCCGCAGATGACGGCGGCGCAGTTGTAGAGCTGGCCGCCGATTTCAAGCGGCAATCCGACGACAAACGCTGTCTTCACCGGCAGGGCGGCGAGGCGCGCGAGCGCGGCCCTGGCGCCGCTCAGCAGCGCGGGCTGGAGGAACAGGTCGGCGCAGGTGTAGCCGGTCAGGCACAGCTCCGGGAACACGCAAAGCTGCGCGCCGCGGGCATCGGCCTCGGCAAGCAGTGCGGATATGTCCAAAACATTGGCCTCCGGGTCGGCGAGATGCACCCGGGGCACGGCAGACATGACGCGAATCATGGGCAGTCATCCTTTCGGCGGCGTAAAAGCCGCGTGAGCTGCTTATACTTTACCACATCCCGGCGCAAAATACAAACATCCAGTCGGGGGAGGCGGAGAAAATGAGAACGAGATGGACGGACCTGGCGATGGAGTCGCGCGGCGCGCAGCCCGAGCAGACGAAAACGCTGCAAAACGGCATCGAGCGCACGGTCGTCACGGTCCGGGATGCGCAGACGGCGCAGGCGCTGGGGCGGCCGATGGGCGTCTATGTGACGCTGAGCTGTCCGCAGCGCATGAGCATCGAGCTGGGCACGCGGCGCGCGCTGAGCGCGGAGCTGGGCAGGGCGATTGCCGGGATGCTGCCGGAGGACTGCCGGACGGTGCTGGTGGTGGGGCTGGGCAACCGGACGGTGACGCCGGACGCGCTCGGTCCGCGCACGGTGGAGCGCGTGCTGGTGACGCGGCACATGGACGGCTGTCTGCCGCAGGATGTGGAGGAGAAGCTGCGCAGCGTCTGCGCGGCGGCGCCGGGCGTGCTGGGCGTGACGGGCATCGAGACGGCGGAGGTGCTGCGCGGCATGGTGGAGCACGTGCGCCCGGACGCGGTGATCGCGGTGGATGCGCTCGCCGCGCGCAGCAGCCAGCGCATCTGCTCGACGATCCAGATTGCGGACACGGGCATCACGCCCGGCTCCGGCGTGGGCAACCACCGCAAGGCGCTGACGGCGCAGACGCTGGGCATCCCGGTGATCGCGGTGGGCGTGCCGATGGTGGTCTATGCCTCGACGATCGCGCGGGACGCGATGGGGTATCTGAGCGCGATCGACGGGGCCTCCGAGGCGGACGAGGAGCGGCTGGCGGCATGCGTGGAGCGCGTGGTCACGCAGCGGCTGGGCGATCTGATCGTGACGCCGCGCGAGGTGGACGCGCTGGTGGAGCGTATGGCGGGCATCGTGGCGGAGGGCATCAACCTCGCGCTGCACCCGGAGCTGACGGAGAGCGAGATCGCCCAGCTGATGGCGCAGTGAGAGAGGGGGAAAAGAATGAAAAAAGGCTGGATACCGCTGCTGGTGGTCCTTTCGCTGCTGCGGCCCTGCGCTGCCGCGGCACAGGCGGACGCGCCGATGGAGGACAGCCCGCCGATCACGCTGGAAAGCCCCAGCTGCATCCTGACGGAGGCGGGAACGGGCCGCGTGATCTTTGAAAAGAACGCGGACGAGCGCCGGCCCGTCGCCAGCGTGACGAAGATCATGACGATTCTGCTGACGCTGGAGGCGATCGACGACGGGCGCGTGAGCGAGAACGACAGCGTGCTGGTCAGCCCGCGTGCGTCGGGCATGGGCGGCAGTCAGGTGTTTCTGGACGCGAACAGGAGCTACAAGCTCTCCGACCTGCTCAAGAGCGTGATCGTCGCCAGCGCGAACGACGCAGCGGTGGCACTGGCGGAGCACCTGTGCGGCGCGGAGGAGGCGTTTGTGCGGCGGATGAACGAGCGTGCGGCGGAGCTGGGCCTTACAAACACGCACTACGTCAACTGCACGGGCCTGCCCGCCGAGGGGCACTACACGACGGCGCGGGACGTGGCGCACCTGAGCGCGCAGCTGGACGCGCATCCGCTCTACTACACGTTCTCGACGATCTGGATGGATGAGCTCCGGCACAGCAGCGGGCGCATCACGCAGCTGACGAACACGAACAGGCTCGTGCGCTTTTACCCCGGCTGCGACGGCTACAAGACCGGCTCCACGAACGAGGCGCGCTACTGCATGAGCGCCACGGCGAAGAAGGACGGCATGCGGCTCATCGCGGTCGTGCTGGGCGCGCCGGCCGGGCAGACGCGCTTTGACGAGGCGCGCGCGATGCTCGAATACGGGTTTTCGAACTACCAGCTCGTGACGCCCGTGCGCGAGGGCGATCAGCTGGGCATGGACGTGCCGGTGAAGCTGGGCGCGCAGGACAGCGTGCCGGCGGTCAGTGGCGGCACGTGCAGCCTGCTCGTGCGCCGGGGCGAGACGGCGGACATCTCACTGGAGGTGGCGCTGGTGGAGCGCGTGAGCGCGCCGGTGCGCGTGGGCAACGTGCTCGGCGAGATCCGGGTGAAGCAGGGCGGCGAGGTGGTCGCGGCGATTCCTGCGCTGGCCGGGCGGTCGGTGGAGCTGCCGGGGATGATCGGCTCCCTGCTGCGCATCCGCGACCGGTTCATGCCCGGCATAGCGGGCGATTGAACAAGTTGCAAAGGCGAAACGGTGCGAATTTGTCACCATTCGCTTTTGACGAATCAAAGAAAATCTGTTATCCTGTTATACGCAGCGTGTAGCGGACAGCGTAAATCCAACTGTCAGCCGCACGCTGCGTTGTTTTTTCAGAGAAAGTGGCGTGCCGTGCCGCGGGAAGCATCCTGCGGCGGGCGCGCCCTTTTGGTTTCAAGGGAGGAATCTGCATGGAACAGAAGAAGAACGAATACCTCGTCCGCGAGCCGGTCGGCATGCTGATGCGCAAGTACGCCGTGCCGTGCATCATCTCGCTGCTGGTGGCGGCGCTGTACAACATCGTCGATCAGATCTTCATCGCGAACGCGACGTATCTGGGCTCCTACGGCAATGCGGCAAACACCGTCGTCTATCCGCTGACGGTCGTGGCGCTGGCCATCGCGGTCATGATCGGCGACGGCTGCTGCGCGTTCGTCTCCATCAGCCTGGGCGCGAACCGGAAGGAGGATGCGCACAGGAGCGTCGGCAGCGCCATCGTGCTGTGCGTGGCGGCCAGCATCCTCCTCAGCGTCATTTACCTGATCTTCTCGGACGGGATCGTCGGCGCGTTCGGCGGCCGGGTCAATGAGGAGACGTTCCGCCTGTCGAAGGAATACTTCTTCTATATCACGCTGGGCATTCCGTTCTACATGTTCGGCCAGGCGATGAACCCGATCATCCGCTCGGACGGCAGCCCGAAGTTCGCCATGGCCTCCACGCTCGCCGGCGCGGTCGCCAACATCATCCTCGACCCGATCTTCATCTTCGTGTTCAAGTGGGGCATGATGGGCGCCGCGGTGGCGACGGTCATCGGCCAGGTGATCACGGCGGTGCTGGCTGTCTGGTATCTGACGCGGATGAAGGCGGTTTCGCTGCACAGGGAGAGCTTTGGCCTGTTCCCGAAGCTGGCGCGCCGCTATCTCGCGCTGGGCATGACCAGCTTCCTCTCGCAGATCTCTCTGGTGGCCGCAATGATGGCGATCAACAACATGATCCGCCACTACGGCGCGCTCGACCCGATCTTCGGTCAGGCGGAATTCGCGCAGATCCCGATGGCGGTTGTGGGCATCGTCATGAAGTTCTTCCAGATCGTCATCTCCGTCTCCGTGGGCCTGGCGGCGGGCTGCATCCCGGTCGTGGGCTACAATGTCGGCGCGAACCGCAAGGACCGCGTCAAGCACCTGTTTACGCTGCTGCTCACCTGTGAGGCGATCGTCGGCGCGGTGGCGTTCATCATCGTCGAGTTCTTCCCCGGCCAGCTCATCGGTGTGTTCGGCGCGGCGAACGAGAGCACCTATTATACGGAGTTCGCCATCAAGGCCTTCCGCACCTATCTGTGCATGGTCGTGCTGGCGACGGTGAACAAGGGCACGTTCATCTACCTGCAGTCCGTGGGCAAGGCGCTTGCCTCCACGATGATCTCCCTCATCCGTGAGGTTGTCTTCGGCGTGGGCTTCGCGCTGCTGCTGCCGCGCTTCTTCGGCCTGGACGGCGTGCTCTATTCCATGCCCGTCTCCGATGTGCTCACGTTTATCATCGCGGCCGTCGTCATCCGCAAAACCTATCAGGAGCTGAGCGAATAAACGACAAAAAGCGTCCGAAAGGGCGCTTTTTCCCGTTTTGGGGCTGGACGCGCGGGGAAAAAAGCGGTATGATTAAAAAAGCGTCTTCTCGGCGCGGAAAGAGGGTTCAACGGTGAATCAGGACGACAGATCGTGGTTTCTTCGCGGCATGCGCGACGGCATGCCGATTGCGCTGGGCTATCTGGCGGTCGCCTTTACGCTGGGCATCGCGGCGCGCAACAGCGGGCTGACGGCGTTCCAGGCGACGCTGGCCAGCCTGCTCAACAACGCCTCGGCGGGCGAATACGCCGGCTTCACCGTCATCCGCGAGCAGCTGAGCTACGTGGAGATGGCGGTCATGATCTTCATCACCAACATGCGCTATCTGCTGATGAGCTGCGCGCTGAGCCAGAAGCTCGCCTCGTCGGTGAGCATGCCCGAGCGCCTGCTTGTGGGCTTCGGCGTTACGGACGAGATCTTCGGTGTGAGCGTCGCGGTGCCGGGCTACCTGAATCCGCGCTACAGCTACGGCCTCATGGCCGTGGCGATCCCCGGCTGGGCGCTGGGCACCTGCCTGGGCGTGGTGATGGGCAACGTGCTCCCGGCCAGCGTGGTCAGTGCGCTGAGCGTCGGGCTGTACGGCATGTTCATTGCCGTCATCGTCCCGCCCGCGCGGAAGAACCGCGTGCTCGCCGGACTGATCGTGATCTCCATGGCGGCCAGCCTGCTCTTTGCGAAGGTGCCGCCGATGAGCGGCCTGTCCACCGGCATGCGCGTCATCATCCTGACGGTCGTGCTCTCCGCGGCGGCGGCCATCCTGTTCCCGGTGAAGGAGGAAGACGATGCAGCGTAACGTCTATGTGTACATCTTCATCATGTTCGCGGTCACCTATCTGATCCGCGTGCTGCCGCTGACGCTGATCCGCAGGCCCATCCGCAGCCGGTTTCTCCGCTCGTTCCTGTTCTATGTGCCGTATGTGACGCTTGCGGTGATGACCTTCCCGGACATCCTGTACGCGACGAACAGCGTGTGGTCCGGTCTGCTGGCGCTGATTGCGGGCGTGGCGCTCGCGTTCAGCGGCCAGAGTCTGCTGACGGTGGCCGTGCTCTCCTGCGCGGTGGTGTTTGTCAGCGAGCTGTTTCTGTGATGTGAGGAGGCTTTTTTATGCTGGAAGTTGTTGCGGCTCTGATGGAGCGGGACGGACGGTTTCTGGCCTGCCGCCGTGCGCCGGAAAAGGCGCGCGGGGGCATGTGGGAATTCCCCGGCGGCAAGGTGGAGCCGGGCGAGACGCGCGGGCAGGCGCTTGCACGCGAGCTTTGCGAGGAGCTGGGCGTACAGGCTGAGGTCGGCGGGGAGGCGGCGCAGGTCGTGCACGCCTATGAGGACGTGACGGTGCGGCTCACGCTGCTGCGCGTGACGCTCTCCGGTGAGCCGAAGCGGCTGGAGCATGCGGACATGCGCTTCATGACGATGGAGGAAGCGCGGAGGGAAGCCTTCTGCCCGGCGGACAGGCGTCTTCTGCGCCAGCTGGCCGGGGAGACGGTCGATCACACGGCAAAGGCGCGGGACTTGTTCGTCGAGGGCTACAACTGCGCGCAGGCGGTGGTTGGCGCGTTTGCCGACGAGCTGGGCATGACGCAGCGGCAGGCGGTGCGGTTGGCCTCCTCCTTTGGCGGGGGCATGGGAGGCATGCGCGAGACATGCGGCGCGGTGACGGGCATGCTGATGGTCGCGGGACTGCTCTTCGGCTACGACAGCCCGAAGGATGACGCGGGGAAGAAGGCGCATTACGCGCATGTGCGCGCGCTGGCGGAGGACTTCCGCGCGCAGCACGGGACGCTCGTCTGCCGGGAGCTGCTTGCGGCGCTGCCGGGCAAGCTGGCACAGGACCCGCTGCCGCGCACGCCGGAATACTACAAGGTGCGCCCGTGCATCCGCTTCGTGGAGACAGCGGCGGGGATTCTGGAACAGGAAATGAAGGCGGAATAAGAAAAAGTGGCTTGAACCCCGTTTATCACCCTCCCACAAACAGACCGCAGTCAGACAATTCCGACCGCGGTCTGTTTGTGTATGTCCCTGTTACAGGTTGGAGTACCCCGCCTCGTTATAGATGAGCGCCATGAACTCCACGTCCTCCTGCGAGTTGTTCTCAAGGCTGTGGAACTGGCCGACCTCGATGATGCAGCAGTCGCCGGGGCCGACGCGCGTGACGCTGCCGTCGTTGTCGATGAAATCGGCCTGGCCCTTGAGGATGTAGTAGGGCTCGGTGTCGCGCAGGTGCTGATGCCAGCCAACGCTCGCACCCGGCGGCAGGATGACCTTTGCGTAGAGCCTGCCGTGGCCGAGCAGCTCCTCCTTGGAGACAATGTGATGGACATATGCGGTGCCGCGGCCGCCGCCGAGGTGCTCGACGGCGCGGATGTCTGCCTGACGGATCATGGGAAAAAACCTCCTGCTTTCAAGATGACTTCATTATACCCCCGCGCGCGGAGAATGTAAAGCGGCTTGCATTTGCGCATGGATTGTGGTATAGTGCGCATAGCAATGAAAGGGAGAGATGCACGATGATCAACATTCTGTGCTTTGGCGATTCCAACACGTTTGGCACGAATCCCGCGGGCGGACGCTGGCCGCTCGAGGTGCGCTGGACGGGCGTGCTGCAGCAGCTGCTTGGCCCGGGCTACCGGGTCATCGAGGAGGGCTGCGGCGGGCGCACGACGATCTTCGAGGACGAGCTTGAGCAGGACAAGAACGGCCGCGCGCAGCTTCGCGTGGCGCTGCGCAGCCACAGGCCGCTCGACCTGGTCATCCTGATGCTGGGCACGAACGACATGAAGCACCGCTTCGGTATGCTGCCGGTGGACGTGGCGGAGGCCGCGGCGGGCCTTGGCCGTCTGGTGGAGCGCTACGAGTACGGGGCGAACTACCCGGTGCCGCGCGTGCTGCTGGTCAGCCCGATCGAGATCGGCGACGGCATCTCCCGCAGCCGCTTTACCGGCTTCACCGAGGAGGCGGCGGCATACTCCCGAGAGTTTGCGCCACTGTTTGAGGCGCGGGCCAAGGCACATGGCTGGCTTTATCTGAACGCGGCGTCGGTCGCGCACCCGAGCGAACAGGATCACCTGCACATGGAGGCGGCGGATCACCGTGCGCTGGCGCAGGCGCTCGCGCAGATCGTCAAAGGGGCGTTTGAAGGGGAAGCACAATAAACCCAAAAGAAGAGAGCATCCGCACGGAAAGTCCGCGCAGATGCTCTTTTGTCAGATACATACGACTCTCAAATGAAACCGAACTATGCGAAAACAACCCGTCAGGTAACGCTTCGCTCCCTGACTACGTTTTCTTTGATCGCTTCGCGATGTGGGAACGATGGGGGTCTTACCCCCATGCCCCTGCCTGAGGGATTTCATCCCTCAGACTCCCCTCTTCGCTTCGCGCGGCTTCAAGCCGCTCTGTGGTAATTACTCCTCTGCCAGCCGCTTCACCATGGCCGCCATCGCGTCCACGCTGTTGAAGTTGTCCGGGATGATCTCGGTCGCCGGGATGGAGATGTCGAACTCGTCGTTCAGAGCGCCGATGAGCTGGATGATGTCCAGCGAGGAGAGCAGGCCGTCGTCGATAAGGGTCGTGCAGGTGTCAAAGTCGATGCCCTCGGCGATCTCGCCGAGCAGGTCAAGAATGGTGTCTCTCATGATAATACACTCCTTTATGTGTTGGATTGGTTGATGGAGGATGCGTGGATCGTATCGCGCACGAGGCGGTCGCCCGCCGCGTTGTGCAGCACGATGCGGGGCAGATCGCGGCTCAGGAAGAGCGCGGGACCCTCGGTGACGGCATATGCGCCGATGTTCTCAAACGCCAGTACGTCCCCGCGCGCGAGCGCGCACTGCGGCAGCTTGCGCACGAGCACGTCCGCCGTGGTGCACAGGCTGCCGCAGAGCACGTAGTCGCGCGGCGCCTCGTCCCTGTGCAGCGGACCGGGGATGTGCTGAATGTGCGGCAGGCGCATGCCCATGTTGCCGCCGAGGTAGTTGACGTGGTGGATGCCGCCGTCCGCGATGGCGTAGGCATAGCCGCGGTTCACCTTCGTGTCCACGACGGTGGTCAGATAGGTGCCGCACGCCGAGACGAAGAACCGGCCCATCTCGACCGTCAGCTCCACGCGCTGCGCCATGGCGGCAAGGTCCGGGGCCAGCTCGCGCAGCGGAGCGAGCGTGTCGCTCGCGTCCTCGTGCGTGAAGTAGGGGAAGTAGAGGCCCGGGCCGTACTCGAGCTTTTCTGCGGTGAAGCCGTAGTCCGTCTTCAGCCGGTCAAACAGCTCGCCCAGCATGGTCAGCTCCGCGCGCTGCTCGCTCAGCTTCTTGCGCTGCGTGCCCGCGAAGTAGTGGATGCCCTCAAAGCGCAGGCCGGGATACCGGTCCCGGTGGGCGATGGCGTCGGTGAGGTCGCGCTCGTCCATGCCGAACTGGGAGCCCGCGGTCAGCCGCAGCAGCACGGGATAGACCCGGCCGCGCGCGACGGCGGCGTCGTTGAGCAGTTCGATGTGCAGCGGCGATTCGGCGGTGAAGCGCGTGACGCCCGCGTCCATGGCGTGCGCGATGTCCGCGGCGGTCTTGTTCACGCCGGAGAAGAGGATGGCGTCCGGGGTGACATGCAGGTCCTCACAGATGGTCAGCTCGCCCGGGCTGCAGACCTCCAGAAGCTGTGTCAGCTCCCGCATGGCGGGCAGCAGGAACGGGTTCGCCTTGATGGAGTAGCACAGCTGCACGCTGTCGCCGACGATTTGACGAATCTCCCGCATGCGCTGCGCGAGCGCCTCCTCGTCAAAGACGAAGCACGGCGTGCCGAAGCGCGCGGCGATGGCGGAAAGCGCCTGTTTATCCATGGCGGGCCTCCTTTTCCTTCTCGTAGAGCGCCATCAGCGCGTTGCGGTCGATCTTGCCGTTCTTGTTCAGCGGCATGGCCTCCACCGTGCGGAAGAGGTTGGGGATCATGTAGGCCGGCAGCGTCTCGTGCAGTGACTCCACAATTTGAGCCTTCTGCGCGGGGCCGCAGGTGTAGCACAGGATCTTGCCCTTGTCGTGCAGGTAGAGGCAGCAGGCACGCTCCACGCCCTCCACGGCGCACAGCGCCGTTTCGATCTCGCCCAGTTCGATGCGGTGGCCCATGTGCTTGATCTGGAAGTCCTTGCGGGAGACGTAGACCA
>CAMENN010000100.1 GCA_945928315.1 uncultured Clostridia bacterium
TCGCGGATGCGCTGGATCAGGTGCAGCGCGGGCGACTTGCGGTCCAGCAGGATGCTCTCCTCCCGGTCCGGCAGGAAGATCTCCTCCAGCCGCTTCGCCAGGCCGAAGATCGGGATGTCATAGCCCACGGCCAGCATCGCCTCGCGCGCAAAGCGCAGCTGCTGCGGGCCGCCGTCAATGAGGATGAGGTCCGGCAGGTCCGCAAAGCCCGTCAGCGGCGGCGCGCCCTCCGGCAGCGTGCCGTCCGGATTCAGCCGTCCCTGCGCCATGAGCGCCTCGCGCTCCTGCCGCGCGCGCGTCAGGCGGCGGGTGAGCACCTCGTTCATGGAGGCGAAGTCGTTCGCGCCCTCGACCGTCTTGATGCGGAAGTGCCGGTATTCCCTGTTCGCGGCCTCGCCGTCGATCGCCACGACCATGCTCGCCACGGACAGCACACCCTGCGTGTTCGAGATGTCGTAGCCCTCGATGCGCCGCGGCGTGTGGTCCATGCCCACCGCCGCCGCCAGCGCCTCGCAGGCGCCGATGGTCCGCTCCCGCTGTCGCGAGAGGTGCGCGTTGCGCTTTTGCAGCGCGTCCGTCGCGTTCTTGACCGCCAGCTCGACCAGCTTGTGCTTGGTGCCCCGCTGCGGCTCGCGCAGCACGACGCGCCTGCCCTCCCGCCGCCCGGTCAGCACGCTCTCGATGTCCTCCGCCTGCTCCGGCAGCTGCATGCACAGCAGCTCGCTGGCGGGCATGCGCCCGTCGTCGTAGAATTGCAAAATGAACTGTGAAAGCACCTGCGCGACGGACTGGTCGCCCGCGCCCTCCAGCGCATAGCTCTCCGCGCCGATCATGTGCCCGCCGCGGACGTAGACGACCTCCACCATCGCGTCGATGCCGTCGCTGACGCACGCGAGGATGTCCTGATCGCCGCCGCGCACGTTGATCGCCTTCTGTCGCTCCATCAGGTTCTGCACGCCGCGGATGCGGTCGCGCAGCATGGCCGCCTGCTCAAAGCGCATCTCCTTCGCCGCCTGCGTCATCTGCTGCGTCAGGCGGTCAACCACCGCGTCACTTTTGCCGCCGAGGAAGTCGATGACCTGCTGCACGACCTGCCCGTACTCCTGCGGCGTCGTCAGCCCCGCGCACGGGGCCAGGCACTCGCCCACCTGATGATGCAGACAGGGCCGCCGCGTCGTGCCGGGTCGGATGGGCTGCGCACAGGTGCGCAGCGGAAACAGCCCGCGCAGCACGTCGAGCACCTCGCGCACGCCCGTCGCGCCCATGTACGGGCCGAAGTAGCGCGCCCTGTCCTTCTGCACGCGGCGCACCAGCTCCACGCGCGGATAGTCCTGCGTGACGTCGATGCGCAGGTACGGATAGTGCTTGTCGTCCTTGAGCAGGATGTTGTACTGCGGGCGGTGCAGCTTGATGAGGTTGCACTCGAGAATCAGCGCCTCGAGGTTCGTGTCACACAGCACGATGTCGAAGTCGTCGATGCGCTCGACCATCGCGCGCACCTTGACCGTGTGGTCGCGTGAGGCATGGAAATACTGGCTGACGCGGTTTTTGAGGTTGACCGCCTTGCCGACATAGATGATCGTGCCCCCGCTCTTCATCAGGTAGCAGCCCGGGCAGGTGGGCAGCTTTTCAATTTTCAGCCTGAGCAGGTCGTTCATCCGCCATCCTCCCGAATCAAAGAAGGCGGGGTGGATTGCTCCGCCCCGTCCGCGCCCCTTCCGGGACCTTGTTATTCCTCTTCGTCGTCCTCGTCCGCGTCCTCATCCTCGACAAAGCGCGTGCGGACGACCTGAATCAGCTTCTCCATGAGCGCCTCATCCGGCGGAACGAACTCCTCCATCTCCTCGCCGTTTTCGTCCGTGAAGGCGTTGATCTTCATGATGTAGACCGGGTCGTCGTCCGGATCGTCGTCCGACGGGTTTTCCTTGGCGTCGCACAGCGCAGCGAACTCCTCGCCGTTGTAGAAGAAGTAGTCCATCACCTCGAGCAGCAGCGTGTTGCCCTGCTCATCGGTAAACTCGACGATGTCGCGCTCTTCCATTTCTTCCGGGGTCATTGATAAGCCTCCTGTCCGCGCACAAGGCGCCGCTTGTTCCGTTTCATTATACCCGCTGCGCCGCCAAAAAGCAAGTGCGCCGGCAAAGGCTTTCCTTTTTGCGGGGTTTGCGGTATACTGAAGCCATTCCGGTTCAGGGAGATGATTCCATGACAAATGCCGGCATGCCTGCATTCACGCAGTCGCCCGATTCACTGACCACCATTCTTTTCATCCTGCCTCTTTGCGCTTTGGTCATTCTTCTGTTTGTTCTGGCGAAGCGGCTCGCCGTCACAGCAGCCTTCAAAAGCAGATATGCCATTCCCCGGTTGCCCTCGGGCATGACGGTTCGCGACAGGCCCCGCCGCTGCATGAATCAAGCCAACACCTTTACATTGGGCTTTCCCCATTGGCTCTACGCCAACCGCGACGGCAGCCGCGACAGGCGGCGCAGGAACAACCGCATCATGTATGACGGATGCTCCCTGTTCATCGACAACTTTCACGTCACCTGTTCCGATCCGATTGACATGGTCCGTCTCGTCCAGTATCTGCGCCAGCAGGGCCGCCGGATTCCTTTATGCAGGCTGGAGCAGGAGAAGCGCGCTTATCTTCATCAGCAGGCCGAGCGCATGCAGCGCCTGTCCTCCGTCAATGCGATCGTGCAACGCTTCGAAACGTGTCCGTACGATTTTGAAGTATTCTGCGCCAGACTTTTTTCAGCCATGGGCTTTGAAACGCAGGTTACCAGCCGCACCAACGACGGCGGCTTTGACATTCGGATGCAAAAAGACGGCGTCAGCTACATCGTCGAATGCAAATGCTTTTCTCCCGCCAATCCAGTCGGCAGGCCCCTGCTCCAGAAACTCGTCGGCGCAAATGCCCTCGAGCAGGCAGACGTCATGGTCTTTGTGACCACCAGCTCATTCTCCGCGCCTGCCGTCGAATATGCCCGTCAATTCGGCATCCGGCTCATCGATGGCGCCCAGTTGCTCAGCTGCTGTCGTCAGTATAACCGCCCGGACGAAGCCACGGCCGACACCGGCGACATGGATTGCCGCCTGACCAGAGCCGACCTTCTCGCATACTATCCTCCGGACATGCGACAAAAAAACGCGAGGTGAATCCGCCATGTACCGCATCTTCATCGTCGAGGACGACGACGCCATCGCACAGGCCGTCTGCGCGCACATCGCCTCATGGGGCATGCAGCCGTGCGCGGCGCGGGACTTCACGCAGGTCATGCGCGAGTTCTCGGCGTTTGATCCGCATCTGGTGCTGCTGGACATCTCGCTGCCGTTTTACAGCGGCTTCCACTGGTGCCAGCAGATCCGCAGGGTCTCGAAGGTGCCCATCGTGTTCATCTCCTCCGCCAGCGACAACATGAACATCGTGATGGCGATGACCATGGGCGCGGACGACTTCATCGCCAAGCCGTTCGACCTGACCGTGCTCAGCGCAAAGATTCAGGCGCTGCTGCGGCGGGCCTACGACTTTTCCGGGCAGACGCAGGTGATCGAGCACGGCGGGGTGATGCTCAGCCGGGCGGATACGTTTCTGACCTACGGCGAGGAGAAGGTGTCGCTGACGCGCAACGAGTACAGGATTCTGCTGACGCTGATGGAGCGCGCCGGGCAGATCGTGAGCCGGGAGGCGCTGATGGAGCGGCTGTGGGAGACGGACAGCTTTGTCGATGAGAACACGCTGACGGTCAACGTGACGCGGCTGAGAAAAAAGCTGGACGCGCTGGGCCTTTCGGGCTTCATCGCCACGCGCAAGGGGCAGGGGTATATCATAGAGTAGCCTCTTGAAGCCGCGCGAAGCGAAGAAGGGTCCAGGGACTGATCCCTGGCAGGGTCTGGGGCGGCGCCCCAGGCAGGGGATTGGGGGCAAGGCCCCCAACGTCCCCTTTTCCTGAATGTCCCCCGTTTTCCGAACAGCTTCTTTTCGCCGTTGTCGCCGAAGGCGGTCTACGGCGGCGAAAGCGCAGAGCCGCGTCGTGAACCCCGTATCCCCCATCCCCCGACCGGCCATTGCAATCATACCCCCATCCCCTCAGGAGGCCCCCATGACCCTCATTTTCTCCTACTTCCGCACCCGGCACATGGCGCTGCTGCCGCCGCTGTTTCTGGCGGTGTTCGCGCTGGTGTTTCTGCTCTACGGCCTGCCGCTCTACGCCGTCGGCTATGCCTGCGCGCTCTGCCTGCCGGTGTATCTCGCCGCGCTCGCCGTCAGCTTTGCGCGCTTTTGCCGCCGCCACCGCACGCTGACCACGCTGCTTGCCTGCGCCGACCTGTGCGCCGGAAATCTGCCGGAGCCGCGCGGCATCATCGAGGCGGACTATCAGGCGCTGCTGCGCGAGCTGACGCGCCTGCATGAATCGCTGCTCGGGCAGACGCAGGCGCGCTATGACGAGCGCATCGCCTACTATACCCTCTGGGCGCACCAGATCAAGACGCCGATTGCCGCCCTGCGCCTGCAGCTCGCCGGGCAGGATACCCGCGAGGCCCGCGCGTCGCTGTGCGAGCTGATGCGCATCGAGCAGTACGTCGAGATGGCGCTGTGCTATCTGCGGCTGGACAGCGACGGGACGGACTACGTCTTTTCGCGCGTGGAGCTGGAGCCGATGGTGCGCGCCTGCGCGCGGCGCTTCGCCCCGCAGTTCATCGCGCGAAGGCTGCGGCTCGAGCTCGTGCCGATGGAGGGCGCCGCCGCGCTGACGGACGAAAAGTGGCTGGCTTTCGTCGTCGATCAGCTGCTGATGAACGCGGTCAAGTACACGCCCGCAGGCGGCGTCATCCGCGTGAGCGCGTCGGAGGGGCCGGTGCTGTGCATCGAGGACACGGGCATCGGCATCGCCGCGGAGGACCTGCCGCGCATCTTCGAGCGCGGGTTCACCGGGCACAACGGGCGGCAGGACAAGCGCGCCAGCGGCATCGGGCTGTACCTGTGCCGGCGCATCTGCGACAACCTCGGCCACACGCTGCGCTGCGAGAGCGAGGTCGGGCGCGGCACGCGCTTTTTCATCGGGCTGGAAAAGAGGGAGGTTTTGGCAGAGTAAGCGGGTTGAAGACAGATTGCTTATAACAACGCGAAGCGAAGAGGGGTCCAGGGACTGGTCCCTGGTGGGGTTTGAGGCAAAGCCCCAAGCAGGTTTGGGACTGAAGCCCGCCGCTGCCAGTGGCGGATGAAGGCGGGCGGAACGTCTGGAAACGGAAAGGAGCGCTTGCGCGACTATTCCGTTTCCCGGGTCGGCAGTCCCAAAAGCATCCAAAGAAAACGCAGTTTCAGAGCAGGCTGCGCAGCAGCCTACGATTGAAACGGGTTGGATGCGCAAAGCCATCGTGCAGACGCAGATGATACAAATGGCTTGGCAGCTCAGAACAGACCGCGCGCAACCCCACCGTCAGGTCTCGCTTCGCTCCCTGACTGCTTTTTCTTGGATCGCTTCGCGATGGGTAACGTTAGGGCTGCCGGCCTAAAACCCGCTTGGGGCGCCGCCCCAAACCCCGCAAGGGGCTTAGCCCCTTGACCCTTCTCCGCTTCGCGCGGCATTAAGCTACTTACCTTACAAAACTGTAAGCTTTCCCGGGGAAATGTAAGCCAAAGCGATGGCTTGCCGTTTCCCCGTTTTGCTATAATGCTCCTGTCAACACAAGGAGGTACACACACATGGCCATTCTCGAAGTCAAGAACCTCAAAAAGGTCTACACCACGCGCCTGGGCGGCAACCGCGTCGAGGCGCTGCGCAACGTCAATTTCTCCGTGAACGAGGGCGAGTTCGTCGCCATCATGGGCGAGTCCGGCTCCGGCAAGACCACCCTGCTCAACATCCTCGCCGGACTCGATACGCCCACCAGCGGCCAGGTGCTGCTCACCGGGCGGGACATGACCACCGTGCGCGAGAGCCAGATGGCCGCCTTCCGCCGCGAGCACCTCGGCTTCGTGTTCCAGGAGTTCAACCTGCTGGATACCTTCACCGTCCGCGACAACATCTTCCTGCCCCTCGTGCTCTCCGGTCAGCGCTTTGCCGACATGCAGCCCAAACTCACCCCGCTCGCGCGGCGGCTGGGCATCGAAGCGCTGCTGGGCAAATATCCCTACGAGATCTCCGGCGGCCAGAAGCAGCGCGTCGCCGTCGCCCGCGCGCTGATCACCGGCCCGCAGCTCATCCTCGCTGACGAGCCGACCGGTGCGCTCGATTCCCGCTCCTCCGAGGAGCTGCTCACGCTCTTTGACCAGATCAACGAAACCGGGCAGACGCTGCTCATGGTCACGCACTCCGTGCGCGCGGCGTGCTACGCCTCCCGCGTGCTCTTCATCAAGGACGGCGAGGTCTTCCACCAGCTCTACCGCGGCGGCGAAAACCGCGAGGCGATGTACCAGAAGATCAACGATACGCTCACGATGCTGACGACGGGCGGTGATACGCAGTGAAGCTCTCCCTCTATGCGCGCCTGGCCGCGCAGAACATCCGCAAGAGCCGCCGGCTCTACGTCCCGTACCTGCTCTCCGGCGTGTGCATGGTGATGATCTTCTACGTGCTCTCCGCGCTGACGGGCGACCCGGCGCTGCTGAGCATGAGCGGCGGCGCGCAGATGGCGATGCTGCTGACCCTCGGCGTCTATGTGATGATGCTGTTCTCCGCACTGTTTCTGCTCTACACCAGCTCGTTCCTGATGAAGCAGCGCGGGCGCGAGCTAAGCCTGTACAACATGCTCGGCATGAGCAAGCGCCACATCGTCTGCATCGTGTTCTTTGAGACGCTGTTCTGCGCGGGCATCTGCATCGGCGCGGGCCTTGCGCTGGGCGTGCTCTCCAGCAAGGCGTTCCAGCTCTCGCTGCTGCGGCTGATGGGCTCGCCCGTCTCCCCGGACTTCACCGTCGCCCCGAGTCTGCTGGGCACGACGGCGCTCACGTTCCTCGCCATCTTCCTGCTGATCTTCCTGCGTGGGGCGGTCAGCGTACTGCGCAGCAACCCCGTGGAGCTGATGCGCGCGAGCCGCTCCGGCGAAAAGCCGCCGCGCGCCAATGCCCTCAAGGCGTTGCTGGGCATCGCGATGCTCGCCGCGGGCTACGTGCTGGCGCTGCGCGTGCGCAACGCGCTCTCGGCGTTCACGATGTTCTTCATCGCGGTGCTGCTGGTCATCGGCGGCACATTCCAGTGCTTCTCCAGCGCGAGCGTGTTCTTCCTGCGCCTTTTGCAGAGCAACAAAGGCTACTACTACAAGCCGAACCACTTCATCTCCGTCTCCAGCATGCGCTACCGCATGAAGCGCAACGGCACGAGCCTGGCGGTCATCTGCATCCTCTCCACGATGGTGCTGGTCATCCTCTCGAGCGTCACCTGCCTGTACGCGGGCACGCAGGACATGCTGATGACCCAGTACCCGCGCCAGATCGAGATCACCCACAAGTCGGACGAGCTGCCCGCCGCCGATGCGCTCAGCGCGCCCATCGGGCGGGCGCTGGCCAGCGAGGGACTGACAGCGGAGAACGTCATCAGCTACCGCTCGACCGGCGCGGCGGGGCGGATTGACGGTGAAAGCATCCTCGCCGACCGCGACGAGAGCTTCACCGATATGGACAGCATCATTTCCATCACCGTAATCCCGCTGGCGGATTACAATGCGATGTGCGGCACATCCTATGTGCTGGCGCCGGGCGAGGCGCTGGCGACCGGCTCGCTGCTCCATCGCCTGAATGGCGGGGTAACGGTGTTCGGCAGCCTGACCTATACGTTCGCGGCTACGGACATTCCGCTGCCGACGGACGCGCAGGG
Organism: uncultured Clostridia bacterium; assembly: GCA_945928315.1. GTDB lineage: Bacteria > Bacillota > Clostridia > Christensenellales > Aristaeellaceae > Ventricola. Next base: position 7,818 of record CAMENN010000100.1, read on the forward strand.
CGATTTCGACGTGGTGGAATCCCTGCTGCTGATCGTTCCGGATGAGGACGCATTCATGGCGTTCTACGCGGCGCAGAATGCGGCCTACGGCAAAGCAAGCTCGCGCATCAGCACGATCTATGCGTTCGATACAACGCTTTCGGACGCCGAAACCTCCGCGCTGGGCAGCCGTCTGGCGAAGGCGATGCAGGACGAGGGGATTGACATCTACCGCAAGGTGCGCGAGGACAACCGCGGCGACTACGAGGGCACAACCGCGGGCTTCCTGTTCCTGGGCATCATGCTCAGCGCCGCGTTCCTGTGCGCCGCCGTGCTGAGCATGTACTACAAGCAGATCACCGAGGGCTACGAGGATCAGGCGCGCTTCGACGTGATGCGCAAGGTGGGCCTGTCCCTCAGGATGATCCGCCAGTCGATCAACTCGCAGATTCTGACGGTGTTCTTCCTGCCGCTGGTCGTGGCGGGCGTGCACCTGGCGTTCGCCTTCCCGATGCTCACCAAGCTGCTGACGGTGTTCGGCCTGTTCAACACGCGGCTGTTCGTCACGACGGTGCTCGTCTCCTACGGCGCGTTCTCGCTGCTGTATGTGCTGGTCTACCTGATCACCTCGCGGACGTACTACCGCATCGTCAGCGGGGCGGGTCAGGCAGCGTGAGGCTTGCCATGGGAAGCGGGGCGTGATCACGGGATGCCCGGCAGCGTTCAGATGAAAACGGGCTGTGCGCAGATTCCCCGTCAGGTATCGCTTCGCTCCCTGACTGCTTTATTTCTGATCGCTTCGCGATAGGAGTGCGTCGGGGGATTTCAGTCCGGGAAACTCGCATAGTCGCGATGCAAGCATCACTCCTTGCGATTTCCGACGTTCCGCCCGCCTGTTTCCGCCACTGGCGGCGGCGGGCTTCAGTCCCCCAAACCCCTGGACTGGGGACATTGTCCCCAGACCCCTTCCCCGCTTCGCGCCGGTTTCAAGAAGCTTTGCCTTTTCTCAGGAGGTCCCCATGAAGCATTCCCTGCTCTTCGCCTTTTCCCGCCGCGCGCTGTCCCGCGCCGCCGTGCTCGTCGCGATGGGGCTGCACGCGCTGGTCTTCCCCGCCCGCCTGTGCGGCGCGACGACGCTGCTGACGGCGGCGTATCTGCTGCTGTTCGGTGCGCTTTCCCTGCGGGACGGCCTGCTGCTGCGCGGCTGCGCGCGGGCGGAGCGGCTGCTGTGCGGTCTGCTCGCCGTCGCGCTGAGCGCCGCCGCGGTGCTGTGGCAGCGCTTTGAACCGGCGACGCTGCCGCTGTTTCACGGCGCGTTCGTGCTGATGATGGGTGCGCAGTACCTCGTCGTCGGCGCGGCGGGCCATGCGGATGCGCTGCACTGGCCGATGCTGACGATGGCAGGCGGCATCGCGCTGTGTGCGCTCTCCTTCAGCCATGGCGCGCACGGGGCGCTCTCGGAGCTGCTGGGCACGCTGCTGCTCATGGGCGCGCTGTGCGAGGTGCAGCTGCGCCGCGCGGGGCGTCAGCTCCGGTACGGATGACCGCGATGCGCTCGATGAGCCGGTGGCCCTGTCCGGCGGGCACGGTCGTAGCGAGCACAGCGTCCACGCGGGCGACGTTGGGCGCAGCGCGGTAGACGAGGCCCGCGCGCGCATCGAAGCGCTCCGGCGCGGCCAGCGGCGGGAAACGCAGCGGCACGACGGCCTCCGCCCCGGCGACATCCACGCCTTCCTGTGGGCGCAGGAGCAGCGCGTCGGCCTGCGCGTCCCCGGCAAGCCTGGCCTGCAGATAGCGCAGCAGCACGTCCGCAGCGGCGGTTTCGGTCTCCGGCGGCGTCTGTACCTGCGGCGCGTCCGGCGCAAGCTCCAGCTGCACAACGCCGTCCGGCCAGAGCAGCGCATACGCGGCATCCTGCGGCTCGAGCCGCTGCACCGCGCCGTCCTGCAAAATGAGCGCGGCGGTGAGCGGCGCTGCAGTGCGCGAGAACGGAAACAGCTGCACATAGACCTCGGCGTCCCGGCTCATCGGGAACGCCTGTCCCCCGCCCTCAAGCGGCCCGCAGAACTGCCCGTTGACGCAGAGCACGCCGGGCGCGCGGCTCTGGATATAGAGCATCCGACGCATGGAAATCCCCCCTCCCGGCATGTGTATGAGAGGGCGAAAGCGAATAGACGGACGGACAAAAAAGAAAGGCAGGCGCCTTCCCGGTGGACTGTTCCCCGAGCAGCAGACACGAAAATAAGGGGCTGTCGTAGAATTTCA
>CAMENN010000101.1 GCA_945928315.1 uncultured Clostridia bacterium
GCAGGAGGCGCGCGACTTCTACGCGCTGCGCGAGGCGGAGTTTGACAGGATTCACATTGACACCCGCGAGCTGGAGCGCGTCGTGCTGCTCTCCTGCGTGGACAAGCGCTGGATGGACCACATCGACGCGATGGACCAGCTGCGCGACGGCATCGGCCTGCGCGCCTATGGCAACCGCAATCCGGTCACGGAGTACCAGATCGAGGGCTACGATATGTTCGACGAGATGGTGCACCTGATTCGTGAGGATACCGTGCGCCGGATGTATCAGGCGCGCATCAACGTGCCGCAGGAGCGCAAGCAGGTCGCCGAGGTGAAGGAGACGAACCTCGAGCAGGCGCAGCACGCGGGCGGCCCGGCGGGCCCCAAGCGCGTGGAGAAGAAGGTCGGAAGGAACGATCCCTGCCCCTGCGGCAGCGGCAAGAAGTATAAGAACTGCTGCGGGAAAGAGGCCTGACGCCAAGCCGCTTGAAACCGCGCGAAGCGAAGAAGGGTCAAGGGGACCGGAGCCCGCCGCGCCCTGTGGGCGATGAAGGCGGGTGGAGCGTCGGAAATCGCAAGGAGCGACGCTTGCGTCGCGACTATGCGAGTTTCCCGGCCTGAAATCCCCCAACGTCTCCCCAAGCGCGAAGCGCCGAATGAAGCAAGAATCGCAGAGGAGCCGAAGGCGACAATTGCGATTCCGGCCAAGCCGCGTAAAATCCACGCGAAGCGGGACGGGGGTCTGCGCTCCGTGCGCGCAGCCCCATGCCAAAGAAAACAGGATTTAGCAGCGATACCGGTCATGCCGCCCTTCCGCGCCCTGACCGGTATGCGCCTGTCATACAGAGTAGAAAAGGAAGTGAATTCCCGTGATCGAACTGGATCTTTACCGCCAGCAAATGACGCAGATCCGCGCGAGCATCGCCGAGGCGGGCGAGTCGCTCAACGTCGCCGGGCTCAAGGAGCAGCTGCTGGAGCTGCACGAGACGATGAACGAGCCGGACTTCTGGAACGACCTGAAGCGTTCCACGGAGGTTTCCCGCAAGGTGCGCATCGCCGAGAACAAGGTGGAGCACTTTGCCAAGCTGAACCAGCGCGCCGACGATGTGGACGCGACGATGGAGCTGGCCGAGGAGATGGGCGACGCCGATCTGGTCGCCGAGGCGGGCGCGGAGATCGAGCGCCTGAAGAAGGATCTGGAGGAGCTGCGTCTGGAGAGCCTGCTGCGCGGCGATTATGACGCGAACAACTGCTACGTCTCGCTGCATGCGGGTGCAGGCGGCACCGAGGCGCAGGACTGGACGCTGATGCTCTACCGCATGTACACGCGCTACTGCGAGCGCCACGGCTTCACGGTGAAGCTGATCGACCTGCTGGACGGCGACGAGGCGGGCCTCAAGTCCGTCACCTTCGAGGTGGACGGCGAGAACGCCTACGGCTTCCTGCGCAGCGAGAAGGGCGTGCACCGGCTGGTGCGCATCAGTCCGTTTGACGCGAACGCGCGCCGCCAGACGTCGTTCTCTTCGGTGGACGTCTCCCCGATCATGGAGGACGACGACAACGAGATCGAGATCGACATGAAGGATGTGCGCGTGGACACGTACCATGCGAGCGGCGCGGGTGGACAGAACGTCAACAAGACGAGCTCCGCGGTGCGCATGACGCACTATCCGACGGGCATTGTCGTCTCCTCGCAGACAAGCCGCGATCAGGTGCACAACCGCGAGAACTGTATCCGCATGCTGAAGGCGCGCCTGCTGGAGCTGCGCGAGCGCGAGCGTGAGGAGAAGATGGCGGACATCAAGGGCGAGATGAAGAAGATCGAGTGGGGCAGCCAGATCCGCTCCTACGTCTTCCATCCGTATTCGATGGTGAAGGATCACCGCACGGGCTACGAGACGAGCAACGTGTCGGCCGTTATGGACGGCGAGCTGGACGGCTTTATCACGGCCTACCTCCAAATGCAATAGCCTGAGGCTATATTCACTTCGCTTCGCGCCTGCTTGAACCCGTATCCTTCGGGCGGAAGGCCCTCGGATACTACTTGGTAGGTTTTCGTTGCGGCTCGATTCTATGCCGTTTCGTTCGCGCGGAGGGCGCTCCGAAACTCTGTTTTCAGGTGGGGGACGGGCTGCGGGTTGACGAAGTGTGCGGACGGTGACGTGCGCATATGCTTCACATCGCCGGAGATGAAACCGGAGTGGCAGGCGATCTGCCGCGCCCCGGAAAGAAAGAATCAGCGGACGGCTGAACACACAGGGGATGCCGGCGGGCATCCCTTTTTGACGTTGAGGGACAGGCATGAAGGGATTATCTGTAGCGACGGGTGCGCTGGTCTGTCTGGCGGTTCTGCTGGCGGCGGCGGGCGCGCTTGGCGGCGCGGTGCGCAGCGCGGCTGTGGATGAAACGCTCTACGGCGCGCAATCCCGGCAGGCGGTCATGGATGCGATGGGACTGACCTCCGATGGGGAGGTCACGGTGTATATCGGTCTGGACGCGCAGGAACAGGACGCTTTGGCGGCGGGCATCGCCGCGGGCATGGCGGCGGAGTCGGCGGACTTCGCGCTCGAGCCGCTGAACGGGCGCGAGCAGGCGCATCTTCGGGACGTGCATGTGCTGGTGCTGCGGGCGCAGCGGGCCGCGCAGCTGTGCGTGGGCATCGCCGCGGGGCTGGCAGTCGCCGCGGCCTGGACGGGCGCGCGGCTGGCAAAGCGCCGCCGGGCGGTCGCGCTGGGCGCGGTGTGCGGCGCGGCCATTCTGGTGCTGCTGGCGGGCGGCCTGCTGCTCACGGTGCGCTCGGGCGGGTTCGCCGCGGCGTTCGTCCGCCTGCACGAGGGACTTTTCACGAACGACCTGTGGCTGATGGACCCGGCGACGGACGTGCTCATCCGCATGATGCCGCAGCTGTTCTTCGAGCGGGCGGCGGTGTCCGTGGCAGCGCGCGCGGGCGCGTCCTTCGGCATCGTCTGCGCGCTGCTGCTGGCGGTGTATGCCGTCGTGGGCGGGATGATCCGCCGCAATCTGTCTGAGAGGGAACAAGCATGAGTTATGAAACACAGGCCCGGGAGCAGGCGGAGCGCCTGCGCGCCGCGGGCCACGCGACGATTCTGGCGATCGAGTCGAGCTGCGACGAGACAGCGGCGGCCGTCGTGCGCGACGGGCGCGAGGTCATCTCCTCGGTGATCTCCTCGCAGATCCCGCTGCACGCGATGTATGGCGGTGTGGTGCCGGAAATCGCCTCGCGCAAGCATGTGGAGAGCGTCGATCCGGTCGTGGACGAGGCACTTGCAAAGGCGGGCATGCGCCTTGAGGACGTCGATGCCATCGCCGTCACCTACGGCCCGGGGCTGGTCGGCGCGCTGCTCATCGGCGTGTCGGCGGCGAAGGCGCTCGCCTTTGCGGCGAACAAGCCGCTCATCCCGGTCAACCACATCGAGGGACACGTCAGCGCGAACTACGTCGCCCATCCGGACCTCGTGCCGCCGTTCGTGTGCCTGGTCGCCTCAGGCGGTCACTCGCACATCGTGCGCGTGGACGACTACGGCGTCTACACGCTGCTGGGGCAGACGATGGACGACGCGGCGGGCGAGGCGTTTGACAAGGCCGCGCGCGTGCTGGGCCTGCCGTATCCGGGCGGTCCGCTGCTGGACAAGCTCAGCCGTGAGGGCAATCCGCACGCGCTGACGCTGCCGCACGTCAAGACGCCGGGCCGCTACGACTACAGCTTCTCGGGCCTCAAGACGGCGCTGATCAACGCCGTCCACAAGCTGCGCCAGAACGGGCAGGACGTGCCCGCGGCGGACATCGCGGCGAGCTTTCAGTACGCGGCGGTGGAGCTGCTCAGCGACAAGGCGGTGCTCGCGGCGAAGGAATCCGGCGCGAAGGTGCTGGCCCTGGCGGGCGGCGTGGCGAGCAATTCCGGCCTGCGCAACACCACGAACGACAAGTGCCAGCGCAGCGGGCTGCGTCTGGTGATGCCCCCGCCGATCCTCTGCACGGACAACGCGGCGATGATCGGCAGCGCGGGCTTCTACCGGCTGATGCGCGGGGAGATCGCCGGGATGGACCTCAACGCCATGCCGGGTCTGCGGCTGGTGTGAGCACATAAGAAAACCGGAGACAGTGCGTGCTGTCTCCGGCTTATTTGATTTCCTGCTCGAGCGTATCAAACTCCGGGGAGGAAAAGAACTCGCCAAGCGTGATTTCCAGTCCGTCGCAGAGCTTTTTGATGGCTGTGATGGAGATTTCGCGGCGGCGCGGATCGACCATGCTGTACACGGTGGATAGCGTGACGCCGGAGAGATTCGCCATTGCATCCACTGCGGCGACACGCAGGCGGAGAAGATCGACAGGCTGGAAAAGTTCCTCGGCGTATTCTGACGACGAACGGGAGCTGCGGGAGTGCGGCTCCTGTTTTTATGCGGAAAACCTGCGCCCGGCAGGAAAATGTGAACGGCCTCACGGAAAATTGTGGAGAGAATGCGGCGGACAGACGTCGGATGTATTACGAATTGATGACAAACGAAAAGAAATCCTGTCATAAGTTTTTGACTGTGGATAATTCAAGTTATCCACAGGGCGTGTGGAGAGAACCGGCGGAAGCCTGTGGGAAAACGGGCGGATCTGTGGAGAAAATCGGTTTTTCCTGAAAAATCATGGAATTTCGCTGTGGACAAGGCTGGGGATAAACGGGGTGGACAAGTGGAAAACCTGGGGATAACCCGTGGAAAAGGCGAACACAGGTTTGTAACAAATATTGCGAGAACATAAAAACCGGGCTTGTGAACGGACCGTGGAGCGCTCCCCGGCATAGCCCCGTGCCGCGCGGCATACCCATCGGTGAGACGGAGGGATGGCGATGGGAAAACGGGATCGCGTACGGCTGGCTGCGGGCATGCTGCTCTCGGTGTCGGCGGTGTGCACGGTGCTGCTCACGCTCTGCGCGGGCGGAAACGCGGCGGCGGTGTTCGCCGCGCGCGAGGCTGCCGTGCAGCAGACGGCGTCGCCCGCGCCGCAGGGGCCTCTGGCCGGATTGGTGATCGCCGTGGACGCGGGCCATGGCGGCTATGACGGCGGCGCGGTCGGGCGCGTGAGCGGCGTGCCGGAAAAGGGACTCAACCTCGACGTGGCGCAGCGGCTGCAAAAGCTGCTCAGCGGCCTGGGCGCCCGGGTGATCATGACCCGCACGGACGACTATGCGCTGTGCGACGAGGACCCGCCCATCCGCAAGAAGCTCCAGGACATGCAGCGCCGGGCCCGGCTCATCGTGGACGGCGGCGCGGACGTGGTGCTCTCCATCCATATGAACGAATACGCCGGGCGCGCGCAGAGCGGGCCGCAGGTCTTCTACCGGGAGGGCTGCCCCGCGGGACGGCTGCTGGCTGGCGCGGTGCAGGAGAGCATGAACGGGGCGCTCACCCCGAAGAAGGAGCGCACGGCGCTCTCCGGCGACTACTACATCCTGACGCTGGGCATGCCGAGCGTGCTGGTGGAATGCGGGTTTCTGTCCAACCGGGAGGAGGAGGCGCTGCTGCTCACCGGGGACTACCGGCAGAAGGTGGCCGAGGCGGTGGCCCGGGGCGTCGTCGCGTGGCAGTCGCTGGCCGCGCCCAAGCCGGAGCCGCTGCCCGCCGTGGACCGCAGCGATGAGCCGCAGGGAGACTGATCAGCCGCTTTTTACCGCGCGAAGCGAGGAAGGGGCTGGGGACCCGGGAAACTCGCATAGTCGTGCTGCAAGCGGCACTCCTTGCAATTTCCGACGCTCGGCCTGCCTGTTTCCCGCACAGCGGGCGGCAGGCCCAGGTCCCTCGCGCCGCGCATGTCGCCGCTGCGGATTTCCATGAAGGGGCGGCCTTCCCATCCTGTCAACAGACTCCAAAGCGCGGGCACGCGCTTTTTGTCATTTCCGCCCTTTACTTTTCGAAAATTGATGATATACTGTAACATAGACAAAATGGCAGACTGTGCAAAATCGCGCGTTCGCCGGTCCTGTCAGCCTTTATTGAAGGAGAGACGGAATTGCTCACCGAACCCCTTGACGCGATGCGCGCGGCCTGTCCGCCCCGCGACATCCGCGAGTACAATCCCCTGCAAATGGCGTATATTGGCGATACGCTGCACGATCTGTGCGTGCGCAGCTTTCTGCTTTCCGGCGGCATGGCCGTGGGCGGCATGCACCGGCAGGCGGTGCGCATGGTCAGTGCGGGCGCGCAGGCGCGCATGCTCGAGGCCATCGAGCCGGAGCTGACCGGGGAGGAGGCCGACGCCGCCCGCCGCGGACGCAATGCGCAGGCCAAGCACGCCGCACCCAGGAACGCCGATCCCGCCGACTATGCCCGCGCGACCGGGCTGGAGGCCCTGTGGGGCTACCTTTACCTGACCGGGCAGACGCAGCGGCTGGTGGAGCTTGAACAGATGGCGCTTTCGCGCACGGAGGACATATGGCAAAAGCGAAGCTCAAGGTGATTCTGCTGCGCGCGACGCCCGATCCGGATGAGATCGTGGCGCTGGGCGCGCGGCTTTGCTATGCGCAGGCGGATGTGGAGAGCCTGCGCGAGCGCGTGGAGGCGAAGGATCAGGCGGCATTCGTGGAGCGCGTCATGGAGCGCGGGCATCTGTCCGTGACCGAGCACGCGAGCTTCACGTTCGCCGTGGAGGGCGTCTCCCGCGCGCTGCTGGCCCAGCTGACGAGGCACCGCATCGCCTCGTTCTCCGTGCAGAGCCAGCGCTATGTCTCCATGGCCGACGGGTTTGACTACGTCGTTCCGCCGTCCATCAGCGCGCTGGGCGAGGACGCCGAGGCGGAATTCGCGCGCCAGATGGACCAGATGCATGCATGGTACTGCCAGTGGCAGGAAAAACTGGGCGGGGCCGGGGAAAGCGCCAATCAGGACGCGCGTTTCGTGCTGCCCAACGCCGCCGCGACGCGCCTGCTGGTGACGATGAACGCGCGGGAGCTTTTGCACTTCTTCGAGCTGCGCTGCTGCAACCGCGCCCAGTGGGAGATCCGGGAGATGGCCTGGCAGATGCTTGCCTGCTGCCGCGAGGCCGCGCCCGCGCTGTTTGCGCATGCCGGCCCGGCGTGCGTGAGCGGCCCGTGTCCCGAGGGGAAGAACACCTGCGGGAAGGCGAGCGAGGTCCGGGAGAAGTGCAAAAACCTGTGAATTGCAAAGCTGCAAGGATCAGCGCGAAGCGAGGAAGGGTCCAGGGGACTGGTCCCTGATCGGGTCAAGGCAGGCGGAGCGCTGGAAATCGCAAGGAGTGCCGTTTACGGCACGACTATGCGAGTTTCCCGGACTCGCGCCCCTTGTGGGGTTTGGGGCAAAGCCCCAACGTCTCCAAACGCGAAGCGCCCATCCGCAGGCCGAACAGCCGCCCGTGGCGGCGCTTTCGGTCGCGCAAACGCTGCTTGAAACAGGCGCGAAGCGGGGAAGGGAGTCTGAGGGATGAAATCCCTCAGGCGGCGCTTGGGGCGGCAGCCCCAACGTCTCCCGGACTCTGCCCCGGGCCTTGGATATACAACATAGAACACCGGCATGAACCGTTGAAGGAGAAAGAGCATGGCATACTACGATCAGTTTACAAAGAAGCCCCACAGCAAGCGCGACGACTGGCGCGACGACGAGCTGACCCAGCGCCCGGAGCGCGACGGCGGCCGCGCGGTGCCGACGGAGCGCCGCAGCTACAATGACCGCCCGAACAATGGCGAGCGCCGCCCGTACGGCGACCGCCCGAACAATGGCGAGCGCCGCCCGTACGGCGACCGCCCGAGCAACGGCGAGCGCCGCCCGTATGGCGACCGCCCGAACGATGGCGGGCGCCGCCCGTATGGCGACCGTTCGAACGATGGAGAGCGCCGCCCGTACGGCGACCGCCCGAGCAACGGCGAGCGCCGCCCGTACGGCGAACGCCCGTATGCCGACGAGCGTCCCAGCTTCGGCGGGCCGCGCCCGGAGCGCCGCGATGCGCGGCCGCCGCGTGAGGAGCGCCGCCCGATGCCCCCGCGCCCCGAGATGCCGCGCGAACCCGAGGAGGAGAGCAACCTGCTCGTCGGCCGCAATCCGATCCGCGAGGCGCTGCGCGCGGGCCGCGACATCGAAAAGCTGCTCGTCGCCCGGGGCGAGCTGATCGGCTCCGCCCGCGAGATCGTCGCCATGGCGCATGAGCAGAAGATCATCGTGCAGGAGGTCGATCGCGCGCGCCTCGATGCCATGGCCCCGAACCATCAGGGCCTCATCGCCGTGGCCTCGGCCTACGCCTATCAGACCGTCGATGCGATGCTCGAGCTGGCGAAGAGCCGCGGCGAGGCGCCCTTCCTGGTCATCCTCGACGGCGTCACCGATCCGCACAACCTCGGCGCGGTCATCCGCAGCGCGGAGTGCGTCGGCGCGCACGGCGTCATCATCCCGGAGCGCCGCGCCGTAGGCCTCACCCCGGCGGCGGTCAAGGCCAGCGCAGGCGCTGTGGAGCACATCCCCGTCGCGCGCGAAACGAACCTGACCCGCACCATCGAACGACTTAAAAAGGAAGGCGTCTGGATCTACGGCGCCGCGATGAACGGCGAGGATTTCCGCAAGGTCGATTTCTCCGGCCCGGCGGCGCTGGTCATCGGCTCGGAGGGCGAGGGCATCTCCCGCCTCGTGCAGGAGAGCTGCGACAGGCTCGTCAGCCTGCCGATGAAGGGGCAGATCGGCTCGCTCAACGCCTCCGTGGCGGCGGGCGTGCTGCTCTACGCCATGATGGGCGCGAGGGCCTGACATGAAGCCGCTTCTGCTGGTGGACGGCTACAACGTCATCGGCGCCTGGAGCGTGCCGAAGGCGGAGCACCTGACCATCGAGGAATCGCGCGACAGGCTGGTGCACATGATCGCGGATTACGCGGGCTTCTCCGGCGAGGAGGTGGTCGTCGTCTTCGACGGGCACTACACCGACCGGACGACCCGCTCGCGCATGAACGCGCACGGCGTGGAGGTCGTCTTCACCCGCCACGGCGAGAGCGCGGACAACTACATCGAGGCGGCCTGCGCGGCGGCGCCCCGCTGGCGCTCCGTGCGCGTGGCCACCAGCGACGCCATTGAGCAGACGGTGACGCTCGGGCGCGGCGCGGTGCGCATCTCCTCGCGGGAGTTTCTCATGGAGCTGTCGCAGGTGCGCAGCGCCGGCCGCGGGCGCATGAAGGAGGAGCGCGTCTCCCGCGGGGACATCCTCTCCCGGCTGCCGCCGCACCAGCGGGAGCTGTTCGATAAAATGCGCAGGGGCGAGGAATGAGCGCAGAAGGAGGTGGGAGCGTGCACCACGATTTTGAACGCATGACCGACGAGGAGATCGCGCTGCTGGCGCAGCAGGGCGACGTGGACGCGTCGGAATACCTGCTCAACAAGTACAAGAACTTTGTGCGCTCCAAGGCGCGCTCCTATTTCCTGGTGGGCGCGGACCACGAGGACATCGTGCAGGAGGGCATGATCGGGCTGTTCAAGGCGTTCCGCGACTTCAAGCCCGACAAGCTGACCTCCTTCCACGCCTTCGCGGAGCTGTGCGTCACCCGGCAGATCATTACCGCCATCAAGACGGCGACGCGGCAAAAGCACATCCCGCTCAACTCCTACGTCTCCCTCAACAAGCCGATCTACGAGGAGGAGAGCGACCGCACGCTCCTTGACGTGATCACCGAGGGGCGCAGCACCGATCCGGAGGAGCTGCTCATCGGCCAGGAGAGCTATGTGAGCATCGAAAGCCGCATCGACGAGGCGCTTTCCCCGCTCGAGCGCCGGGTGCTCGCCGCATACCTGGACGGCAAGAGCTATCAGGAGATCGCACAGATGCTCGGCCGGCACGTCAAGAGCATCGACAATGCGCTCCAGCGCGTCAAGCACAAGCTGGAAAAGCTCATTGAGGAGCGAAATGGATAAAATGTTCAAACGGATATTGACAATTCTCCCGGATTTGGATAGAATATGATTGAATACTCCGGTTGGCAGGCCTTTGCAGGTGTAGTTTAATGGCAGAACTTCAGCTTCCCAAGCTGACCGCGTGGGTTCGATTCCCATCACCTGCTCCA
>CAMENN010000102.1 GCA_945928315.1 uncultured Clostridia bacterium
GGCTCCAGTCCCCCCAAACCCCTAGCCTGGGACCGGAGCCTGCCGCCGCCAGTGGCGGAAACAGGCAGGCGGAGCGTCGGAAATCGCAAGGAGTGCCGCTTGCGGCACGACTATGCGAGTTTCCCGGGTCCCCCAGACTCCAATCCTCGCTTCGCGCATATAGACCGTGTTTTGTCATAAAACCGCTCCAGGCAGGACTTTCCCCTTCCCCTGCAGAATTTTCCCAGATAACAATCCCGACAGGAGGCCTTCCCATGGATCCCATCCTCGCCGCGCAGCTCGCGGACGACTACTGCTGCACCGTCGATCAGGTGCAGAGCCCTGAAAACGTATTCACCGTGATTTCACAGCGCCCGGGCCAGCGCGGCTTTCATGACCCCTTCCGGGCGGCGTGCGTGGACGGCAAGCTGCTCGTCGCCGGATCGCCGGAGATGGCCGCGTGGTGCCGGGAGCGCTATGCGCAGAAGGAGGCCGCGTGGTTCATGGAGTTTTCCGTGCTGCGCGCGCTGAACGAGCGCCTGAACGCCGACGGCCTGCGCATCGCCATGGCGCACCCGTTCTTCCTGCCCGCGCATCCGGTGCAGCCCTGCACGGACGGCCTGACGATCACCTGGTATGAGCGGGCGGAGATAGAGCAGTTCCGCGGGGACGGGCGGTTCGGGGAGGCATACGCGTTCCTGCCCGATGTGCCGGACGTGCTGGGCGTCTCCGCGTCGGTGGACGGCGAGCTCGCCGCGATGGCCGGGGCCAGCCTCGACAGCCTGCGCATGTGGCAGATCGGCATCAACGTGCTGCCCGCCTATCAGAAAAGGGGGCTGGGCTGGACGCTGACGGCCCTGCTGGCGCGGGAGGTCGAGCGCCGCGGCGCGCTGCCCTTCTACGGCACGTCCATGTCGCATATCGCCTCGCAGAGGGTTGCGCTGCGCGCGGGATTTGTGCCCGCCTGGACGGAGCTGTACGCGGAGCCAGTCAAATGAAGCGCTGACGGAGGGAAAAACGCATGAAGCAATGGAAGAAGTACATCCCCGCAGTGATCTGCGCAGCGCTGATGGCGCTGCTCGTCCTTCTGGGGAACGGACGCGGGGCGCAGCGCTGGGACGACATGCACCTGACGAGGCTCTCCTTTCCGGAGGGGATGGAGCGCAGCGGCGAGCCCTGCGGTGTGATCAACGAGGGCCCGGCGCTGACGCTGCAGGCCGGATGGTACACGCTCAGCTGGGACATCGAGACGGATGGCGCGAACGCCATCGAACTGACCTCCACCAACGGCGCCGCGATCTCGCCCGCGCGCATTGAGCTGACGCCCGGTCAGTCCGGCGGTACGGTGCGCTTCCATGCGCTCGACCCGGTCTACAACCTGCAGGTGCTCGTGCGCTATGATGAGGGCACCTGTCTGCGCGTGAACCGCATAAGCCTTGTCGGCGACGCGAACACGGACAGGCTGTTTCTGTGCCTGTTCGCGCTGGCGGGCATCGCCCTCCTCGATGTGCTTTGGGCCTGCGGCTGGCTGACGCCGCGGCGGCGCGGGGAGCTGATCCTCATCGGCCTGGCAGTGCTCATCGCCATCGCGCCGACGCTCAAGGACAACCTGGGCCTCGGACACGACAGCGCCTTCCACCTCGACCGGCTGCTCAACATGCTGAATGCGCTGCGCAGCGGGCAGTTCCCGGCGCGGCTGGGCGCGTATTCGCAGAACCATTACGGCGCGGTGACGTCCAGCTTCTATCCGGAGCTGTTCCTCTACATCCCCGCGGCGATGATGCTGGCCAACGCCTCGCTGAACTTCAGCATGCACGTCTTCTTCATCCTGATCACGGTCACGGCGGCGCTGGCCATGCGCTGCTGCGCGGGCAGGCTGATGAAGAGCGGCAACGCGGGCGTGCTGGCCTCCATCCTCTACACGCTCTCCGCCTACCGCCTGACGGACATGTACACGCGCTTCAGCGTGGGCGAATCGCTGGCGATGGCGTTCCTGCCGCTGTTCGTGCTGGGGCTGTATGAGGTCGTGCTGGGGGAGAAGCGCCGCTGGAAGCTGCTGGCGTTTTCCGGCATGGCGATCTTCCAGAGCCACCTGATCACCGCGGTGCTCTGTGGCCTGGCGGCGGTCGCGGTCTGCGCGGTGTTCATCGTGCGCATCGTGCGCGAGAGGCGGCTGGGAGCGATCCTGCTCGCGGCGGCTGCGGCGCTGGGGCTGTGCCTGTACGCGCTGATTCCGATGGTCACCAACAGCCTGAGCGGCGTGAGCACCTCCATGATGCCGCGCTGGACGACCGGGCAGCTGATCTCCCCGGCACAGCTCCTCCTGTCGATGGACGGCATGGGCGGCGATCCGGCGGACGGCACGCTCAAGGGCTTTTCGCTGGTCATCGGTCTGCCGCTGCTGGTGGGCGCCGCGGCAGCGCTCTACGCGGCGGCGACGCGCGAAAGGCGCGCGCGGGAGGACCGGCTGGCGCTGCTGCTGGTGGCCGTGGGCGCGTGCGCCGCGCTGATGACGACGACGCTGTGCCCGTGGGCGCGCCTGGAGCAGCTGACCGGCGGGCTGGTCTCGTACATCCAGTTCCCGTGGCGGCTGCTGATGGTGACGACGCTGTGCTTCGCGCTGGCGGGCGGCTACGGGCTTTCCCGGCTGTTTGAGTCGCAGGCGGTGGCGGCGCAGTTCGCCGCGCTGACGCTCTGCGCGGCGGTGGCCATGCCGATGCTCACGGAGGAGACGCGCAAGGACGGATATCTGGAGGCGGGGCATGTGCCCGCGTGGGATCAGGTCTTCGAGGATTACACGCTCACGGGCACCGTGATCTCACAGACAAAGGACATGACCGTGCACACGCTGGGCGACGTCGAGCTGACGGACTGCGAGAGGTTCGGCACGCGCGTCACGGCGCAGGTGGCATCGGCGGCGGGCGGCACGGTGGAGCTGCCGCTGTTCGCCTTCGAGGGCTACGAGGCGCGGCTGTGCGGCGAGGCTGTGGAGATTGCGCGCGGGGAGAACAACCGCATCGCCGTGACGATTCCCGCGGGCACGCAGGGCGAACTGTCCGTGCGCTTCGTGGGCAGAACGGTCTGGCGCGTGGGCGAGGCCGTCTCTCTGGCGACTGCGCTGGCGATGGCGGGGGATGCCCTGAAAAAGAGGAAAAGGGGCGCATGACCGTCCTCCCGGCGCAGCACCGGAGAATGGGCAAAACCGCATAAAAAAGCAGGAGCAGCGGAAAACCGCTGCTCCTGTTCCGTTTTGGGAAGGCTTACTTCCCCGCCTTCTCGGCCGGCGCCGGCGCATACCAGGTCGTGTCGGCGACGTACTCGCCCGCCTTGACCGGCTCACCCTTGTAGTAGAGGGTGCCGTCCTCGCCGCGGGTGTAGTTGACGAAGAACTCATACCAGATCTGCTGCGGCTCCTCCGGCATGTAGATGTGGGAGGTACGCTTGATCTCCGTGAACTTGACCATCGGCACGCCGTCCGCGTTGGAGAAGGTGCCGGTCTGCCACTGGCCGTCGTACTGCTCGCTCATGGTCAGCGTCGTCTCGTCCACGCCGTTGTGCTCGTCGAGCACCTTCAGCATGGAGACGGTGCTGCCGCCCTCGACCAGCTGGGACATGGAGGTCTCATACTCGCCGTAGAGCAGCCACGTCGGAATCAGCGCCTCGGACTCGATGGAGCCGACGCCGAAGCCCGCGATCGGGGCCATCGCCGCGAAGCGCTCCGCGCTGGCAGAACCCATGCTCAGGGTCATCATGGAGCCGTTGGAGTGGCCGGTGACGTACTCGCGGGTCTTGTCGATGTTGTACTCCGCCTCGGTCTTGTCCAGAATCGCGTTCAGGCAGTTGACGTCGGTCATCGGGTCAATGCCCTGAGCCAGCTGGCTGAAGCCGCCGCCCAGCCACATCGCGCAGGGCACGTTGCCCATCATCGGCAGGTCACGGACATAGCCCTGCGGGAAGATCACGATGAAGTTCTCCTTCTCGGCAATTTCCCACCAGCGGGACTCCTCGACCATGGACTGCATGGACGCGGTGTAGCCGTGGATGCTCATGACGACCGGAACGGCCTCGCTGCCGTCATAGCAGGACGGAACGTAGGTGATCCAGCGGCGCATCTCGCCGTTGATCTCTTCCTCGTGGAAGATGAAGTTCTCGCCGCTCATGTCGGTGGTGAAGGCCACGCGGCCGCCGTCCTCCATGCCCATGAAGCGGTTGGTGCGGCCCGCAAAGTTGTCATAGATGGACTTCGCGTCCTGTGCCTTGCCGGTCACCCAGATGCGCACGGCCTCGTTCTCGCCCACATAGGCGGTCTCGGCGCAGTCGTTCGCGTTGGCCGGCGTGGCCTTCGCGGAGGCGATGTAGTAGTCAAGCGCGTTGTCGGTCGCGGAGTTGATGAACCACACCGGAGCCGCCACGTTCTTGGCCAGCACGTTCATCTCCTCGGAGAAGAGCGCGTCGTTGTGCGGGAAGGGCAGAACGGTCTGCTCGGCGATCGTCGCCAGGGACTCGGCCGGGACCTCGGTCGCGTCCACCGCGATGATGGAGCTGAAGTCGGTCACGTACTCCGCGCCGAAGAGCAGGGCCGCAGCGCCGCCCTCGCCGTAGCCGACGAGCGCGCAGTGCGTCTTGTCCATGGAGAAGGGCGCGTCGAGCTTCACGCTCTTGGAGCGCATGGTGAAGAACAGCTGGTTGACGATCGCGCCGTCATCCGCGCCAGCCGGATCGAGCGTCAGGTTCCAGGAGCCGTTCACAGGCGCCAGGAAGGTCACGCCGATCTTGTACTCGTCGGCGACGGCCTTCCACTGCTCGCCGGTCTCGCTCGCGGCGAATTCCTCGGCGGTGACGCCGTCCGGCGTCAGGATGAGCACAGCCTGCGCCCAGGGCTGCAGACCCTCGGTCAGGTAGTAGGTGGCGTATCCGGTCTCCTCGCCGACGGTGATGGCCACGTTGTTGAACAGGCCGTGCATCACGCCGTCATACGGGTGCTCCGGGTCGTAGGTGTACTCCGCGGCCAGCGCGCAAGAGACGAGCATGCACAGCGCCAGCAGCAGGGACACGAGCACAGAGGTTTTCTTCATGGGGATGTCCTTCCTTTCATGATGATGGGAAAAGGGTGGATTGGCCCCTTTTCGGTTTGATACTAGTATACCACCTGTTGACAGATATTGCAACATAAAATCCAAATGATTCGACAGAATAAACGAGCAAAACAAAGAATCCCTCCTGTTTTTTAACAGGAGGGAAAAATCGGATGTCGGAGGGCTTACTTGGCCTGCGCCAGCGCAGCCTTCACGGCCTCGCGCAGCGCGCCGGAGGTGATGGTCGCGCCCGCGACGGCATCCACGGCGTCGATCTCCTCAGCCGTGGCGCAGCCGACGAATCTGCCCGGCAGCGCCTCGATGGCCTTGTCGCCGATGCCGACAGTCTCGTTCTGCTCGAGGACCTCGACGGTGGCGATCTTGCCGTCGGCCATGGTCACGCGTACGGTCACGTCGCCCATCATGCCCTTGCCGGTGCCGACGTACTCGTTCTCGCCCGCCTCGAAGGTCGCGGCAGCCGCCACGTCGGTATCCATGCCCAGCGTCAGCGGGGTGGACTCGACCTTCGCGGCCGCGTTGTAGGCCGGCAGCGCGTCCTTCGGCGCCGCGGCGTTCTTGCCGGCGATCTCGCCGAAGATGAAGCACTCGGCCACGTTGGTGCCGCCCTGATACATGCAGGCCGTGATGCCGCCCATCTCGCCCGCGGAGTAGAGATGCGGAATCGCCTTGCCGTCGGTGTCGAGGATTTCGGCGTTCGTGTTGCGCTTCGGGCCGCCCTGCGTGTTAAGCATCAGGCCGCTCATCGGCAGCGCGTAGTACATTGCGCCGTCAAACGCGCGCATCGTGCCCGCCGCGCGGTTCTTATTGTAGTCCTTGCCGTTTGCAGCGAAGCTGTTGAAGCTCTCGATGCTGTCCGCCAGGCGCTCGGCGACGCAGCCGGTCTTCTCCGCCAGCTCCTCGATGGTCGCCGCGGAGAGGACGTCGCCCTCAAATTCGGTCCGGAACACGCCGTCGGCCTTCATCTGGTCAAACTGGGTCTGGTCGAAGATCATGAAGATCCTGTTCGGATACTTCGGGTTCTCCCAGATGCCGTTCTCGTAGAGGTGACCGTGGCGCGGAATCTCGGACTCGTTGGCAAAGCGCTCGCCCTCGGTGCCGACGATGATCATCGCGCCGTCGGTCATGGCGTTGTGGGTCAGCGTTGCCACCTGCGCCGCAGCCTTGCCCTCCTCCACGATGTAGCCGCAGCTGTTGGTGCCGAAGCCGCCCTCGTAGGCGTTCATGTGCCAGAGCTGCGCGCCGGCCTTCTGGCACATCTTGATGCCGTCGCCGGTGTTGAACTGACCGCCGATGACGGAGTAGTTCGTGATGTTCAGGTACTCCTGCACCATGCGGCGGTCGCACTCGAAGCCGCCGGTCGCCACGACGACGCCGTTCAGCGCGCGCACGTTGCGGGTCTCGCCCTTGCGGGTGACCTTGACGCCGAGGATGGTCCTGGTCTCCGGTTCCTGGATCAGCTCCACCGCCGGGGACTCATACCACACGTCGATCTTGTCCTTGCGCTCGAGCACGGCGCTCTTGATCGTGCTGAAGAGGAAGCTGTCGCTGACGCCCTTGTGCGTGGTGCACAGCGCGATCTTCTCGCTGCCGGTGAACTCCGGATACTCCGGGCTCATCTCGCCGATGAGCGGCAGGCCCGTCCAGTCCATGAACTCGGAGTCGTCGCCGCCGAAGAACTTGTCCTTGATGGTATCCCAGAGGTAGGTGACGCCGTTCGCGATGGTCGCGATCATGTCGTCCTCGACCACGCGACCGCCCGCCAGCTCCTTGTAGTAGGCCAGCGTCGCATCGGGGTCCTTGTGACCATAGGCGAAGAGCTGTCCGCAAACCTTGGAGTTGCCGCCCGCCAGCGCCTCGCTCATCTTCTCGGCGATGACGACGCTCGCGCCAGCGTCCGCCGCGGCGATGGCAGCGTTCATGCCGGCAAGGCCCATGCCCAGCACGACAACGTCATACTGCGCGTCCCACTTGATGGTATCGGCGTAGGTGTAGCTCTCCTCCGCGGCAGCCATCGTGGCCCCGCCCATCGCGGCGAGCACGCCCATGGCCGCGCCGCCCCTCAGAAAATCGCGACGGGAAATGTTCTTCATGATGAATCAACCTTCCTTTCCTTAACTCGTGCGTCATCCGCACACTTGACACAAGTATAACACACTTTTCCGCACGCATGGCCCTCCAAATTCTTTGACTTTCCAAAGATTACAGACTTTTCCCTTTTTTCCGACACATCCTTCTGTTATAATTTCGCTATACGGAGGACTTTTGCATGGAAAAAAGGCTGATTGACAAGCGCGACACGGACTACGTGCGCGACAACCTGATCTTCAATTACATTCTGGGCAACGAGCAGGAGCTGCTCATCGAAAGCTATGTGAAGAACAACGCGCTGACGCTGCGGTTTGACCCGTCGCACTTCTATTTCTTCATGACCGGCACGCACAAGAAGTTTACCAAAAATTTCACGCCCGACTCGTTCAACGACGGGGTTGCCAGCGTCCTGCACATCTATCGGGTCATCGACGGGCTGCTGCGCGAGAACGGCTACGACGGCAATACCTTTCAGGTGAAGGAGGATAATTCCAAGCAGGTCGGCGTGCTGTTCAGCCCCGGCGCGTCGCCCGCGCTCTCCCTGGAGGCGATGGTGCAGCGGCTCTACGAGGGGTACATGGCGCACACGCGCGTCAACAGGCACGACGTTCTGCCCTACATCTCCACCTCCTTCGTCGGCCCCTACTCCGGCTACGAGCAGCTGCATCAGGCGTTCCTCGACGCGCGGGAGCTGAATGACCTGATCTTCTTCGGCGTCCGGGACTGCGTCATCACCCGCGCGCTGCGCGAACGCACCGCCCGCCCCTGCGATGTGACGGCGATTCAGGGCAACGTGCGCCGCCTCTTTCACCTCGTCTGCGAGGGCACCTGCGCGCAGGCACTGCGCCAGGCGGATTACATCATCGACGGACTCATCGCGCCTTCCTATTCCATGACCAATTTTTCCGCGCTGTACACGTCATTTGAGGACCTGCTGCTCATGCTGGAAACGGTCTATCCGGACATCGTGCATGTGCAGCACCGGCTCCGCAGCGGGTTCTATACGCTCTCCGATTACAGCGGCTATGTGCACGCCGCCCTGCGCACCGTGTTTGACCAGCTCGCCGGGGTGCCGCGCTACAGCCCGACGCTGCTGATGGCGCTCAGCTACATCAACCGCAACTTTACCCGCGAGCTGTCTCTGACCCAGCTCTCCGAGTACGTCTACGCCAACCCGAGCACGCTTTCGAGTGAGTTCAACGCCGGGGTGGGCATGTCCCTGTCCGAGTACGTCACCGGCCTGCGCGTGCGCCATGCCCAAAAACTCCTTGATACGACTGACTTTTCCGTGCCGGAAATCGCCGAGAAGGCCGGATTCGCCTCCGCCAAGTACTTCCGCGAGCAGTTCAAGCGGCAGACCGGGCTCTCCCCGCAGGGCTACCGCGAGAAGCGCCGCACGCCCTGAAACTTCCCATAAAGCTGAACATACAAATCCATAAAATCAATCGGCCGTTTGTCGTCTTTTGTCCATTTTATCCATAAAAATGGGAATGTTGACGGGGCGACCGCTTTTTGTTAAGATGTTCACACAATGCGACGCATCCCGGCGGCAGCGCAGCCGCCAGCACAACACTCTGGGAAGATGAGGCCGGGCTATCGCCCCGGCAGAAGGGAAGCAATTATGAGGAAACTGATTATCGCCTGCGTGACGCTCGCCGTGCTCGCCATCCTCGCCATCAACAGCGTGGCGACCGTCCCCGTCGGCTCCACCGGCATCCTGCTGACCATGGGCAAGGTGGAGGACAGCGCCCTGACCGAGGGCCTGCACATCAAGCTGCCGTTCGTGCAGCGGATCATCTCCATGGACAACCGCGTCAAGAAGCTGGAGCTGAGCACCGAGGCCTTCTCGAAGGACATCCAGACCGTCTCCGCGACGCTGGCGGTCAACTACCGGCTCCAGCCGGAGAAGACCTTTTCCATCTACAAGACCGCGGGTCAGGCGTACGAGAGCAACCTGATCGTCCCCGCGACGCACGAGGTGCTCAAGTCCGTCTGCGCGCAGTATACCGCCGAGGAGCTCATCAGCAAGCGCGCCGAGTCCTCCGACATGATGCGCGACGAGCTGGACGCCAAGCTCAGCGGCATGGGCATCTCCGTGACCGACTTCAACATCATCGACTTTGACTTCTCGGACGAGTTCATCTCCGCGGTGGAGTCGAAGCAGGTCGCCGAGCAGCTCAAGAAGAAGGCCGCGACCGAGAATGAGACGGCGATTGCGCAGGCCGAGCGCGAGAAGCAGGTCGCCATCAAGCAGTCGGAGGCGCAGGCGGAGAGCGTGCGCATCGCGGCGCAGGCCGAGGCCGACGCGGTGAAGCTGGCGGCGGACGCGGAGGCATACCGTCTGCAGAAGATCAATGAGCAGCTGAGCGAGAAGACGATTCAGAATACGCTGGCGGAGCGCTGGGACGGCAAGCTGCCGGGCGTGGTTGGCTCCGGCGTGACGGGCATTCTGAATCTGAACGACATGCTGGAAACGGAATAATAGAAAAGAAGCGAAGATACGCGCGAAGCGAGGAAGGGTCAAGGGATGAAATCCCTTGCGGGGTCAAGGGGCGGCGCCCCTTGGCGGGGTTTTAGGGGCGAGCTTAGGTTATCATATCAAGTGCAACACCTGAAGAAAAAATAAAGACATTGAGAG
>CAMENN010000103.1 GCA_945928315.1 uncultured Clostridia bacterium
GCGTCGCGGCGATGCACGGATACTTGCTGGTCAGCAGGGAGGCGTTGCCGTTCTCATCGCGGATGAGGGAGATGCTGCCGTCCTCGTTGCGGACCCAGTCCTCGTTCTCGAAGCCCATGCGCAGGTACTTGCCCTCATCGGAGAGCAGGTACTCGTAGAAGGCGAGGAAGCGGTCCATCTTCTCCTCGGTGATTTCCGGAGCAAACTGGATGGCGACCATGCAGGAGATGTAGCCCTCCATGCAGGCCTCGTCGCCCTTGTTGGTGCCCAGGGTCGGGATGACGCTCACGCGGTCAAACGGGTTGCAGTCCGGGTTCGCGGCGCCGTAGTATTCGACGGCCACGCCGTTGATCCAGTCCGCGTCCGCATTGCGCACGCACACGCCGAAGGTGTTGGAGGAGAACTTCTGCAGGCCGGTCTTCCAGGTCGTCGCGGCGAAGTCCGGATCGATGGAGCCGTCCTCGTACATCTTGCGCAGCCACTCGAGAACCTCGATGTTCCTGTCGTCGAGCGCGCCGAAGAACCAGTTGCCCTCCTCGTCGCGGTTCCAGTAGCGGTTGGAAACGCCGGTGGAGGCGAAGAAGTAGCGCAGCGTGCCCATGCCGTCGCCGGTCAGGCCGTAGGTGTCATCGACGCCGTTGCCGTCCGGATCGTTGTGGGTGAACGCGTGGCAGACCTCATAGAGCTCTTCCCAAGTGGTAGGCATCTCCATGCCGACGGCCTCCAGCCAGTCCTTGCGGATGAACAGGCCCTTGCGCTCGGCGATGTAGATGGACGGATCGGCGGAGTCCGGCTTCGGCAGGAAGTAGTAGCCGCCGTACATGTTCTTGACGATCTGCGCCACGGCGTCGTTCTCCAGACGCGCCTTGGTCAGCGGATACTTGTCAAGCAGCTCCTCCGGGATCTCGGCGACGAGCTCCTCGGGGATGAACTGGGTGATCTCCTGCGGATAGTAGAGGATGTCCGCGGTAAAGACCTCGGGCAGCACGCCGTCCACAGCGGCCAGCTGGGTCACGGCGAAGTCGTTGTTGTAATAGTTGGTTTCGCTTTGCACAAGGCGGATGCCGAAGGTGTCCTCGATGAACGCGGCCATCTTGTCGGTGGAAGCGTCCCAGGTGAAGGGATCGTCGTCGCTGTCGGCGGTGAGGGTGAGGATCTCGCCGTCATAGGCCAGCGCGCACGCAGCGCTCGCCAGCATGACCAGCGCCAGAACCAGGGTGAGCAGTTTCTTCATGGTGTACCTCCTTTTACTCTATACATAAGCCTTGCGGCTTACATAGCTTAGCCCTTGACGGCGCCGATGGTGACGCCCTTTTCGAAGTACTTCTGGATGAACGGGTAGAT
Source organism: uncultured Clostridia bacterium (assembly GCA_945928315.1). Classification (GTDB taxonomy): domain Bacteria; phylum Bacillota; class Clostridia; order Christensenellales; family Aristaeellaceae; genus Ventricola. The sequence goes on from CAMENN010000103.1 coordinate 1,345, forward strand.
GATGACCATCGGCAGCGCCGTGGCGACCGCGCAGGCCATCTTGAGGCCCGTCTCATTCAGGTAGATGCGCTTGCCGGTGGCGTCGCGCAGGCCCTCGAGGTTCTGCATCTCGGCGGGCTTGGCCTCCTGCAGGACGTAGTTGCGGACGATGAGCTGCAGGGGATAGAGCTTCTCGTCGCGGATGTAGAGCTGCGCGGAGAACCAGCTGTTCCACAGGCCGACCGCCACGAACATGGCGATGGTCGCCAGCGTCGGGATGGAGAGCGGGTAGATGATGCGGAAGAGGATGGTGAACTCGTTGGCGCCGTCGATCTTTGCGGATTCCTCCAGCGAGGCTGGCAGCTGCTTGAAGAACGAGCGCACGATGATGAAGTTGAACACGCTGACCGTGCCGGGCAGAATGAGCGCCAGCAGGTTGTTGGACAGGTGCAGCGTCTTGGTGATGTTGTAGTAGTTCGGGATCAGGCCGCCGGAGAAGAACATCGTGATCAGCAGATAGATCATGAAGAATTTGTGACCGCGCATGTTCGGCTTGCTCAGGCCGTAGGCCAGCATGGAGGTGACCAGCGTCGAGAGGAACGTGCCGGAGACGGTGATCAGGAAGGTGACGGCGTAGGCGCGCGGGATGGTCGGCGTGCCGAACATGTACTTGTAGGCCTCAAGCGTCGGCGCCTTGGGGAAGATGATGAACGGCTCGCGCATGTACTCCGCGTTGCTGGTCAGCGAGATCGCGAAGATGTTGAAGAACGGGAAGATGATGGCCGCGGCAATCAGCAGGAACAGCGCGACGTTCAGGAAATCGAACAGGCGCTCGCCGATGGAGAGCCGGATCCTGTTTTTGCCGTATTTGGGCAGATGGGCGTGCTTGCTCATGGACGTTTACCTCCTTTTCTCTTTCCTGCGGATCAGAAGAAGCCTTCGCCGGACATCTTCTTGACGATGAAGTTGCTGGCGAACAGGAGGATACAGTTGACGATCTGCTGGAACAGGCCGATGGCCGTCGAGAGATCGTACTCGCCCTTGGAGACGCCCATGTCGTAGACGTAGGTGTCGATGACCTGCGCCACGGTCGTCTTGGTGGCCTCGGTGCGCAGGTTCATGATCTGGTCAAAGTTCGCGCCCATGACGGAGCCAACGTTCAGGATGAGCATCGTCGTGACCGAGAAGGCGATGGCCGGGAGCGTGATGTGGATGCACTGCTGGAAGCGGTTCGCGCCGTCCAGGTAGGCCGCCTCGTACATCTCCTGATCCACGCCCGCGATGGCGGCCATATAGATGATGGTGCCCCAGCCGGCCTCCTTCCAGATGCTCGTGCCGTAGAGCATGGGGTAGAACATACCCGGGTTGGAGAGCAGGTTGATGGAGGACATGCCCAGCGAGATGAACAGCTTGTTGACCAGGCCGCTGGTGATGGAGAAGAGTGAGAAGAGCAGCGAATACATGATGACCCAGCTGACGAAGTGCGGCAGATAGATGATCGTCTGCACGACCTTGCGGTAGCGGGTGCTCTTGAGCTCGTTGAGGAGCAGGGCCAGGATGATCGGGATCGGGAAGGTGATCAGCAGCTGCGTGACGCCGATGAACAGCGTGTTGCCGATGACGCTGCCGGCGATGGAGCGGCCGAAGAAGCGCGTGAAGTTCTCCATGCCGCACCAGGGCGAGAACATGATGCCGCTCTTGATCTTGTAGTCCTTGAACGCCAGGATGATGCCGTACATCGGCATGTAGCTGAAGACGAAGACCACGAGGATGCCCGGCAGAATCAGGAGGTACAGGTACTTGTCCCGCCTGAGGTCATGGATGACCGGCGTGGAGGCGGCCTTTAGGGAAGGCAGCGTGAAGAACGCGATCAGCGTGCCGGCGAGCAGGACAAAGCCCGCGCCGCTTGTGATGGCCGGCGCCAGGCCGTAGCGGATGAAGTCCCAGTCCTTTTTGCCGATGATGCCGGTGATGGCCACATACCAGACCGCACCACCGACGATCGCCAGGGCTGAGAGGATCAGCAGTGCCTTGATGACGGTCATTGCTCTCCGGGAGAAAGGCGGGGTCGCCGGAGTTCCGGCGGGTGTCAGGGTTGCCTGCATGGAACCATCTCCTCTGTGCGTTTTTCACAAGAACGGATGGGGAAAATCCGGCTCGTGAAATGCTCTTTTTTGATATTATATGCCAAAAACTCGAAATCGTCAACGGGAAAACTGCATTTTTCGGGATATATCGTCATTATTCACGAACAAACAGCAAAAAAATGAAGGATGGGCCTGCTGAAAAATTCATTTTGTGCCGCTTTGACAATGTATGGGCGATTATTTGATGCAAAAATGCGTTTCCGGTTGACACGATGAACCAAATGCGCGATAATAGGAACAGACTGCGACAGGCAGATCAACCGGAAGAAGAGAGAACGGAGGAATACCATGGGCAAGTTCGAGCAGGTGAAGCTGGTGAAGGGCGCGGGCATCTGCGCCTACGGCAGGAACTGGGTGTTTGACAGGGAGCACAGCGCCTGCCTGCTTCTTGATGGCGGCGAACGAATCGACTTTGATGGCGCGGGCAGCGTTGAGCGCAGCATGGTGAGCACGGGCCTGGGCGACGAGTACCGCGTGCGCTATTCGGGGTTTGAGGGCTGCGAATCCCTCAGCTTCGAGACGATCATGCGGGTGAACGACACCACGGGTCATGTGGACTGCACGTTTGTGCCGCTTGACATGGGCGGACTGCATATAAAGGAAGTCTGCTGGCCGCAGCCGCTTGTGGCCGACGACGCCGGCGCCTACGCGGTGCTCAACACCATGCAGGGCCAGCTGCTGCCGAATGACTGGCCGGAGGCCGTCGGCGAGAAGATGCCCTTTGGCGGACAGATGGGCTCCGAGAGCGCTTACATGCCCTGGTGGGGCGAGATCGCGCCCGACGGCGGCTACCTGTGCTATGTGCGCACCTTCTGGGACAGCGCGTACACGATCGAGCACCCGGCCGGCGGCCCGACGCGCGTGTTCGTGCGCCATCTGCCCTCGCAGGGCGAGATGCGCTACGCCCGCACGGTGACCTACTGCTTCGTGCCCGCGGGCAGCGACTATGTGACGCTGTGCAAGCTCTACCGCGGCATCGCCGAGGAGGAGGGCCGCGCCCGCACGCTGCGCTCCAAGGCCGCGCAGAACCCGAATGTGCAAAAGCTCATCGGCTGCTGCGTCATGCACGTGGAGGGCAAGACCCATCTCGTGCCGGACTGCGCGTTCTATGACCATGAGCACCCGGAGAACAATGATAAGCTCGTCCCGTTTGCGCATTGGGAGGAGCGCGTGCGCCGCCTGCACGGCATGGGCGTTGACAGGCTCTACCTGCATCTGGACGGCTGGGGCCAGCCCGGCTACGACAACAAGCACCCCGACTACCTGCCTCCCTGCAGGGAGCTGGGCGGCTGGGAGGGCATGAAGTCCCTCTCCGATACGATGCAGGAGCTGGGGTACATGTTCGGCATCCACGACCAGTACCGCGATTACTACCTCGACGCACCGACGTACGATCCCGACTGCGCCGCGATGAGCGCCGACGGCTCCATCTTCGAGATGGCGCGCTGGGCGGGCGGCAGGCAGAACTATCTGTGCGCGTCGATGGCGCTTGACTACGTGCGCCGCAACTTCACGGAGCTGTTCGACCACGGCATCCATCTGGAGGGCACCTATCTCGACGTGTTCACCTGCAACGAGCTCGATGAGTGCTCCAACCCGCGCCACCCGATGACCCGCCGCGAGTGCATCGACGCGCGCTGCCGCTGCTTCCATTATCTGACCGCGCACGGCGTTGCGCCGTCCTCCGAGGAGGTCAACGACTGGGCGATGGAGGCGCAGGTCTTCTGCCACTGGGCGCCCTACTACGGCAACACGGCCATCCCGGTGCCGCTGTTCAACCTCGTCTACCACGACTGCGTGATCATCCCCTGGAAGATGGAGGAGGGCGAGTGGGGCATCCCCGCGGGCACGACCGGCTTCCTGCAGGCGCTGCTCAACGGCGGCATGGGCTACATGAGCGACTATGCCGAGGGCGAGGCGCTCGAGGAGAACATCGCGCAGTGGCGCGTGATCTCGCAGCTGCAGAGCCATGTGGCGATGGAACAGATGGTCTCCCATGAGTTCGTGAGCGAGGACCGCACCGTGCAGCGCACGACCTTCGGCGACGGCACGCAGGTCACGGTTGACTTTGCGAACAGAACCTACGACATCCAGTACCCGAACGCGTAAGGGAGGACGGAAAACGTGAGCACGCTGACTTTTACTTCCTATGAAATGCCCGCGGCGTCGCTGGGCCGCGACAACCCGCTGCCCGACCTGGGCGGCGTCGGCGACGCGCATGCCAAAATCGTCATCGACGAGGCGAGCGTCACACCGGAGGAATCGAAGTACATGGGCTGGGGACGCGTGAACACGATCCTGCCCTACACGATTCAGGACGGCTACAACCGGCAAAAGCGCAAGCGCGCCTTCAAGGCGGCTGTGCTGGAGAACGAGCACCTGCGCGCCACGTTCATGCCGCAGCTGGGCGGGCGCCTCTGGTCGCTGTTTGACAAGGACGCGGGCCGCGAGCTGCTGCATGTGAACCCCGTCTTCCAGCCCTGCAACCTCGCGCTGCGCAACGCGTGGATCTCCGGCGGCGTGGAGTGGAACGTAGGCATCATCGGCCATACGCCGTTCACCGTGGACGACATGGCCTGCCAGACGCTCACCTTCTCCGACGGCACGCCCGTGCTGCGCATGTTCCAGTATGAGCGCGTGCGCCACCTGTTCTACCGCGTGGAGGCGTTCCTGCCCGACGGCGCGAAGGAGCTGTATGTCCGCGTGCGCATCGACAATGCGACGAAGGAGGACACGGCGGTCTACTGGTGGAGCAACATGGCGGTCGATGAGCACGAGGATGTGCGCGTGGTCGCCCCGGCGCAGAAGGCGTTCCGCTACGGCTACGGCGGCAAGCTGGCGAAGGTCGGCGTGCCGTACATGACCGTGGAGGCCGACAAGCTGCAGGGACAGGTCGCCAGGCTCGCGCGCGAAAACGGCGGCACGCTCGACTGGGACATCTCCCGCACGATGACGCTGCCGCAGGCGCTCGACTTCTTCTTTGATGTGCCGAAGGACGTGCGCCCGTTCATCGCGGCGCCCGGCAGGGACGGCTACGGCATGTGCCAGACGTCCACGGGCGAGCTGCGCGGCCGCAAGCTGTTTGTCTGGGGCATGGGCGAGGGCGGTCGTCACTGGCAGACGTTCCTGGCGAAGGAGGGCTGCCAGTACATCGAGCTGCAGTCCGGTCTGGCGCACACGCAGCTGGAGCATCTGCCGATGCCCGGCGGCGCGTCCATCAGCTGGCTGGAATCCTACGGCCCGGTACAGGCCGACGCGAAGAAGGCGCAGGACCCGGACTGGGATACGGCGGTTGCCGCTGTGGCGCAGGCGCTCGATGCGCAGCGTCCGGCGAAGGCGCTGGAGGACTGGCATGCGCGCGCGAAGGCGGAGCTCGACGGAAAGAACGGCAAGCCCGTGCACAAGGGTATGGGCTACGCCCGCTGCGAAAAGGCGCTGCTCGGCGATGCGTTTGACACGGCGGGCCTGTCGCTGGACGCGATGCGTCTGGGCGAGGGCGAAACCCCGTGGATGACGCTGGCGACGGAGGGCGTGCTGCCCTGCCCGGACCCGCTCGACGAGCCGAAGAGCTATCAGACCGGCGCGGCATGGCGCAAGGCCCTCTATGAGAGCGTACTCAGCGGAAAGAGCGATCACTGGTATGCACACTATCAGCTCGGCGTGATGGCCGATGCCTGCGGCGATTTCGACGCCGCGCGCGGCAGCTATGAGCGCTCGCTGGCGCTGTGCCGCAATCCGTGGGCGCTGCGCTGCCTGGCGATGGGCGACCTGCGCAGGGGCGACGCGGCCGGGGCGGCGAAAAAGCTGCTGGAGGCCGTGCAGATGAAGCCGATCCGCCCGCTGGCGATCGAGGCGATGAAGGCGCTGATCAGCGCAGAGCAGTATGAGCAGGCGCTGGAGCTGGTGCAGTCGCTGCCGAAGGCGCTGCGCGAGGTGGGCCGCATCCGCATCTTCGAGATCGCGGCACTCATTCGCGTGGGCCGTCTTGACGAGGCCGACAGGCTGATCAATGGTCCGCTCGTCATGCCGGACGTGCGTGAGGGCGACGTGATGCTGACCGACCTGTGGTTCGAGCTGATGGCGATCAAGGAGAAGGGCAGCGCGAGCGAGGAGAACCTCGCCTGGGCGCACGAGAATCTGAAGCCGCCGAAGCACCTCGATTTCCGGATGCACTGATGCGCTCAGAGTAACGAGCCATAAGCGCGAAGCGAGGAAGGGAGTCTGAGGGACAATGTCCCTCAGGCAGGGGTATGGGGGTAAGACCCCCATCGTCCCCAATCGCGAAGCGATCAAAGAAAAAAGCAGTCAGGGAGCGAAGCGAGTCCTGACGGTGGATTTCCTCGCGGTCCGGTTCTCTTGCAGAGCAAGACCATCCCCTATAAAACAACCGGCCCTCCCCGAAACAGGGAGGGCCGGTTTTCTTCCTGGCTGTATAGGAAATTGTGCCAAAGCATCGTACGGCGGGCACTGAGGGACATCGCCTGATCGGGCTGTTCGGAGGTGGGAGCGGGCACTGCCCGCTTTTTGGAAAAACAGGGAAGAAAACGCCGCGGTGCATCGTCGTATAGACAGGAAGTCATTCAAAGCGCAGCAGGTCATGTGCGACCGGCGTGTAGAACAGCCGCTCGACGTCCGCGAGGTCCCCGGCCTGCGGCAGAATCCACATGAGCTTGGTCACGACGGCCTCGACCGTCATCGTGTGCGCCTGCATCACGCCGGGCGTGCCCGCGATGCGCGCGCCGACCTGATAGACGGCCAGGTCGCTGCCCTCGTGCGGCACCTGTGTGGTGATGACGACGGGCTTGCCGGCCCTGCCCCAGGCGCTCAGCGCGCCGAGAAAGTCCTCCTGCTCATAGCAGGGGAGGCCGCCGACGCCGAAGCTCTCGATGACCAGCGCGTCGAAATCGGGCAGCAGGCGGCGCAGCACGTCAGGATTCATGCCGGGAATGAGCCGCAGCACGAAGATGCGGGGGTTCAGCTTGCCGAAAAAGTGCGGCGCCACATCCGGCTTCGGCTCCTGTATGTAATGGAGGATTTTTCCCTCGCGCAGCAGGGCGATGTCCGGATAGTCGATGCTGGAAAAGGCGTTCATCGACTTTGTGCGCGTCTTGCGGGCGCGCGTGCCGCAGATCACGCGGCCATCGAAAACGACGAGCACGCCGTGCAGCGCGTCGTCCTGCGCGGCGAGGAAGGCATCGAAGAGGTTGCGACGGGCGTCCGTTTCCGGATCGTAGATGGACTTCTGCGATCCGGTGAGCACAATAGGCTTGCTGCTCTGCTGAATCAGATAGGCGAGTGCGCTCGCAGTATAGGCCATGGTGTCCGTGCCATGGGTGATGACGAAGGCGTCGTAGACGTCATACCGTTCACGCACGCAGGCGGCAATGTGCAGCCAGTTGTCGGGGGACATGTTGGTGGAGTCGATATTCATGAGCTGCAGCGCGTCGATGCGGCACAGCGAGGCGAGAGAAGGCACACAGCCGAGAATGTCCTCGGCGCGAAGCTGGGGCGCAAGGCCATTTTGCGTTGGCCGGCTGGCGATCGTGCCGCCGGTTGCGATGAGCAGGATGTTCTTCATGCGGTCCATTCCTTTCTGTGGTGATCCCATTATAGCACAGGATGGCACCTGCGGAAAGGGGAATGGGCTTTGACGGACTTGCGAGGCAATGATATAATGAAAACGCAAAGACAAGGAGGAATGATGACGATGAACATGAAGGGATGGGCGCTGCTTTTGCTGCTTCTGATGCCCGTGCTGGCGATGGCGGAGGGGCCCGTGCTGGAAACCTCGCTGCCCGAGGATGCGCTGCTGGTTGAGAACGTGGAGTTTGACGACGGTGATTTCATCCGAACCTATCAGGTGCCGGAAGGTGGCACCGTGCAGATGTTGCGGTATGCGGCGTTTGACATGACGCTGGATGACCTGGCAGAAGGCGAATGGACGGGGTATGCGTCGAAGGAAGCGCTCGACCTGAGCACCGTGGACGGCTGGCCGGCGGAGGGCATTCACCTGATGATGGACGGCGAGGACGGAACGCTGAACGTCTGCATCGTGCTGGTCAGGGTGGATGAGCAGACGCTGATTTTTCAGACGGTGTTGGGAGAGAATGGCGACCCGGAACAGATCCAGGAGTGGGTGAACGACCTGCGGATTGAGCAGGAGGAAAGCGTCATCAACGGCTGAGCAACAGGGAGAAGGGGCTGCCTTCTCCCTGTTTTTTGGGCCCGATGGAAGCAAAAAAGACAAACACCAAAAAATGCGTAAAAAAGTGCGAAAAAGGTATTGACAAACGCGCGGGAGTGCAGTAT
>CAMENN010000104.1 GCA_945928315.1 uncultured Clostridia bacterium
TCATCGTCTCCACGCGCCCGCCGGAGCCGGACAGGTAATTGATATTCACCGCCGGACCCTCATAGACCTTGCTGTCCCGGCGCACGATGACCGTCGGCACGCCCAGCGCCTTGGCGGTCATCATCGCCACGGGAATGCCCTTCGTCTCCATCGTCAGCACGAAATCCGGCTCCGCGCGGTAATACTGCGAGGCGATGATCGTGCCCATGCGCTCGACGATGTCCGGCATCGCGAGGATGTCCGCCATATAGATGAAGCCGCCGGGCAGCACGCGCCCGGGTGCCGCGAGCATCTGCGCCAGATCGCGCACGGCGCGGTAGGCGTCCTCCGGCGCGGGAATCGGGCGGAAGCGCACGCCGCCGGCCGCGCCGGTGACGGTATCCAGCTGCCCGAGGTGGAACTGCGCAAACACGCCGCGCAGGATGTCGATATCCTCGCTGAGCGTGGACTTCGCCGCGCCGAACAGCTCACAGAATGTGCCCAGTGTGAAAATTTTATTCGGGGATTCGACCAGAATCCTCGTCATGGCGGCAAGACGCTCGTTGCGCCGGATGCGGTCCATGCTCATAACCCCTCTCAAAGACGAATGTTCGTCAGACTGTCCTTTATTATAATTCAGGATTTCAAAACCGTCCAGCCCCAATTCGCGTTTTTCCCGCAAATTTACCCGGTTTTTTCCCCGCCGGCGCGCGGGCCGTGTTTTTTCAGATACCCGTTGATTGCGGCGGCCCTTTGGGCGTATAATAAGGAGACAGATTATGCCCGGCAAGGAGGCACATTATGCCGCATATCAAGGATTACGCCGGCAGGCGTGCGCACATGATCGGCATCGGCGGCAGCTCGATGAGCGGGCTGGCGCTGATGATCAAAAAGCTCGGCGTGCGCGTCACCGGTTCCGATTCCGTCCGCTCCTACGCAACCGACCAGCTGGAGGCCGCGGGCATTCCCGTGCACATCGGCCACGAGGCCGGAAACGTGCACGGCGCGGACCTGGTCATCTATTCCGCCGCAATCGCCGCGGACAACCCGGAGCGCGCCGAGGCCCTGCGCCTGTCGATTCCGCAAATGGAGCGCGCGACGCTGCTGGGCCAGCTGATGGAGGGCTACCGCCACGCGATCAACGTCTGCGGCACGCACGGCAAGACGACGACGACCTCGATGCTCGCGCAGGTGCTGCTGGACACGGGGCTCGACCCGACGGTGCACATCGGCGGGCAGCTCGACTACATCGGCGGCAGCACGCGCGTGGGCGGGCATGACACGTTCGTGGTCGAGGCCTGCGAGTTCAACGCGAGCTTTTTGCAGTTCCACCCGACCATCGCGGTCGTGACGAACATCGAGGAGGACCACCTCGACTTCTACAAGGACCTCGACGACATCTGCCGGGCGTTCGGCCGCTTCTTCTCGCTGCTGCCGGAGGACGGCCTGTGCATCGGCAACGGCGACGACCCGCGCGTGGTCAGCCTGCTTGGCGCCCTCCCCCGCCGCACGCAGACCTTCGGCTTCGGCGAGGGCTGCGACTGGCGGCCGGCTGATCTCACCTACACCCCCGAGGGCTGCGCGGACTTCGGCTTTGCGCTGCACGGCGAGGTGCTCGCGCACGTCACGCTGCGCGTCCCGGGCGAATTCAACGTCATGCACGCGCTGGCGACGATGGCGGCGGCGGTCGCCGTGGGCGCAAGCCCGACGGATGTGGCCGCCTCGCTGGCGAACTTTGCCGCGCCGCACCGGCGCTTTGAGTATACCGGCACGGTCTGCGGCGTGCGCCTGTACACGGACTACGGCCACAACCCGGCGGAGATGCGCAGCGCGCTTAGCAATGCCGCGCATCAGCCGCACAACCGCCTGTTCGCGGTGATGCAGCCGCACACCTATTCGCGCGTGAAGACGCTGTTTGCGGACTACATCCACTGCTGCGACGCCGCCGACGAGTTGCTCATCACGGACATCTTCGCCGCGCGGGAGAAGGACCCGGGCGACATTCACGCGACGATGCTGGTGGACGCCATCGCGGCGACGGGCCAGAAGGTGACCTACACGCCGACGTTTGACGACGCGGAGGCCTATCTGCGCGCGAACTGGCAGCCGGGCGACCTGGTGATCACCATGAGCTGCGGCAACATCCACCTGCTCAACGCACAGATTCAGCAGCACGGGGATGTCTGGCCGAAGGAATGAGAAGAACAGCAAAACAGGGTCAGGGGAACACGTCCCCTGACCCTTCTGTTGTCCCGGCTTGTCCGCGGGTTGTGATCCGGTGCTGCGCTCAAAGAGAACCGTTCTGTGCGATCACCGGCCGTCAGGGTTCGCTTCGCGCCTATAGCTCGCTTCTGTCTGAGAATCGCATCAGTACACCACGCACTCTCCCTCGCTGACGCCGGAGAGAATCTGCGCCTGATCGCGCGTCACGATGCCGAGGCTCACCGCGCGCGTGCTGCCGTCCTGCATCGTCACATAGTACGCCCCGCCGCTCTTTTGCAGTGCGTCGGTCGGAATGAGCAGCGCGTCCTGCGCCGAATCCACGATAATCTCGCCGGAGACATTCATGCCGCCCATCACGCGCGAATCGACACCATCCAGCGCGATCGTCACGTCATATGTCGTCACCGCCGTGCCGGTGCTGCCCAGAGGCGCGATCTTTTCGACCGTGCCCTCCAGCGTCACATCCGGGAGCGCGTCCAGCTCCATCACGGCCCGCTGCCCCGCCTCAACGGAGACGATGTCCAGCTCGTCGATGCTCAGCGTCAGCGTCATGCCCGCGCCGTCCTCGACGATGGAGAGCAGCTTCGTGCCGCCCGTGACGCTGTCGCCGTTGTCCGCGTCGAGTGTCGCCACGCGGCCGTCGCACGGCGCGGTGATCACCAGCGCGTCCTGCTTTTTGCGCAGCGCCTCCAGCTCCGCCTGCGCCTTCGCGTAGTCGAGCAGCACGGAGGCATTGTCGATGTACAGCGGCTCCTCGCCCCAGGTGAAGCGCGAGATCGCATCTCCGCGCTTCACGGTGTCGCCGACCTTGACCGCCACGCCCCTGACCGTCCCGCCGTAGGCCGAGACGGCCATCGGCTTGTTGATCGCGAGCACGCCCGTGCCGACGGTTTCCCCGCTCTGCGTGGTCACCGTCACGGCCGTATTCATCGCGTATTCATCGCTGCCAACCTGCACGACGGCCTGTGTGCCCTGGCGCGTCAGGCTGACCACGGTGCCCTCGGTGCGCACGCCGGTGCCGGTGACCTTCACGGTCTGCCCCAGCTCGAGCGTCACGCCGTCGCTGACATCCAGCTCCACCTTCATGCGTCCGTCCGTGGAGAGCAGCACGACCGCGCCCCACTTGCGATAGACTGCCAGCGCGTCATCCCCGGGCTTGATGTACACCGCCATCACCCGGCCGTCGCACGGCGCCTCGATGGACAGCTCGTTGGAATACTGCTCGTAGACGTACTGGCCCGTCGGCGCATCCACCACCGGCCTGCCCGTCTCGTCGTCGATCTTGACCTCGTAGCGGTAGCGGTCGTAGGTCCTGGTCTCCTCGACGGCCTCCTGCGCCTCCCAGAGCGCATACCCCGCCTCGGCGATCTCCTGCGCCAGCTCCGCGTTCTCAAGCTGCATGACCACGTCGCCCGCGTGCACCTCGTCGCCCAGCTCCACGAGCGTCGCAGAGACGGTCGCCTCGACCGTCGCGTATACGCCGGGCTGGCTGGCAGGCTGCACCGTTCCGGCGCCGAACACGGTCTTTTCGATCGTGCCGCGTGTCACCTGCGCGGTCTGCGTGGACCGCTGGGCAGCCAGCTCCTGCGCCTGCTGCGTCAGCAGGGGGCTGACGAGGCCATAAGCCAGCGCGCCCACCGCCGCGATGACGATGAGCAGCGCAGCGGCCCGGGCGATGCGCCGGATGCGGCGCCGCCTGCGGATGTGCTTTCGCTGCCGGAGGCTTTCCTTCTTTTCGTCCATAGCCGCCTCCTTAGCTGTAATGCAGCGCCTCGATGGGCCGCAGCTTCGACGCCTTGTTCGCCGGATACAGGCCGAACACCACGCCGATGGTCATCGAGAAGCCGATGGCCAGATAGGCCACGCCCGCACTCATGCTCAGCGTCATGCCCAGCGCGTTTTCCAGCACGTGCATCAGCGCGTAGCCGGAGATCAGGCCGATCAGTCCGCCCAGGCCCGAGATGGCCACGGACTCGATGAGGAACTGCAGCAGGATGTCGCGCCGCCTGGCGCCGATGGCCTTGCGGATGCCGATCTCGCGCGTGCGCTCGGTGACGGAGACGAGCATGATGTTCATGATGCCGATGCCGCCGACCAGCAGCGAGATGCCCGCAATGCCGCCAAGCATCAGCGAGAGCGTGCTGGCCGTCTCGTTGGCCGTCTCCAGCATCTGCGTCTGGTTCATGACGGAATAGCTGCTCTCGTTCTGGTACTTTTTGTAGAGGAAGCTCTCCACGACCGTCTGCGCGTCGTCCACGCTCGCCGAGTCGATCGCCGAGACGTAGATCGAGGAGATCGTCGTGGAGTCGAGCATGCGCTGGGCCAGCGTGAACGGCAGGACGACCGATTCGTCCGAGCTGCCGCCCATCGAGGTGCCCTTGCTCTCCAGCACGCCGGCGATGCGGAATGCGCGCCCGTCGATGTGCAGCGTGTTGCCCACGACGCTCGTCGTGCCATAGAGCTCCTCGGCCAGGTCCGCGCCAATGACGCAGACCGCGCTGCGGTTGTCCACATCCGCGTCGATGATGTAGCGGCCCTCCTGCACGCCCTGATTGATGATCTGGGCGTAGGCCGGGAGCACGCCGAGCACGGAGGCGGTGGTGTTCGTGCTGCCCGCCTTGACGGTCAGGCTGCCCGTGACCACCGGAGAGACGCGCGCGATCGACGCATCGTTCTCCAGCGCGAGGATGTCGTCAAGCTCCAGGATGACGGTGCCCTTGGAGCTTTGGGACATCGAGTTTTTGCCGCCCACGCGCCGCGTCTGGATGGTGACGGTGAGCAGGTTCGTGCCCATCGAGGAGATGGACTCGGTGACGGAGGCCGTCGTTCCCTGGCCGATGGCGATGAGCACAATGACGCTCATGACGCCGATGATCACGCCCAGCATCGTCAGAAATGAGCGGATCTTGTTGCCGGAGATGGCCTTGAAGGCCATCGTAATCGTCTGCTTCAGGTGCATCAGATGACCACCTCGCTTTGATCCGCCGGGTCGAGCACGCGGCCGTCGTGGATGTGGATGGCGCGCGGCGTCTGCGCGGCGATGCCGGAGTCGTGCGTGATGAGCACGATAGTGTTGCCCGCCTCGTGCAGCTCATGGAACAGCGCCATGACCTCCGCGCCCGTGCGGGAATCGAGGTTGCCCGTCGGCTCGTCGGCGAGAATCAGCGAGGGATTCCCCGCCAGTGCCCGGGCGATGGCCACGCGCTGCTGCTGGCCGCCGGAGAGCTCGGTGGGCTTGTGGTCCATGCGGTCGAGCAGGCCCACGCGCTCGAGCACCTCCTCGCTACGCGCGCGGCGCTTGCCCGCGCTCATGCCCTGATAGATCAGCGGCAGCTCGACGTTCTCCTGCGCCGTCAGCTTGGGCAGGAGGTTGAACTGCTGGAAGACAAACCCGATCTTCCGGTTGCGGATGACGGCCAGCTCGTCCTCGGTGTAGTCGCTGATCTCCTGGCCGTCGAGGAAGTATTCGCCCTCGTCCGCCACGTCGAGGCAGCCGATGATGTTCATCAGCGTCGATTTGCCGGAGCCGGACGGGCCGATGATGGAGACGAACTCGTGCGGCTCGATGTGGATGTCCACGCCGCCCAATGCCGCCACGACATTTTCGCCCATGCGGTATTCCTTGCGGATGCCCTTCATTCGAATCATGGCGGTCCCTCCTTAAAAGCCCATCATCGGCATGCCGCCCATGGTGCTGCCGCCGCGGCTGTTCATGTTCCAGCTGGAGCCGGAGGACGAGGACGTCGCGGTGTAGAGCACCGTCTGGCCCGCGCTCACGCCGGAGAGGATCTCGGCGTAGTCGTCGTTCTGCATGCCGACCGTCACCTGCACCAGCGAGCCGGTCACCGTGTCCGCCGTGGACACCGCATCCTCATAGAGCCAGGCCATCAGCCCCGAGTAGAGCGATTTTGCCGTGTTCAGCGCGCGGGTCAGCACGCTTTGCTCTTCCTCCTGCTGTGCGGCAGGCTCAGACGCCGTGCCCTCCGTCTGCACCCAGCTGCCGCGGCGCGAGGCTTCGCCGGCCGTGGACGCGTCCATACCTGCCGGGGCCTCGCCCATCTCCGGCATGCCGCCCATGCCCGCCGGGACGCCCATGCCCTGTGCGTCCGTTCCCCTCGAGCCCTTCGTGCCCGAGCCGCCCGTGGACGCGGAGGTGGAGGCGGAGGCGAGCGACTGGCTGCCGCCGTCCTCGACCATCACATGGGTGGTGTTGTTGATCGTCATGATCGCCTCGACCGGCACAAAGAGCGTGCTCGACTTGCTGGCGATCTCGATTTCACCGGTCGCGTTCATGCCGGAGCGCACGCCGGTGCCGTCCGCATCGAAGGACAGCTCGACGTCGTAGGTCGTCACGCCGCCGGAGTTCGAGCCCACCGGCGCGATCTTGTAGACCTCGCCGCTGATCTCCACGCCGCTGAGCGCATCGACGGTGATGGTGACCTTCTGCCCCGCCTCGACGTTCACCACGTCCAGCTCATCCACGGCAATCGTCAGCTTCATGTCCTCGCCCTGCAGGATGGAGCACAGCAGCGATCCGCTGGTGATTTCGTCGCCCTCGCTGACCTCCAGCGAGGCGATGATGCCGTCGCACGGCGCGACGACGATCAGGTTCTCGCGCTGCGCCTTGACGTCCTCCAGCTCCTTGGCCGCGGCCTCGCGCTGCAGGCGCAGGTTCTCAAGCGTCAGCGTCAGCGGGGAATCCTCGAGCTTGAACAGCGTGTCCTTGCGCTCGACCTTCTGCCCCACCTTCACGGAGACGGACTTGATCGTGCCGCCGTAGGCGGAGACCTCCATGGGCTTGTTGACCTCCAGCGTGCCGGTACCGACGCTCTGGCCCACCGCCGTGGTCACGGTGACGGTCTCGCCCATCGGCAACTCGTCGGAGTTGATGGTGATCGTGGCGTGGGTGCCCTGAAGGGTCAGGTCGGTGACGGTGCCGGTCACGTCCACGGACGCGCCGGTGACGCTCACGCTGTCGCCCAGCGCCAGGTTGGCCGCCTTGGGCACGTCATCCACCTCCACGCGCATGCGTCCGTCAGTGGAAATGATGGCCAGCGCGCCCTCGCGGCGGAAGACCGCCAATGCGTCGTCGCCCGCCGCTGCGTAGATCGCCATCACGCGGCCGGCCATCGGGGCCTTGATGCTGAGCACGCTGGAGCCCGCGGAGGTCTCCTGGATCGTCTCGTCCAGCTCCCACAGCGCAAACTCGCAGTCGGTGATGGTGTCGTCGATGTCCTCATTGGTGATGACGGCGAGGATATCGCCCTCCTGCACCGTGTCGCCGACGGCCACGCGCAGATCGGTCAGCGTGCCGTCCGCCTGAGCGAGTACGTTCGGCTGGTTCTTGGCCGAGGTGGTGCCCGTGCCGTAGACGGTCTCGCTCATCGCGCCGCTCTGCACGGTGGCGCGGGAGTAGCTGGCCGAGTCATCGCCCGACGCCGCCTGACTCCTGATGTACGCCTTGAGGCCGAACAGCCCGACGGCCACCAGCACGACAAGAGCAATCACGGTCTTCACCAGTTTTTTGACCGTGCGGGCAAGGCGGCTGCGCCTGCGGCGGGGCTTTTTCCCCGTCTGCGGCGCGGGCACGCTGGTCGTGGTTTTCGCCGGTACGTTGTTTTCGCTCATATTCGGTTCCTCCGCTCTCTCTGTTCTTGGAATCGCGGTCATTGTACCGGGATTTTTTGACAACAATGTGACGCGAGCGGGACCACAATCGGAAATTGTATGGACAACCGGGCACCTGTTTCATGTGTTTTCTGCTCTCCTGCGTGCAAAAAAAAGCCCCCGGCTGTAAGCCGGGGACTGTTTCATCAATCAATAGCGGGGCGCACGACGGGCGGCGTAGCACTCGCTGCAATAGATGGGTCGGTCGTTCTTCGGGATGAAAGGCACGCGAGTCGGGGCGCCACACTGCGCACAGGTGGTCTCGTACATTTCGCGCTGCTGAGCCTCACCGGTAGCCGGGCGGCTGTTCTTGCGGGCGATGCGGCAGGCCTTGCAGCGAGTCGGCTCATTCTGGAAGCCCTTCTCCGCATAGAACTCCTGCTCACCGGCGGTGAACACAAATTCCTGGCCACAGTCTCTGCAGGTCAAAGTCTTGTCCTGATACATGGGATATTCCCCTCCGAAAAAAATAGAGATCGGTATGACGCTATCGGCTGACCTGGTCTTTGACCCCACACTCGCCGTCTGGAGCGTTCGCTCATACACAAAAGCTGTGCCCCACTACTGACCCTCTCAGGTTGCCCTGGACGGACTTACCTCTAAGCCGCACCATGCTCCCCGGCGCTTTGGCCGGATTACGTGGATCGCTTCGCCTGCGACTGGCATCGACTTTCAACCACAGACCCGCGTGATCATCCTCCCATATTATACGAGCAAAGCCGAAATATTGCAAGCGGTTTGACAAAGTTTTTCCCGGTTTCCCGTCAATTTTGTCAGGAGGACGCATGTTTTTATCCCGGTTCCGTTCGCGTTTTGCCTGTCACGGATCAAATTCCGTGCGCGCCGCGACAATCACGCCGACGCTTGCCGCGCCCGCCTCCATGAGCGCCCGGGCGGCCTCGGCCACGGTGGAGCCGGTGGTATAGACGTCGTCCACCAGCAGCACGCGCCGTCCACTGACCGACGTCAGTGCGCGCATGCAGCCAGTCAGATTGGCCCTGCGCGACTGACCGCCCAGCGTGGACTGCGCCGTGCGGTCGTCCTCGCGCATGAGCGCCTCCTCCATCGGCATGCCCCACGTCCCGGCCAGCAGGCTGCACAGCACCTGTGCCTGATTGAAGCCGCGCTCGCGCAGGCGGCGCCTTGTTGTGGGCACGGGGACGAGTAGCTCCTCCTCCCCGGCGGGCAGTGCGGCCATGGCGCGGGCCAGCGGCACGGCGGCCGGGCGCTGCCGCTCGAACTTGAGCTTCAGAATGAGCGAGCGCGCCTGTCCGGTGTAGGGATAGGCGGCATGGACATAGGCGATGCCCGGCGGCAGCGGCTCCGTCTCACCCTGCTCCTCCCGCTGCAGCTGGCGCAGCTCCAGCCGTTCCAGCGCGCGGACGCAGGCGGGGCACAAGCCGTCCTGTTCGTCCTCGCCGAGGGCGCGGTCGCAGCACAGGCAGGCCGCGCGCTCAGGATAGAGCAGGTCGAGCAGCGCGCCAGCGGCCCGGCGCAGAAGGCTGAGCAGGGTGTCCTTCATGGCGCGGGCCTCCTTTCAAAAGGGAAGTTGGAGCCGGTGAACGGGAACGGAAGATGTGCATCGCACAGCCGGAGCTTTCGCTGAGCAAGCAGCGTCAAGCAGCGTTGGCGCGGGCGAATTGTCGCCTTCGGCTCCTCTCGCCCTGCGTTTTCCGTGTGCTTGGGCTGCCGCCCAAACCTGCCTGGGGCGCCGCCCCAGACCCCGCAAGGGGCTTAGCCCCTTGACCCTTCCCCGCTTCGCGGCGCTCTATTGCAGGTCTGTGGACAATTCGAACATCTGCTTCAGGCGGTAGCACAGGGCGCTATAGCGCTTCCTCGTATGTGCGTTG
>CAMENN010000105.1 GCA_945928315.1 uncultured Clostridia bacterium
GCGATGCGCTGCTGCTGGCCGCCGGAGAGCGTCGTCGGGTAGACGTTCGCCTTCTGCGCCAGGCCCACGCGGCGAAGGTTGGCCATCGCCAGCTCCTGTGCCTCGTCTTTGGGCATCTTCTTGAGCTTCATCGGGGCGAGGGTCAGGTTTTCCATAATCGTGAGGTGCGGATACAGGTTGAACTGCTGGAAGACCATCGAGGAATACTGCCGGTTGAGCGCCGCGCGGCTCTTGTGGGTCATCAGCTGGCCGTCGATGTAGACCTCTCCGCTGGTAACCTCCTCCAGGCCGTTCATGCAGCGGATGAGTGTGCTCTTGCCCGAGCCGCTGGGTCCAATGATGACCAGCTTTTCGCCCTTGGCCACCGTCAGGTCGATGCCCTTGAGCACCTCCAGCTGGCCAAACCTCTTGTGCACGTTCTTCAGCTCGATCACAGACCTATCCTCCTGACGCTCAGCCCGGCGCCGCCGGACAGATTGATTAGCGATGATTATACCTCATATCGTTTTCCCCTGCAAGCGCATCCTTCCCCGGGTCAGCGGGTCAATCGACCATTTGCATTTGTGAATTTCGCAAAATTCATCCGTTTCCGAACGAGGTATGGGGCCAGTATACCACAGCGCCCACAGATTTGCAAGAACTATTTTTCAAAAATGCAAATTTTCCGATGATAAGCCAGATATTTGCGGATATACACCGTCGTGATGAACAAATAATTTTTCAAAATCCCAATCAAAACGGCGCGAAGCTCCGTGATTCTCCGTGCTTCGCACCGCGTGCTCATGCAGTTTTCGAGGGAATATCTGTCAAAATTACTCCGTGATGCCAAACATTGCCTTGATGTCCGCCGGGATTTCCGCCCCGATGTGCTCCGCCGCCGTCCTGTACAGCTCATACAGGTCGGCCAGCCGCTTGGGCGCGGCGCAGTAGGGACAGGGCGTCAGCTTCCTGAATTCGTCCTTTTCCAGATCGCCGTAGGTGAAGTCGCCCGTCAGCGGCAGGTACTTCGCCTTGACGCCCGAGCAGTTCGGATCGAGGTGATAGTTGCTGCCCCCGTCCGGATTGCGGTAGAGCTGCAGACCGGGGTCGGGCAGGTCGGGCACATACATCTCGCGTCCCACGTCGTCCCAGATGAACAGCTTGGTCTTCAGCTCCAGGTTGTTCCAAAGCCACTCCATGTTGATGCCCTCGGCATTCGTCTGGCGCGGCACGCGGATGCAGCCGTGGCTGGCCTTCTGGCCCAGCTCCGGCTCATAGCGGCTGTAATTGCGGGTGCCGTCCGCGTTCTTGACGTAGAGCACCTCGTGGAGCATCGTGCCGCCGCTGAAGCGGATGGCGAACCGGCCGATGGTGTTCGTGCCGGCGTTGAAGTCGCCCACGCGGCTGATGGTGATGTACTCGCCCGCAGGCGTCTCATTGTAGGGCTGGCTGGCGTTGGGCAGGCCGGTGGAGACGAGCATCTCGCTGATGATCCTGCCGTCCTCGAACAGATACAGCTTCTGACGCAGCTTGTCGATGAGCAGCGCATACTTGCTGGACGGTGTGACCTCAAACAACAGGCTCTTCTTCACATAGCCCTGGATGCGCTGCGCGTCCAGCGATTCCATGTAGGCGTTGTCAGTCTTGGTGCCGTCGTTGGAGTAGGACTCGATGAGCACATAGCCGTCGCCGTCCGTGTCCTCCTCCAGCACGTTGACCCCCTGGCTCTGCCCGTGCAGCTCGCCCGCGCAGTTGTCCTTGTAGGGCGTCTTGCTGATGCCCGGCTCGTTCGTCGGATAGACGTGCTCCGTCTGGCCCACGTCGAGCACGGTGATCGGCTTCATCATCAGGTCCCAGATGGCCTGCTGATGCGCCGGGTTGGTCAGATCGTAGAGGTCCGGGTTCATGTCCCAGAAGCTGGTCGCGATGGGCACGCCGTTCTCGTCATAGCCGTCGCCGCCCTGCGCAGGCTCCGCCTCCTCCTGCTGCGTGGGCTCCTCCCAGGCGATTGCCTCCCGGGCATCCAGCGCGCTCAGGTCGAGGCGCTCGGCCTGCTGCTGCGCCTCACTCTCGTAGATGTGCAGGGACAGCAGGCTCATGGCGCTCTCCTCGCCCCAGAAGTTCTTCACCTGCAGGGCAACCATGTAGTCGCCCGCGGGCACAGCGCTGCCGTCGGGCAGCAGGCCATCCCAGGCGATGCGGCCCGTACCGGCCTCGATTGCGCAGGCGCCCAGATCGGCGACGGTCTCGCCCGTTCCGCCGCTGAGCAGCGCCAGCGCCAGCGTGCCGCCCTCGCTGGCCTCAAAGTCGATATACCAGCCGTCCTGTCCGCTCACCAGCGCGACGTCGTCGGCAAACACGGAGGAAAGCTGCGGCGCGGCCAGCACACAGCCCGCGCAAAGGCTCAGGCACAGCGCCAGCAGCAGGGACAAAATGCTCTTCTTCATGCAGATGCTCCAATCGGGAAATGTCCGGTTCTCTCTATCAAAAGCGCAGATCAGCGCGAAACGGGGAAGGGGTCTGGGGGACCCGGGAAACTCGCATAGTCGTGCCGCAGGCGGCACTCCTTGCGATGCTTGCATCGCGACTATGCGAGTTTCCCGACCTGAAATCCCCCAACGTTCCTATGTCGCGAAGCGATCAGGGAAAGCAGTCAGGGCGCGAAGCAAGCCCTGACGGGTTCACTTCGCCGGCCCAGCTTGCGTGGTCAAACCGAAAAAAGCGGCTGAAACGGCGCTCGCCCTTCCAGCCTCTTTTGTATCGGTTGCATCAGCCCGGCAGATCCATGATGTCGCCCGGGCCGGCGGTCACATCCGGCATCGGCGTGATCTTCACCAGGCTGTACAGCAGCGAAAGCGTCTGCTGTCCGGCGATGCCGTCGTCGTCGAGCTCGTGGTCCTTCTGGAAGTTCTTGACCGCGGTCATCGTGCCCGTACCGTAGATGCCGTCCGTCGCGCCGCTCAGATAGCCCAGCTCCACCAGCGCCTGCTGGAGCATGATGACCTCCGCGCCCTGATCGTTCTTGCGCAGGGTCTTGTAGGAGGTCTGCACCGGCTCCTGCGGCGCGGGCGTCGGCGTCACCTCGATGCGGGGCGTGGGCGTGGTGACGGCCTGCGGATTGGGCGTCGCCGTCGCGCCGAAGACGATGAAGTTCTGCGCGGGCGTCGCGGTCGCCTGCGGAATGGGCGTATTCGCCGCCGCCGGCGTGCCGCCCGCACCGAACATGGAGCGCACGATCATCGCAATGATGATGATCAGGATGACGATCAGGCCGAACGCGATGATCATCGGCGTGCGGTCCGCGCTCTTTTTGCCGCCGCGGCTGCCCTTGGTGTAGGCCGTCTTTTTGGCGCGCGGCTGCGCGGACGTGCTCTCGCGCTGAGGCTGCTGTGCGCCGTCGCGCGGCTCCTCCCGGGTCTGCTGGGGCTTCACCCCCGCCAGGTTGGAATAGCACAGCGGACAGATGTTGGAGCCGTCCGGAATTTTGTTATGGCAATGGGGACAAAACATGGCTCAGCCCTCCTGTGGTCGCCGCAGCGCGGCGTCGTCTCCTGCGCGCACGGCAGGTTCAGTCTATCGGTAGTATAAACCAGATTCGGCATGGATTTCAAGGCCTTTGTGCAAATCGGCGGAAAAACCGCCGCAGGTGGCCCGTCCCTCTATACATATGACGAATCACCCGCGCTTCATGCTCCCGCAGCCGCCACTTTTTTCCTCGCGCAGCCCGGCCAGCAGCCTGCGCGCGTGAATGGTATACACCGCGGCGGTGACGCCCGCCTGCGCCGCGCGGGCGCGGGGGTCCTGCTCCGCCGCGCGGGATATGCCGCCGTCCAGGCTCTCGCACAGCGCGCGCACGTCCTGCCCGAAGTACAGATACCCCTCGTGCACGCCGTTCTCGCACAGGCAGGAGAGCACCTGCGCGATGCACTCCATGCTCAGCGCCTGCTTGAGCACGCCGATCATGATCAGCAGCGCCAGATGCTCGCGGTCATAGCGCTTGCCCACGGGCCGCTTGATCAGCCCGACCTTGACGTAGTTGTTCACCATCGACTTGGTGATCTCCGCGCCCGGCAGAAACGGCGCGAACGTGCGCTCCATGAGCGTGATCACCTGATCCATGTACAGCCCGATGTCCGGCAGCGTCTCCCACTGGGGCAGCTCAATCCGCGTATCCTCCAAGGTCCATTCCTCCCCGCCGCGCGTCCAGCCTCACTGCCTGTCAAGCGCCAGCCCGCCCACGCGCAGCGCGTCCGCCGAGCCGCTCCTGACCTGAATCATGAAGTACTTGTCGTCCTGCGGCAGCGTGAAGCGCACCGCGTTCTCGCCCGCGCACAGCGGCTGCTCGCACAGCAGCTCAAAGCTCCTGGTGGTGTACAGCTGCACGACGCTGTCCGCCGCGGGCTCGCCCTGCACGGTAAGGACCAGCTCATATTCTCCGGCCTCGCGCCTGTGCGGCGGAATGCGCAGCCGTCCGCCCGCCTGCATGGCATACACGCCGTCCTGCGCGCGCACGACGCCTTCCAGCGTCATCGTCCCCTCCAGCGCCGCCATCGAAAACGCCTGCGAGGAGGCGAAGCCGTACACCGCGAACGTGCCGTTCTCATAGAGCAGCGGCGCGCTCGCCATGGTCAGCCAATCCGAAAGAGTCCCGCGCTCCTCCTGCGTGAGCAGCAGGAACGTCCGTCCAGCGCAGATGTCGAGGTCCGAGCACGCGTCCATCTCCAGCCAGCGGATGAAGCCGGGGCTGACCGCACAGACCGCACCCTCCTCCGTCTCCTCCGGCGTGACGCCGGTGAACGTGAGCGCGCCCTGCGTGCGCTCCTGCATCACGCGCACGTTCCAGAACGTGCCATAGCCGTGGGTATAGCCCGCGTCCGTCAGGTAGGCCGCCGCGTCCATCATGTCCTGTCCGCGCGCCTGCGCGCCCGGCGCCTGCGCGTGCGTCTCCCGCAGCAGCAGCACGCCGGAGCCGCCGATCCCCACGCAGAACAGCAGGCAGAAGAGCCCGAGCAGCCGCCGGTTTTTCTCCCTCGCCAGCACGACGGCCAGCGCCGGGATGAAAAGCAGCACCGCGAGGATCAGATAGCGGTTGAGGTACGTCCCCTCGATGCACACAAAGCAGAACAGGTTGACCAGAAACGCCATGCCCGCATAGCGCAGCAGGCGCTTCTGCGCACAGAAGACGGCATCCCGCTCCGCGAGGCCGCGGTACACGCGCACGGTCATCATCCCGCCCAGCACGAGCACGCCCGCCACGCACAGGTTGACGATGCCCGCCGGGGAGAACAGCGCCGCCCCGCCGCGCCAGCCCAGCAGCTTGAGGCAGTCCGCCGCAACCGTCGCCAGCGACGCGAGCATCGCCCCGCCGTCCAGCGGGTTGAACCGGAAGGAGGACGCCGCGCCGGTGCCGCTCATGAACACGCGCGGCACGACGATCTCGGAGAGCGCATAGCCCGCCAGGCACGCGCCAAAGCCCAGCATCGTCACCTTGAAGAAGCGCGCATGTCCGTCGCTCAGGGTGTGGTCCTGCTCCGGCGCGAACACCGCGTCGAGCACGCCGCACGCAAACATCGGGCACAGGAAGCAGAGCACATAGCGCACGGAGAGGAAGCCCTCCAGCGCGCACAGCGCCATGAAGCCCAGCAGCAGGAGCAGCCCCCTGCCCCGCCGCCGGGCGCGCCGCGCTGCGCGCAGCCAGAGCCCCGCGCCCAGGAAGGCGAAGGGCAGATGCACGATGTAATACCCGCCGACCGTCATGTTGGCGGCATAGAGCGTGCCGGCCGCCAGCGGCAGCAGCGCCGCCGTGCACAGGGCGCGCGCCGTGGACAGCCCCAGCTCCCGGCACAGGAACAAAAGCGCCGCCATGCCCAGGAGGAACCCGAGCGTGTTGCCGATGACGCGCGCCAGGAAGAAGCTGTCCGTAAACAGGAAGGAGAGCGCGTAGAGCAGGTTCATGTGCAGCGTGTGCACCTCGGTGGAATAGAGCCACTGCGTCTCCACCAGATGCCCGCTGTCGGCCTGCTGCCGCGCGAGGATCATCTCGGAGGACATGTCGCTGTTGAGGTAGACCAGATAGCCCTCCCGCTGCAGCGCCACGGACAGCATCAGCGTCAGCGCGCACAGCGCGAGTCCCAGCAGCACCGGCCAGCGCCTTCCCGACCGCTTCACAGGCGTCCCCTCCCTTCCCATTGGATAACAGTTTATTATATCATCATCTGCAAACCGTGTCAAACGGAGCCCATCGCCTCAAAGAGCACGCGCTGGCTGGGGATCTCGTAGAGGTTGATCCAGCCGTCCAGCTCCACGCGCACCGCCTGACAGCGCGTGAGGAAGTCCGCCAGGTCGCCCTCCTCCCAGACGCCCAGCAGCAGGAAGACCGGCTCCTCCGGCGCGTCCATGGCGAAGTTCTCCTCCGCCTCCAGCCAGCGGTAGGGCCGCAGGCTGCCGTCCTCGATCTCCAGCGCGACGACCTCGATCTCCCCGTCGCTCAGCTCCGTGACGATGTTCGCGTTCCAGAACGTCGCATACCCCAGCGTCAGCCCGCGCTCACGGATCGCCTCCACGGCGGCCATGCGCTTGTCCGTCACATATTCGGGGTGCGCCATCGAGTTCTTGATGCAGGAGGCCGTGGGCACGAGCACCGTCACGCAGAGCAGCCCCGCCGCCAGCGCGCGGAAGATCGCGTTGCGCTCCCGGGAGAGCGCCGCGGCGAGCACGGGCATCGCCAGCACGACCACGGGAATCCAGTAGCGGTCGAAGTACATGCTGCGCAGCAACAGGAACATCGAGAAGGACAGCCCCGCAGCGATGACCAGCATCAGCGCGCCAAAGCGCGGGCGTTCGGCCTGCGTTTCCTCCGCCAGACGGGTGGTGCGCAGCAGGCGCACGACCAGCATCCCGCAGGCGATCAGCCCCAGCAGAATCAGCGCGTTGAGCACGCCGTGCAGTGAGAACAGCGACGCGCCGTCCTCATAGCCCAGCACGTCGAGGAGCCCCTTGGCGATCAGCTGCGCCTTGTCGGCCAGCCCGCCGTCGCCGAGCGGCGCATAGCCCGCCCCGGCGTAATAGCCGTTGCCCCAGTGCAGCACCCTCGAGAGCACCTTCTGCGCGAAGAGATAGCCCGCCGCCCCGCTGGCCGCCGTGCCCAGACCCAGCGCCAACAGTGCCGCCTGCCGCCGCGTGCGCGGCGCCTCCTCCCGCGCGGCAAACACGAACTGCCAGAGTGCCGCGCCGCACAGCGGCAGCAGCGCGCAGAGCAGATAGCGCACCGAGGACATGCCCATCAGCAGGGCAAGCACGAGCAGCACCGCCACACTTCCCGCGTGACGTCCGGGGCGCATCGCGCGGGCATACAGTCCCAGCACGAGCAGCGTCAGCACCGCGTAGGGCACATAGCAGGTGCCGATGACGATGAACTCCGCATACAGCGGCGAGACGGGGCATATGCTCAGCCCGGCAAACAGCAGCGCCCAGTGACGCTCCGCGCCGGCCTGCCGCGCCGCAAAGAAGGACGCCCCCGCCAGCATCGCCATGAGGATCAGGTCGCCCAGCGTGCGAACGAGCTGCCAGTCGTGCCCGAAGACCGCCATCACCGGTGCATAGACCAGCTGCGTCGCCAGCAGGCGAATCTCCGTGGAGTAATGCCACGATGTCGAAATCAGCGTGCCCGTATCGCACAGATGCCGCGCCAGCACCAGCTCGGACGCCATGTCCGAATCGAGATACGCGCCGTACCCCGCGATCAGATAATACGCCGTCATGATGCAGCACAGCGCAAACACCGCAGCGCAGAGTCCCCGCTCCAGCGCATCCCTTCGTCTGCTCATGCCCCGTTCCCCCCTTTGCCGTCTTTCCTGCTTCATTCTATCAGCGCGGGCCGCATTTGTCAAACCGCAGCCCGGCAAACTGCACAAGTTAGACATGCCTCACTTTTTTCTCCGAAGCTGTTTACACGCGGATTTCGCCGTGCTATAATGAGCGCGCATCCGCAGAAGAAGGAAACTGCCTGCATCTAAAGAAGGAAGGGACAGTATGACATTACAGGAGCTTGCCATCGGCAAGACGGCCGTCATCCGCGCCGTCGGCGGCGAGGGCGCGCTGCGCCAGCACTTTCTCGACATGGGCGTCATCCCCGGCGCGCTCATCACGCTGGTCAAGTACGCACCCATGGGCGACCCGATGGAATTCCGCATCCACGGCTACGAGCTGACGCTGCGCGTGGACGACGCCAGAAAGATCGAGATCGACAGCGTCCGGGACGAGGCGCCGCAGCCCGCGGCCCAGCCCCGCAAGCCGATCCGCCCGCACCCGGGCCTGGGCGAGGGCGGCAAATACCACGTCAAGGCCGACGAACACCCGCTGCCCGAGGGCACGACGCTGACCTTCGCGCTGGCCGGCAACCAGAACTGCGGCAAGACGACGCTGTTCAATCAGCTGACCGGCTCCAACCAGCACGTCGGCAACTTTCCGGGCGTCACCGTCGACCGCAAGGACGGCGTCATCCGCGGCCATGCCAACACGCTGGTAACCGACCTGCCGGGCATCTACTCGATGTCCCCCTACACCAGCGAGGAAATCGTCACCCGCCAGTTCGTGCTGGAGGGCAAGCCGCGGGGCATCATCAACATCGTGGACGCGACGAACATCGAGCGCAACCTCTACCTGACCATGCAGCTCATGGAGCTGGGCGTGCCGATGGTGCTCGCCCTCAACATGATGGACGAGGTGCGCCAGAACGGCGGCTCCATCCGCGTCAACGACATGGAGGCGATGCTGGGCATCCCGGTCATCCCGATCTCCGCCGCCAAGGACGAGGGCATCGACGAGCTGGTCGATCACGCGCTGCACGTCGCGCAGTATCAGGAGCGCCCGGGCCGCATGGACTTCTGCGACGCCGAGCGCGACGGCGCGGTGCACCGCTGCCTGCACGGCATCATGCACCTGATCGAGGATCACGCGCGCGACGCGGGCATCCCGGTGCGCTTTGCCGCCAGCAAGCTCGCCGAGGGCGACAGCCTCATCCTGGAGCAGCTGAACCTGACGCAGAATGAAAAGGAAATGGTCGAGCACATCATCGTGCAGATGGAGGAGGAGCGCGGGCTCGACCGCGCCGCCGCCATCGCGGACATGCGCTTCAACTTCATCCACAGCGTGTGCGACGCCACGGTCGTCAAGCCGCGCGAATCCCGCGAGCACGAGCGCAGCCGGAAGATCGACCGCTTCCTCACCGGCAAGTACACGGCCATCCCCGCATTCATCGCCATCATGGGCCTGGTGTTCTACCTGACCTTCAACGTCGTGGGTGCGTTCCTGTCCGATCTGCTGGAGGCCGGCATCGGCCTGCTGACCGAGGCCGTCGATGACCTGCTGACCGCCGCAAGCGTCAGCCCCACGCTGCGCTCGCTGATCGTGGACGGCATCTTCGGCGGCGTGGGCAGCGTGCTGAGCTTCCTGCCGTTCATCGTGACGCTGTTCTTCTTCCTCTCCATGCTCGAGGACAGCGGCTACATGGCGCGCGTGGCGTTCGTCATGGACAAGCTGCTGCGCAAGATCGGCCTCTCCGGCCGCAGCATCGTGCCGATGCTGGTGGGCTTCGGCTGCACGGTGCCGGGCGTGATGGCCACGCGCACGCTGCCCTCCGAGCGCGACCGCAAGATGACCATCCTGCTCACGCCGTTCATGAGCTGCTC
>CAMENN010000106.1 GCA_945928315.1 uncultured Clostridia bacterium
GGGCATAGCCCACCTTACCAGGTGGCACAGAAGCCTGTGATGTACCAGGTGTCCTTTTGAAGCGTGTATTGACAGTTCTCCTGCACGATCTCCGCCTCCGGCACCACCGACATGTTGTAGTATTTTCGCTTCGGCGTCGCCGTGTAGCGATAGTTCATCCGCCGTACGCTCGAATTGATGTTGCCCTCAATCGTCGTCAGCTCGTAGACCCCGTCGCCCTTGTCCGCCACCGATTCCACAATCGCGATGTGCGTGTACGGCGTTGAGCCGCGTACCCCGTAAATCACCAGATAGCCCGGCTTCGGCACCGCGCCCTGCGTGCCGTCCAGCCAGCGCCCCTGCTCCTCAAACGCCAGGTATACATTGCCCACGCGCCCCTCCATCGCGGAGATGCACGCGCCCTCCGGCACCTCGATCCCCTGCTTGTAGCGGATCAGCTGCATCCCACTGTGATACGCGCACCAGAGCTGAAACACCGAGCACCAGCCGATCTCCCGGTTGTCCTGATAGTACCACTTCGTGTACTCGTTGTTCTTGGGCAGCTTCGCCCAGTCGTTCTTCTCAAACTGCGCCCGCGCCAGCAGCACAAAGTTACGCGCCGCCAGCGGCATCTCCTCCGGGAACGTGAGGCCGTAGCTTTCCAGCTCCCCCTCCGCCTGCGTGGCAATCGCCTCCGGCGGCACCTCCATGTTCACAGGCGCCACGTCCGCCATGGCGTCCGCGCACAGCACCAACAGCAGCACAGCCATCAGCGCCACAATCCATCGCTTCATCGCCCGTCTCAGTCCTCCATCACCAGCGACAGCTCGCCGTCCACCGGCAGCTCCCGCTCTTCTCCGTCCTGCATCACGCGGACCACCCAGCCCGGCTCGCTCATGCGCAGCGTGTAGCGCGCCTTGCTCGGCGAGACGCGCTCGCTCACCACCGTCGCCTGCGCGCCGCCGATGGCCAGCCGATTCAGCGCCCAGCCGTCCCAGCCGATCGGCGTATGCGGATGCCAGTCGATCCGCTTCGCCGTCGCGTCCGGCTCAAGGCCGAACAGATACCGGATCATCGGCCAGACAAAGCCTGCAATCGCCCGCGCCTCCAGCAGC
This sequence comes from uncultured Clostridia bacterium, assembly GCA_945928315.1. Classification (GTDB taxonomy): domain Bacteria; phylum Bacillota; class Clostridia; order Christensenellales; family Aristaeellaceae; genus Ventricola. The sequence goes on from CAMENN010000106.1 coordinate 1,095, forward strand.
ACGCCCTGGCCCGCGTTCTGCCCGCGCAGCGCGCCCGGCATGCCCGGCAGCCCCGCCTGCGCCATCGTGCTCAAACAGCCAACCATCTGCTCCACATGCCCCTGCGCGCCATGCCAGCGCGCCGTTTCCGCAAGCGTCGCGCCCGCCGCCAGCGGCTGCGCCTGCTCCGGCGGCAGTCTGTCAAGCTCAGAAAGGCACGCCGCGTCGTCCGCGCCCGTCATGCGCAGGATCGCCGCCTGTGCGCTCAGCGCCCGGCGCACGTCCGGCAGAATGTCCGCGCGCACATCCGCGAAATTGCGCGTCGAGCGCCGCAGATGGCTCACGCACAGGCCCGTCATCGGCAGCATCTCGCGCGCAAAGTCCGCATCGCCGCTCCAGCGCAGCGTCTCGTGCACGATCTGCACGAACTGCGCGCTCTCCTTCGGCCCGCCGACCTGCAGCACGCGGCCCGTCATCGTCACGCTGCGCGCCAGCCGTCCCGGCGCCAGCTGCGCATCCTCGCTCAGGCGAACGAGCGTGCGCAGCATCTCCTGCGCCGCGTTCGCGCCGCCCAGCGGCAGCAGCCCGCCGATGGCCTGCGCCCATCCCTCGCCGTAGAGCGAGGGGTGCTCCGGCAGATCGACGCACAGCGCACAGCCGCCGCGCGGCAGCGTGCGGGTGAGCCAGTCGCCGTAAATCTTCGCCCAGTTGAAGCACTGCGTCAGCTCCGCGGCCGGCAGCTTTGCCTCGCTCATTTGCATCAGCGCGGACACGCGCGCTTCCTTTTCCCCGAGCATGACGTCCGCGCGCTCGCGCAGCAGCGCCAGCGCGTCCTCCGCCTTCGAGCGGGAGGCAAACCCGCCCGCGATGAACAGGCGCATCGTCCCCTGCGCGAGCGCGCCCAGGCGCATGCGATAGAACAGGCGGCCGTTGATGCCCTTGCCCTGCGTGTTGCCGAAGCCGTAGATCTCCTGCGGCAGATCGGCGCTCAGCACGCGGCTTTTGCTGTCCGCGCCCCAGACGGCATGCCAGGGGTTGCGGCTGTCGCGCGCGTAGAACGCCTGCGTCTTTTCGTCATACTCGCCGACGTCTCGGCCCAGTTCCAGCCCGTCCTCGCCCCGCGCGGCGGCGACGGTGAGGATGTCGGTGCGCACGGTGAAGGAGATCTCCGCCATGCGCGGCGCATTGCGCAGGTTTTCGAGGGTCAGCTCGATGACGCAGCCGCCGACGCCGTCCGGGATGAACTGGCGGCGCACGACGTGCAGCCCCTGCGCCTGCATGCGGTAATGGAACGCGGACGCGACGGGGTGCGCCTCATAGGCGTCGCTCTCGCGCAGGGGCACGTCGTCCACGGCGAGGAAGAAGCCGTCGCAGATCTTCATGCCGCCAGCCCAAAGGCCGCCCATCTCGCCGGGCACGGCATAGCCCATATCCGGGAACAGGCCGCTCTGTGCGCCGATGAGCGCGGCGCCGCTGCCCGCGGTGACGGCGGGCGAATCGGGATGTGCGTAGGAATAGACCCTGTAGGTGCTGAGCATGGGCGATTACCTCCGAATGGGTTTCATTGTAAAAACCTTAAAGCAGCGCGAAGCGTAGAAGGGGTCTGGGGACTGGTCCCCAGGCTAGGGGTTTGGGGGATGAAATCCCCCAACGTTCCTATATCGCGAAGCGATCAAAGAAAAAGTAGTCAGGGAGCGAAGCGTTACCTGACGGGGCTTAGCTCATGGCTGTTTCTATTTGAAAACAGCACGAGAATAGAGGAATAGGGAGAAACGGGGGGTGCGTAAAGCCGCTCTGCGCTTTCGCCGCCGTAGACCGCCTGCGGCGACAACGGCGAAACGGGAGATGGCGGGGAGCGGGATGTGAAAAAGGATTGGGAGACGTTAGGGCTGCCGCCCTAAAACCTGCTCAGGGGCTCTGCCCCTGAACCCCGCAAGGGGCATTGCCCCTTGACCCTTCTTCGCTTCGCGCGGTTTCAAGCTAGTCAGTGATCACCGCGATCACAGTCTTCAGGATCAGCCGGAGATCCGCCAGCGGCGAAATCTCCCTCAGATACTTCATGTTCAGCTCGATCTTGTCGGGCATGATCGTCTCAATGTACATCTTCTCCGGATCATCCGCGCCCGCCAGCAGATCGTTCTCGTTGCGGTAGGCGATGGACGCATAGTCCGTGATGCCCGGGCGCACCAGCAGCACCTGCCGCTGGTACGGCGTGTACAGCTCCACGTAGCGCGGCACCTCCGGCCGCGGTCCGACAAAGCTCATCTGCCCGCAGAGCACGTTGAGCAGCTGTGCCAGCTCGTCGAGCTTGGTCTTTCTCAAAAACGCGCCCACGCGCGTGATGCGGCTGTCCCGGCCCACGGTGATGGACAGTCCCTTTTTGTCCGCGTCCACGACCATCGTGCGGAACTTGAAGATGCGGAACGGCCTGCCGCCGCGCCCCACACGCACCTGCCGGTAGAACACCGGCCCCGGATCGTCGATCACGATCGCCAGCGCAATGAGCAGGAACACGGGCCAGAGCACACAGAGCGCCGCGGCGGAAATCGCGATGTCCATGGCGCGCTTGGCGATGAGCTGTGGCCTGCGCCGCGCCAGCAGCGCCGCGATTTCCAGCGGTTGATCGTTGTTCATGGCGTTCATCCTTTGCGTCAAAAGCGATTGAAGAAGGTGCTGTAGAGCAGCGCACTGGTGAGCGCCATGCGCCGCTTCATCAGCGCGAGCTTGATGCGCAGCCGCAGCGGATGCTGCGACGGCCGCACGTCCGCAAACCAGGCGCGCACGTCCGCGCGGTTCATGTATTCGCGGATCCTCCCCACCCGGGCGGCAGGGCCGTAGGGCGTGCCGGTCAGGCAGAAATTGCGCACGGCGGTCACGGCCATCTTGCGCCTGCGGATGGGCATGCGCGCCATGCAGGCGGGATAGGGCGAAAGCAGCGCCTCCAGCGCGTCGTTGGATAGGTCATGGGAGGCGGGCACATGCGGGCTGTAGCGCTTGGTGACGCTGCCCCCGTGAAAGCGGTAATGGTAGTAGGCCTCGTCCACCGCCACGGCAGCGCGGCACTGCAGCATCACCTGGCAGATGAAGAGCAGATCCTCGGCATAGCGGATGTCCGGGCGGAAGCGAATCTGCCCGACCGCCCGTCGCACAAAGAGGTTGCGCGGCGTGTAGCCGGAGAGGGGCAGCTCATCGCTGTCGGTCTCCCTGGCGAGCATCGCAGGAATCAGCGTGTCGCGGATGGCGGCTCCGTCAAAGCGCGTGCCGGTGTCAAACCCCAGCGGCACGTTCTCCGCGCCGTTTTCTCGCTCCTTGATCACCCGGCAGAACGCCGCGTCGGCATCCGCCGCCTTCGCCGCCTCATACAGCCGCGCGAACATGCCGGGCTCCACCCAGTCGTCCGCGTCGCAAAAGCCCACGAACTCGCCCGCCGCAGCGTCAAGCCCCGCGTTGCGCGCCGCCGATACACCCCGGTTCTCCGGAAAGGCGATCACCTGCACGCGCGCATCCTCCGCCTGCGCCGCGCGAAGCAGCGAAAGCGAATCGTCCGTGCTCGCGTCGTCCACGAAGATCAGCTCGATGTCCTCCATCGTCTGCGCCCGCAGGGAGGCGATGCAAGCGGGCAGGTATGTCGCGGCATTGTAGACCGGAACGATCACGGAAACCCTCATTCGCCGATGCCCTCCGCCCCGCTGCGGCTAAGGTCCGCGCGCCAAAGCGGCGCCTGCACCAGCAGATACGTGCAGCCGATGACGCTGAACGGCGCGTAGACCGACTCGAACATGCCCACCAGCACGAAGATCGCGCAGAACGCCATCGGCGTGGCGGCATACGGGCTGGTTTTCCGGTGCAGCATGTAGTACTTTACCGCGCGCACGCACGCCAGAACCGTGTAGGCGATCAGCAGCAGGCCCGCAATGAAGCCGTTGTTGTAGGTGACGCCGAAGAAGGCGTTGTGCGCGTTGAACAGGCGGTCGCCCGCGCCGTCCTGCGCGACCCACTCCTGCACGACGCTCGACTCATGCCCGTTCCAGGTGAGGTTACGCAGAACCGCCATCCAGATGCCCCAGCGGTCGCTCGTCAGGTCGTCCATGGTGAGCGTGCGGTCCTCGGGCTTGGGCACGGTGATCGGGTTGCCGTACGTCTCGTGGTTGTAGACGGCCAGCGCGTAGTCCTCCACGGCGGCCTCGTAAATCTTGTCCTTCGTGATTTTGACGCCCGCGACGCCCACCAGCGCCACCAGCACCGCGACGAGAGCCAGCAGCCGGCCCGGGTGCTTCGCCGTGCCCGCGATGATCGCCACGGCGAGGATCACCACCACGCCCGCGAACGCCAGCAGGCCCGAGCGCGAGAGCGTCAGCAGCAGCGTCACCGCGCCCAGCGCCGCGCACAGCCCGTAGGCGACCGCCGCCTTCACATGCTTCTGGCAGAAGCTCGCATACGCCAGCACCAGCGCCGCCGTCGTCATCACGATGCAGCACATCGACAGGCAGTTCGCGTCGTAGAACACGCCCTTGTAGCCCGGATAGCCGATCGTCACCGGCACGGTCAGGTACGACCAGAGCAGAAACGGCATCACGGCGAACACCGCGCCGCGCAGGATTGAGCGGAACGTCGATTCGTCGTCCCGCGAGGCCAGCACGGAGAACACCACCGGATAGCACACGAGCAGCGGCACGCTCTCGGGCAGCCAGTCCTGATAGAACAGGCCGGAAACGACCATCATGCCGTGCAGCGCGATCCACAGTCCCGCCATGCCCCGGTGGAACCGCACGCGCGCCTTGCCCGGCGTGCGCGCCGTCAGCGTCACGAAGGCCAGCAGGATCATGCCGAAGAGCACGAAGATCATCCAGCGCATCGGGAACTTGCGCTGCGTGAAGAGCACGCAGTAGCCGATGAGCGCGAAGAGCGACGCCGTCAGCAGCCGCGAATCGAAGATCTCGTTGAAGATGCCCGTCGCCCTGTCGTAGAGGTTGAGCATCTTCGTCCCGTCAATGCCTGTTTTGCGCATCTGATTGCCTCCCGCCCCGCAGGGCCTGCCTGTATACGTCCTCGGTGAGCCGCGCGTTGCGCGCCCAGGTGAGCGCGCGCGCATCCTGCCTGCCGCGCTCGCGCAGCGCCGCACAGTCCTGCGGATGCGCAAACACCGCGCGCATCACGCGCTCCGTCTCGTCCACATCCCCGGCGGGCACGAGAAAGCCGTTCTCCCCGTCGCGGATGGTATCCTTGATGCCCTCGCCCCGCGCGCCCACGGCGATGCAGCCCGCCGCCATCGCCTCGATGTAGACGATGCCGTAGCCCTCGCCCCAGCTGGGCAGCACGAACAGGTCGCTTTCCGCCATCCGGCGCAGCACCTCCTCATGCGGGATGCCGCCGGTCAGCTCGACGCGGTCCGCCACGCCCAGCGATGCCGCCTGCGCGCGCAGCTGCGTCTCCATCTCGCCCATGCCGACGATCGTCAGCGTCGCGTCGGGATAGTCCGCCGCCACGCGGGCAAATGCCTCGAGCGTTCTGTCCATGCACTTGCGCGGCTTGAGAGTGCCCACCGAGATCACCCGCCTGGGGATGTTCGCCGTGTGCTCCGGCACCATCGACAGATCGACGCCGTTTGGCACGACACGGCTGAGCCGCTCTCCGCGGTACGGCGCGACGCGCCCCATCAGCAGCGAGGAGACCGCCATCAGCGCGTCCGCCCCGCGGGCGATGCGCACGTTGCGCGGCCACGGCTCCTGCCCCGGCACGAAGTAGTGGAAGACGTCCGTGCCGTGCACGGTGAGCACGAACGGCACGCCGAGCTTTTTGGCGATGATCATGCCCGCGTGCCCGTCGCGCGGCAGCATGTGCGCGTGGACGAGGTCGAAGGGCTTTTCCCGGTGCAGGCGGCGGGCCAGCGGCAGCGCAGCCGCGGCGAGCGGCCAGCCGCCGAGGAGACGCTCACCGGCGTTGCCCAGCGTCAGCGCGCGCGGGAAGTAGACTGGCACGCCGTCGATGACGGCCTGCTTCGGGGTTTTGGCATCCGTCCGCGCCAGCTCCGGGCGCAGGCGGCGCATGCCGGGCACCACGCCGACGCAGGAGATGACGACGACGTCGTGCCCCAGCGCGCGCAGGGTCCTGGCCTGGTCGTGGACGTAGATGCAGTAGGGCGAGGCATCCGCCAGCCGGTGGATCATCATGAGAATGCGCAGCGGCCTTTCCGCCATGCGAACGCTCCCTTTCAAATGAAAACTTGCTTCAAACCGCGCGAAGCGAGGAAGGGTCAAGGGGCTTAGCCCCTTGCGGGGTTTGGGGCAGCGCCCCAAACAGGGTTTCAGGGGCAGTCGCCCCTGACGTCCCCAGCTCTGGTCGTTCCCTTCCCGCGCCCGCCTTCGATTCGCCGTTGTCGCCGCAGGCGGTCTACGGCGGCGAAAGCGCGGACTTCTTTTCCTCTTGTCTCCAACTATGCGGATCTGTTCCAAAACGCAGCGCTGTCTGCCATGCCGTTTTCATCACAGTCCGCACCGGAACTCTGTTTCCTCTGGGTTTTGGGGCTGCAACGCCCTGTTCTCAGCTTCATCCGGACCTTTCAAAAGCCCACCGTCAGGTCTCGCTTCGCTCCCTGACTGCTTTCTTCTTTGATCGCTTCGCGATGGAGAGACGTTAGGGGTTTCACCCCTAAAACCCTGCCTGGGACCGGAGCCTGCCGCCGCCAGTGACTGGAACAGGCAGGCGGAGCGTCGGAAATCGCAAGGAGTGCCGTTTACGGCACGACTATGCGAGTTTCCCGGGTCCCCGGACCCCTTCTTCGCTTCGCGCTTATCCTCGCTGCTTTCAGATTATCGCGTCATACAGCGTCTTCCACTTTCCCGCCACGATCGGCCACGCATAGTCCTTCGCGTGCGCCACGCACCGCGCGGACCGCTCCGCGTAGCCCTCGCAGACCTCGATGAGCCGCTGCGCCTGCCCGGCGACGTCCCCGGCCTTCACCGGATAGCCGACCTCGCCCTCCGGGAACTGGCCGTCAAAGCCCTGCCCCCGCGTGTAGAGCACCGGCACGCCCTGGCTCATCGCCTCCAGATAGACCATGCCGAATGTCTCCGCCGTCGAGGGCACCAGCAGCACGTCGCAGCCCGCGTAGAACGCCTTCATCGCCTGCATGCCCTGCACGCGGCCCACGCAGCAGTCACCCTCGCGCAGCTGCTCCGAAAGCCGCTCCTCCAGCGCGCCGCTGCCGCAGGCCCGCAGCACAAACCGCCGCCCCAGCGCCAGATCGTCCGCGCGGTGCACGGCGTCCAGCGCATCCAGGGGACGCTTGCGCCCGTTCATCAGCCCCGCAAAGCCCACGCGCACCGTCTGCGGCAGCGACGTCCGCGGCGCGCCGGTCAGCCAGGCCGGGTCGATGCCGTTGGGGATGACGTGCGCCTTGCGGTCGAACGCCTCCCGCTCCTTCGGGGGAATGCACATCTCGCGCACGCGCGCACGCGCGCCCTCGCTCAGGCAGACGATCCCCGCCGCGTCGCGCAGAATCCGCCGTCCCAGCGGATGCAGGTGCGGCTCGTAGCGCCAGATGGCCTCGATGTCGCTGTAGCGCAGCGTGACAATATACGGCAGGCCGTGCCGCCTGCACAGCGCATGCGCGATGGAGCCGTCGGTGAACAGCGTGTGCGCGTGCACGAGCGTCACGCCGCTCAGATCGACCGTGCGCTCGATCTCCGGGACGCTCCTTTGCGCCTTGCGGAAGAACAGCAGCGCGTCGCTCTTTTTCACGGTCAGCGCGCAGTGCGTCGGCACACCGCGCGGCAGGTTTTTGCCCATGTCCTCCGGGCGCTTTTCCGGCACGAAGACCTGCTGGGAGATGCCCTGCGCGGCGAGCGCTTCAAACAGCTGCGGAAAGACCGTCGATCCGGCCAGATTGCAGCAGATATGCAGCAGGCTCATGCGTCCGCCCCCCGCTTCTTCTTGCGCTCCCCGCGGATGAACCGGGGCAGCGCGCAGATGCCGCACAGCGAGCCGGTGCCGTAGGCGAAGTGGAACGCGGGATAGAGGATCAGCTCCACGGGCAGGAAGCGCCAGCCCTTCTCCTTAGCGATGGTATAGGAATAGAAGAAATCGAGCAGCAGATATGCGCCCCACTCGAGCGCGAGCAGCCCGCCGAAGAGCATGCTGCGCGTAAGGAGTGTGAGCAGCAGCAGCACGATGGTCGAGAGCACGAAGCACAGCGGCACGAAATGGCGCACGCCCATGGAGCCGGGCACGAGCGTCATGGTGATGACGTTCCACTTGCCGTTCATGTAGCCCATGCGCATGATGCCGCGCAGCGTATCGCGGCAGTAGTACAGCACGCGGATGTTGTGGTTG
>CAMENN010000107.1 GCA_945928315.1 uncultured Clostridia bacterium
TATTCTACAACAGGAGGTCTCTTTTTTCATTGTCTATTTAACGGGATACAGTCCATCGTCCCTTGTCCCTTAGAATGTGATCATAACGGAAGAACAGCTCCGGGGATGCATGAAGGGGACGCAGCCCCTTCATATGAAATCCGCAGCGGCGGCATGTACGGCGCGATGGACCGGAGCCGAGCGCGCCCAGTGGGCGATGAAGCGAGGCGGAGCGTCGGAAATCGCAAGGAGTGCCGCCTGCGGCACGACTATGCGAGTTTCCCGGAAGAACGCAAGCCGCTTCCTTTATCATTTGGAGTGTGCCCGAAGGGCGCGCGAGAAATGATGTAAAAAACAGCTGCAAGGACGCGAAGCGGACTTGCAGCGATGACTTGTTACAGCTTTTCCGACAGCCCCGCGCTCCGCAGCGCCGGACGCAGCGCGTTGAACAGGATCGGCGCGACGATGAAGGCGAACGCGGCGTTCATCAGGCTGCCCGGCAGCTTGGAGAGCAGCTTCACCGTCACCGCGTCCATCGTCAGCCCGTCGATGAACTTGCCGAAGATGAACGTCTTGAGCATGTACAGCGCGACGTAGGCCAGCGCGCCGAGCACCGAGCCGATGATGATGCGCGCCTGCTCCGCACGGCCCAGCTTCTCGCTGCGGCCCGCCTTGTAGGCGATCAGGCCCGCCACCAGCGCGATGGCGCCCTTGTTGATGAACGTGATGATGCACTCCGCGCCCCAGCCCGCGACGATGTCATACAGACCGGAGCCCAGACCCGCGGCCAGAAAGCCTGCGCCCGGTCCGAACAGCAGGCCGCAGAGCACGCACAGCGCGTTGGTCATGTGCAGCTGCGTGCCCATGAACGGGATGCGCAGATAGTTGACGACGAAGACGATCGCGGCCATCAGGCCGATGAAGCAGATCCGGAAGGTCTTGCTGTCCCGGGTCCCGCGCGTGGTTGAGGTCATGTCAGGTTCCCCTTTTGGTGGTGTTTGATTGGGGCTTTTCGCCCGATGTCCGCATTATAGCACAAACTGGCCTGACGTAAAGAGCCAGTTTGCGAAAACTTGACCATGCCAGTTTGGCACGAGCTTTCCGTTGAGCTTTGCGGCGGAATATGGTATACTAATACTGGAATGGCAGGCCCTTGAGGCATGCCGATGCAATCACGGAGGACAGAATGGACAACAAGCTCTCTTCAACCATCCGCCGCCCCGGAAACGGCGCGCTGCTCACGCTGATGACGCTGGCGCTCTTTGGCGTGCAGGCGGTTTTCATGCATGCGGGCCTCACCCATCTGGACAGCTGGGGACAGGCGCTGGCGCTCTCGGCACTGTATACGGCGGTGTATGCCGTTGCGATGGGCCTCTTTGCCCGGCTTGAGCGTCCGCAGGCGCGCACGATACTCTTCGTCGGGGTGACGGCGGCGCTGCTGATGCTCGCGCGCGTCGCGATGCTCGATTATGAGACGGCGGACTACACGACCTTCCTTGGCCCGTGGACGCAGGTGTTCCGGGAGGGCGGGTTCAGGACGCTGGCGAAGAACGTGGGCGACTACAACCTCGTCTATCAGTACATCCTCCTGATCATCTCGCAGATGCCGCTGTTTGACCTGTACCTGATCAAGTGGGTGACGGTCTGCTTTGACTTTCTGCTGGCGCTGGTAATGATGCGCGCCAGCGGTCATCTGGCCGGGCGCCGGACGGAGGTGCCCGTGTTCCTCATCGTGCTCAGCCTGCCGACCGTGCTGCTGGACGGCGCCTGCTGGGCGCAGTGCGACCCGGTGTACATCACCTTCGTCGTGCTCAGCCTCTATGCGCTCGAGACGGACCGGCCGTATCTGTCGGCGATCGCCCTCTCCGTCGCCTTCGCCTTCAAGCTGCAGACGATCTTCTTCTTCCCCGTGGTGCTGCTCGGCCTCATTCAAAAGCGCTTCAGGGCGCGCCATGCGGCTGCGTTCTTCCTGGCCTATCTGGTCACGATGCTGCCGGCGCTTGTGGCCGGCCGCCCGTTCCTGGACGCGCTCTCCGTCTATGCCAACCAGTCCGTCGGCCAGTATTACGACCGGCTGACCTACAACGCGCCCAACCTCTATCTGTTCTTCCCGATGCTGGAGTTCGCCAGCAGCCAGGAATACACCTGGATGCGCTACATCGACGGCATCGATTACAAGGCGACCAACCCGTACCTCACCGAGGCGCTGATGCCCGCGCTGCAGAGCGCCGCGCTCTACGCCTGCATCATTCTCACGCTGATCGCCGTCATCTACTGGCTGATCCACTACAGGGAGGTCACGCGGGACATGACGCTCGACCTGGCGCTGTTCTTTGCGATCTTCCTGCCGTTCGTCATGCCCAAGATCCATGACCGCTACTTCTTCATGGCGGACATGCTCTCCGTGCTCTACGCAGCGCGATACAAAAACCGGCGGTTTATGCCGGTGCTGGTCATCGGCGCGTCGCTGATGTGCTACATGCCCTATCTCACGCGCCAGCGCCCGGTCGATGAGCGCTGGCTGGCGCTGATGATGCTCGCCGCGCTCGTGCTGGTCACGCGCGATCTGCTTGTCAGGATGCGGAAAAACCGCGCGGCGCTGCGCATGGCGAAGGGAGGCGAGGCGGCATGAGCGAAAAAAACGATGCGCTTTCCCGCGCCAAGGGCGCCGCAATGCGCCTGATCGCGTGCGAACCGAAGGATGCGCTGCGGCGTTGGCTGTTCGGCGGGGCACTTGCCGTGCTGCTGTGCGGCCTGGTGGGGCTGCTGAACCTCTCCGCCGGCGCGCTGGGCAACCTCAACGACATCGGCGGCTGGCAGAACCGGCTGATCTTCCTCGTAATGGCGGCCGGGGTGCAGGGGCTGCTGCTCCTGCTGGTGACGGCGCTGCACCGGGGCAGCTATGCGCGCCTCGCACTGCGGGAGCTGATCATGACGGCCGGGTTTTACATCCAGCTGCTGGCGATCAACCAGAAGACCTACGCCTTCGTCGAGGTGATGCTGCCGATGATCCGCGCGATGGACGCGGGCGGGCTTGCGGCGATCGGGGACCTTTCCACGAACCTGTCGAGCCCCGCGCTCACGCTGCTCTACGCCGTCACGCGCGGTCCGGTGTACGATATGTACATGGTCAAGCTGCTGTGCATCCTCGCGCTGTGCGCGCTGGCGGTGCTGGCGATGGTCTGGGCGGACCGGCAGCACACCGGCATCCGCGCGGAGGTGCTGCTTTCGCTGTGCCTCAACCTGCCGCAGGGCTTCATGAGCGCCTCCTGCGCGGCGCAGCTGGATGTGGTGTGCGTGGCGCTGCTGGCGGCGTCGCTCACCTGCGCGACGGCGAAGCGCCCGCGGGCCGTGGCCGCCGCGGTGCTCTACGGGCTGGCCTGCGCGATGAGCGGCTTTGCACTCTATGCGCTGCCCGCCTGGGTGCTGCTGATCAGGAAGAAAACGCTGCGTCCGGCGCATCTGGCGCTGGCGGCGCTGGTGGCCGTGGCCTGCTGCCTGCCCGCGGCGCTTTGCGGGCAGGGGATGGGCGGCGCGCTGGCCTCGCTGCTGCGCGCGAACCTCGGCCTGCCGGAATATGCGTCCGGCTCCCCGAACCTGGTGAGCATGTTCCCGCGCTACGCGATGGAGGAGATGCCGGAAGCCTTCATCCTGGGGCGCCTGCCGAACATCGACGCTGAGACGAACTTCTCGCCTTACTACACGCAGGAGGGCTTTGAGGCGATCATGCGCGGCATGGCGCTGGCCTGCCTGGCGCTCTACGGCATGGCCGCGGCCTTCCTGAGCGGGCGCAAGGGCATGAGCGGTACGGCGCGCGCGCTGGCGCTCTCGCTGGCGGCCTGCCTGCTCTGCCCCGGCGCGACGGCGGGCGCGTGGCTGCTGCCCTGTGCGATCGGCCTGCTGGCGATTGTGACCGAGCCGCAGCTTCGGCTGGCATCCTGCGCGGTGCTCTTTGCGACGGCGGGTGCTGCGGCCTATCCGGTGACGGGCGAGATTCTGCTGCCGATGGTGGCGGCGCTGGCGCTGTGCCTGCTGGCGCTATTTGACCTGCTGGGCATGTTCGACGGCCTGCGCGAGGGAGGTCTGCGCCGTGAGTGAGAGGAAAAAGGTGCGCCTGCGCATCGTCTCGGAGATGACCGACCCGGAGGGCGCGAGGGAGACGATCCGCAACGCGCGGACCGGCACGCTTGGCGAGGACGGTGGGGCGCTCGTCCTCGAGTATGACGACGAGCAGAGCGGAGAGCGCGCGCACATCCTGCTGACGGCCCTGCCGGGTGAGGCGCGGATGGAGCGCCGGGGCATGACCCGCGCGATGCTGCGCTTTGTGCCGGGGGAGCGCACAGGCGGCGCGTACATGACGCTCTACGGCGAGATCCCCGTGCAGATCGATACGCAGTCTGTGCGGCTGACGCGCGCAGAAAGCGGCGGTGAGCTGGAGCTGCGCTACGACGTCTACGCGGGCGGCGACCTCACCGCGCATACACACCTGACGGTGACGTGGCGGACCTGATGCGATTCTTTGCCCAATAACGAGCTGTCAGCGCGAAGCGAAGAAGGGAGTCTGAGGGACAATGTCCCTCAGGCAGGGGTTTGGGGGTAAGACCCCCATCGTTCCCTATCGCGAAGCGATCAAAAAAGAAAGCAGTCAGGGAGCGAAGCGATACCTGACGGTGAATTTCCTCAAGGCTTGACAGGATTGCACAACACATTGGTTGCACTGCGCGAAAACAAGGAACCTCTGAATGTGATTAACGACCATGAATGTAACCGACATGCGGAACCTCGCGCGCGAGGGGCTCGCGTCCTGCGGGGCACGGGGCTTTGTGCGCTTTGCGCCGGAGGGCGGTGCTCTGCTCGTGACGGACGCGGCCCTGCGCTGCGCGGACGGCGGAGCGGCGCTTGCCGATGCGCTGACGGCGGCGGGGTTTGTCTGCCGGGCGGAGGGCGCGCTGCTGGCGCTCACGCCGGGGGACGCGCTGCTGACGCGGCTGTGCGCGCGACCGGAAAGGACGGTGCAGATCGACTGGGACGGCCCGCTGCACTCGGCGCAGGCACTGGCGGCACAGCTGATGCGCGCGCCGGATGCGGCGCTGACGGATGCAGGCCGTGCGCTGATCATCGAAACGGCGCGGCTGCTCTGGCGGCCCCGGACGCAGGTGCTCGCGGGGCTGCCTGCGCTGCGCGCGCGGCGGGCGGCACTGCTGCGCGAACGGGATACAACCGGCTTCGCCCCGGCGGGGGCGCTGCTGGCAAACTGGTGCGACGAACAGGGACAAGGAGTGACGCAGGAATGAAGCTCGAATACATCGGCCATGCGTGCTTTCGCTTGACGGCGGCGGACGGCACGCGCGTGATCACCGACCCGTACGATGCGAGCGTGGGCATCGCCATGCTGCCGCTTGAGGCGGAGCTGGTGACGATGAGCCACGGCCATCACGACCACTGCTGCGAGGACATGCTGCGCGGCGCGCCCCGCATCGTGCGCGGCACGCAGGAAGCCCGCGTCGGCAGCGTGACCACCCGCGCCTTCGCCTCCTGGCACGATGACGCTCGGGGCGCAAAGCGCGGCGAGAGCTGCGTGCGCCTGTTTGAAATCGACGGCCTGCGCATCGTGCACATGGGCGATCAGGGCTGCAGTCCCGCGCCGGACGTGCTCGCGGCGATCGACCATGCGGATGTGATGCTCGTGCCGGTTGGCGGGTTTTACACCATCGATGCGCGCGGGGCGAAGGCCATCTGCGAGGCGGCGCATCCGCGCTGCGTGGTGCCGATGCACTATCTGACCGCGCACGGCGCGTATGATGTCATCGCCGATCACCGCGCGTTCCTGGCGCTGATGGGCGCGCAGGACGCGCAGCCGGTCGATGCGCTCACGCTGGCGCCGGGGAGCGTGCCGGAGGGTGTCGTGCTCATGCAGCCGCAGACCGACGCGCTGCGATGATCGAGCTGACCGCGCGGCAGGCGCGCCGGTTTCTGCTGCTGCATCACGGCCTGCTGGGGCCGCACCGCTTCGTGGGGAAGGACGGCGCGCTGGCGTTCGTGCGCCAGGCGGGCTGCATCCAGTTCGATCCGGTGAACATCTGCGGGCGCAATGCCGAGCTGACGCTCCAGTCGCGCGTGAAGGGCTTCATGAGGGAAACGCTCGATGCGCTGCTCTACGAGGACCGCGCGCTGATCGACTATCCCGACAAGAACCTCGCCATCCTGCCGGTCGAGGACTGGCCGTACATGGAGCGCTACCGCGCCCGAGCGCGGGCATGCGGCGCGCAGTTTGAGGGGCTGGCGGCGCTGGAGGCGCAGACGCTCGATTACATCGCGGCGCACGGGCCGGTCGCCTCCGACGAGCTGCCCATCGAGGGGAGCATCGTCTGGCACTCGGCGATTCACTGGAGCGGCAACTGGCATGGCCAGAGCAACGCCGCGCGCTCCGTGCTCGAGCAGCTGTACTCGACCGGGGCGCTGGTCGTCCATCACAAGCGCGGCACGCGTAAGGTCTATGACCTGGCGTCGCGGCACATCGCGCCGGAGCTTCTTTCCACGCCCGACCCGCTGCCGGAGGAGCCGGAGCATCTCGCCTGGCGGGTGAAGCGGCGTATCGGCGCGGTAGGGCTTCTATGGAACCGGGCGTCGGACGCGTGGCTGGGCATTCTGGGCATGCGTGCGCCGGAGCGCACCGCCGCGTTTGAGACGCTGCTCGCACGCGGGGAGATCCTCCCGGTGCGTGTGGAGGGCGTGCGCGACGCGCTCTACATTCGCGCCGAGGACGAACCGACGCTCACCTTGGCGCGGTCCGATGCGCGCTGCACGCCGCGCTGCGAGGTCATCGCGCCGCTCGACCCGCTGATGTGGGACAGGAAGCTCATCCGCGCGCTGTTTGGCTTTGACTACACCTGGGAGATCTACACGCCCGCGGAGAAGCGGAAATTCGGCTACTACGTGCTGCCGCTGCTCTGGGGCGAGGGCTTCGCCGGGCGCGTGGAGGCCGTTGCCGATGCACAGGCTAGTGTGCTGCGCGTGCGCCACATCTGGCTGGAGGACGGTGTGCGCCGCACCAAGGCACTGGATGCCGCGCTGGCGGGGTGTATGAAGCGGCTGGCGAGGATGAACGGGTGCGGGGAGATTGTCTGGGCGGAGGACGGGCAGCGCTAACCGCACAGAATCAAGCCATAGGCGCGAAGCGAAGAAGGGGTCTGGGGACCCGGGAAACTCGCATAGTCGTGCCGCAAGCGGCACTCCTTGCGATTTCCGACGCTCCGCCTGCCTGTTTCCCGCACTGCGGGCGGCAGGCTCCGGTCCCAGGCGGGTTTCAGGGCAGCAGCCCTGAGCAGGGTTTGGGACGGCAGTCCCAACGTAATCCGACTGAAGGTTGGCCGGTTAGCGCAGATTCCCGTTTCGCCGTTGTCGCCGAAGGCGGTTTACGGCGGCGAAAGCGCGAAGCAGCTCGAGGCCGACGGTAAGCGGCCAATGAGGGATTCCCGGGAGTCCGGCTACGTTTTCGGGCATAAGGAAAAGAGCAGAAGGAGACGTTCCCTCTGCTCTTTTGCATGCGGGTCTTCACGCGATCACCGTACAATATCTTCTCGTATCCACATGAATATCGGGATGCTGCACGATGTACTCGATCATTGCGTCGGCGACGTCCACCTGAATGTCGCGCAGCACCTTCTGCCCGAGCAGCATCTCATAGCCGCCGGTGCCGCAGGAGCGGTAGCTGTTGATGCAGACGGAGATGGACTCGTCGTCGGCGATCTCGCGGCCGTTCAGCTTCATGCTCGTTACGCGGCTGCCAATGGGGCGGCGGGTGTCGATCACGTAGTCGATGCCGGAGAAGTAGTCGTAGTTGTAGTGCTGCACCTTCGGGCGCAGGAACTCATCGGAGATGCAGACGGCCCCGCTTTCGTCGTGGTCGAAGTACGCGGCGCTGCGCTCGATGTAGCGGCGCAGCACGCGCCCCGGCAGCTCGAGCACGAGCAGCGTGTTCGTGTAGATGTAGGTGGAGACGACGTCGCGGACGGTGACGGTCGTGGGCAGGCCCTTGAGCTCGTTGGGCAGGGCACAGGCCGAAACCTGCGCACCGGAGGCGTCAAGCTGCACGGTGTTGATGAAGTTGGCCAGAACGCTGCCGTTCAGCGCGTTATCAAGCGGCTCGCCCGCGGGCAGCGGCAGGTCGAGGTGCCCGGCGGGGGTGTCGAGCCAGCGCTGCACCTTCGCCTCGAGCGGGGCAAGCAGCGCGGCGGCCTCCGGAAGCGGTGCACCCTCCGCGGGCACGCAGCGGCTCTGGAAGGTTTTTGTGCCGTCGTCCCGAACGGTGACGTCCACGGCGATGAAGTGCGGCGCGCGATAGCCTGGCTGCACGGCGTAGCTGTGGCCGAAGTGCACGCCGTCCACGCGCATATGCTGATGGCCGGTGAGCACGAGGTCGAAGTCCAGCTCGCGGCAGATGCGGCAAGCCTGGTTTTCGGTGCTGTCGGTGAGCGGCGCGCCGGTGGTCAGGTCGCACTCGAAGCCGCCGTGATAGATGAGCACGGTGACGTCGCACAGGGGTTTTATGGCTTCAAGCGCTCGGTGCGCGGCTCCGACGGGCTCCTCGATGTCAAGCTGTGCGGTCGTCTTCGGGTTCTCCCAGCGGGTGACGTAGTGCGTGCATGCGCCGACGAGGCCCACGCGCAGCCCGTTGCCGAGCCGGTGCACGGCGTAAGGAGCGATGGGGAGTGCCCCGGCTCTGTCGCGGATGTTGCAGCAGAGGCAGAGCGCGTCGAGGTCGCCGAGATAGCTGGCGAGGGCGTCGAGGCCGTTGTTGAAGTCGTGATTGCCCAGCGTCACGAACTGATAGCCCGCGAGGTTCATCATGGCGGCGAAGGGATTCGCGCCGTGGTCGTCGCGGGTGAGGCAGGCGGCCTGCTCCTCATGGGGCAGCCGGTGATAGAGGTTGGTCATCGGCGAGCCCTGGATGGTGTCGCCGCCGTCGATGATGAGGGTATTGTCGTCATGCGGGAAGGCGGAGGCGAGCTTCATGAGGCCCATGGGGCGGTCGGCGCTGTCGGCGTAGCTGGTGGGGTAGAGGTAGCCGTGCGTGTCCGAGGTGAAGCAGATGGAAAGCGTTTTGCTCATGGTGATGTCCTTCATGATGAAAAGTTGCGAGGATCAGCGCGAAGCGAGGAAGGGTCAAGGGGCCTTGACCCTTCCTCGCTTCGCGCGGTTTTAAGCCTCTATTCCTTAACCCCGGGCCAGCTTCGCGCGGATCTTGGTGGAGAAGAACTCAATCACCAGCATCAGCACGATCATCGCTAGAATGAACGATCCGACCATCGTCCAGCGGCGGGAGTTGATGCACTGGATCAGCGCCGCGCCGATGC
>CAMENN010000108.1 GCA_945928315.1 uncultured Clostridia bacterium
ACGGACAATCAGCTCTACAAGACGGCGGCGCTCTACGGCCTGACGACCAAGACGGGCATCGATCTGCCGGGCGAGCTGCAGGGCTATGTCGGCAGCCAGACGACGCTTTATGACAAGAACAAGGCCATCAGCGCCGCCGAGCAGGCAACGTGGCGTCCCTCCATCGTCTTCAACAACATCAAAAAGCACCTGATCTCCGTCGGCGAGGACTACGGCATGACCTTTGAGGAGGCCAAGCTCAACAAGTGCGTCAAGCGTCTCATGGACATGGCCGTCGACTATAACCAGGGCGACTGGCTTCCGGAAATCCGCACCATCCTGATGGAGGAGCTGGACATGCCGCGCGAGCTGGTTTACCTGCAGATCGTCGCCGGCGACACCTACATCATGCTCAACGAGATCAAATGGGGCGGTTCCGAGGCGATCATGTGCGCGGTCGGTCAGTCGATCACCGCGGTCACGCCTGTGGCGGTCGCGCGCTATGTTGCTGCCATCGCCAACGGCGGCGAGGTCTATGACCTGCGCCTGATCGACTCCATCATCTCCCCGGAGGGCGAGGTCATCAGCCAGAGCAGCCCGATACTCGCCTCCGAGCTCGACTGCCCGGAGGAATACCTGCAGGCCATCCGCGAAGGAATGAAGGGCGTGGTTGACCCGGAGGGCGGCGGTACGGCAACGAAGTACTTCAGCGACTTCTCCTACAAGGATGAAATCGGCGCGAAAACCGGTACGGCGGAAAAGACGGACATCGACCTGGAGAACAACGCGTGGATGGTCGCCTTCGCGCCGTATGACGACCCGGAGATCGCAATGGTCGTCTATATCCCGAACGGATACAGCGGCGCGCACTGCTCGCCGACGATCCGCGACGTTCTTGAATACTATCTGGACCAGAGGCTGATCCAGACGGAGGACTTCATGGCGCCCTCTAACTCTCTGGCCTATTGACGGGAAGGAGTGAAAGCATGTCCAGAATCTGGGCGGTCTGCTCCGGCAGCGGCGGTGTGGGCAAGACCACGATCGCCCTCGCGCTGGCTGTCGGTGCGGCCAGGGCGGGCAGGCGCGTCATCCTGCTGGACGCCTCCGGCGCGGCGCGCTCCGCGGACCTGATTCTGGGCATGGAGAGCGTCATGGTGCTCGATCTGGCGGACGTATCCGGCGGCGAGGTATCGCTGGAATCCGCGCTGTATCCTGCGCCGCGGCACAGCGGTCTGCGCTTTGCCAGCGCATCGCTCTATGACGGCACGCCGCTTGAGGCTGTATCCGGCGCAATGCTGGCGCTCCAGTCCCTGTGTGACGTGCTGGTTGTCGATCTTCCGACGGGGCATGCCGGCATTTCCCGCGGGCTGATGGGCAGAGAGGACGAACTGCTGATGATCACCCGCCCGGACGACGCCTCCGTGCGCGCCTGCGAGCGGCTCATGCAGCGGGCACGCAGGGAGCGCGCGGGGCTGAGCCTCGTGCTCAACAGGACGCGGAAGGACTTTCTGCGCAAGGGCGTGTATATGGACGCCTCTGCGATCGCGATGCTGCTCGATTGCCCCGTGCTCGGCGCCGTGCCTGAGGATGACAGCATCTGCTATGGCGTGAAGAAGGGCAGATCAGCCATCGAATGTGACGGACCGGCGCGCAGCGCGCTGTCGGGCATCCTCGATCAGCTGCTC
The DNA here is from genome assembly GCA_945928315.1 of uncultured Clostridia bacterium. GTDB lineage: Bacteria > Bacillota > Clostridia > Christensenellales > Aristaeellaceae > Ventricola. Next base: position 1,665 of record CAMENN010000108.1, read on the forward strand.
GGACGGGCATGATCGCCGGGAATGGCCGGCGGATGGGAGTAACAATGCATGCGTGATCATTATAACAACCGACTGACGAAGCCGCACTTTGACTGGCCGCTGCTGATCGCGAGCTACATGCTCGCGCTTTACGGCGTGCTGGCCATCACCATCGCCAACTACAATCCGAACCTCGGCTCCGACCGTTCGCTCCAGCAGCTGGTCATGGACGCGGCAAACGGCCGCCTTCAGCTGATCTGGGTCGTGGTGAGCATGGTCGTCATCGCCATCATCATGACGGTCAAATACGACATCATCGGCCGGCTCTGGCCGGTCATCTACGCGGTCGACATTCTGCTGCTGGGCGTCGTGCTGACGACCTCCAAGATCAACGGCATGGCGGGCTGGTTCCAGCTGCTCGACCGCACGTTCCAGCCCTCGGAGCTGGCCAAGCTGGCGCTGATCATCACGCTTTCGAAGGCGCTGACGCGCTACAAGGACAGGCCGATTCCGAATTTCCGGTATTTTGTCTACATCTGTATGCACTTCGGCATCCCTGCGGTGCTGATTCTCGCCCAGCCGGACATCGGCACGCTGATGGTCTTCTGTGTCATTTTCGTGGCGCTGCTGTTCATCTCCGGCTTTGAGATCAAGTGGCTCTTCCTGCTGGGCGGACTGGCGGTGGCCGCGCTCACGCCGGTCGTCTTCTACCTCGCATCGACCAACAACTTCCGCTGGCTGCGCCTGGTCGCGTTCATGAACCCGGAGTCCGACCCGACGGGCAGCAGCTATCAGATCATCAACTCCAAGGTGACCATCGGCTCCGGCGGACTGACGGGCAAGGGCGCGCTGGCCGAGGGCACGCTGACGCACCTCAACTACGTGCCGGAAAACCACACGGACTTCATCTTCTCCGTCGTAGGCGAGACGCTGGGCTTTGCCGGCGCGATGGTGCTGCTGGCGCTCTATGCGTTTGTTATCTACCGCATGCTGCTGCTGTCCTATCACACGAGCGACCGCTTCGGCCGGCTGATCATCATCGGCGTGATGGCGATGCTCGTCTTCCACGTGTATGAGAACATCGGCATGTGCATCGGCGTCATGCCCATCACGGGCATTCCGCTGCCGTTCATCAGCTACGGCGGCACGAACCTGGTGACGAACATGGCCGGCATCGGTCTGGTGCTCAACGTCACCAAGTACAAGAGCTCCGTCGATCTGCAGGCCCCCGAGTGATGGATTTCCCCGTTCTGGCATAGAATGGGCCAGAATCAAGGGAAGGGGCGGTCAGATGGGCGAGGAGCATCGCGTCGTGCTGGGAAAAATGAGCCCGCGCCAGCGGGGAGAATGGAAGGGCCCGACGGCCAAACGACACAAAAAAACCGATACAGGACGGCTGATGAGAAACGCTTCGATTTCCGCAGCCGTTCTCTTATGCCTGTTCGCTGTGGGCGGAACGCTCGCCGGGAACAACCGGATCTCCCAGGCGGTCATGAGCCATGTGACGACGGACTTTGAGGTGGACGATTCGCTTGGTCGGCTGCAATTTGTCAGCAACATCCTGCCGGAGAGCGCGATGGTCTTCCTGCAGGGGACGGATGCCGACGTCGAGGTGTCTGCGCCTGTGCGCGCGCAGGAGTCGCATGCGTGGTCGCAGGAGGAGCCGTGGATCGAGTACGTCTGTACCGGCGTGGTCACCGCGTGCGATGACGGTGATGTGATGACCATCGTGGAAAACCGGGAAGGGGAATACACGGTTCGCCTGCGCCATGAAAACGGCTTTGAATCGATCTACAGCGGCATGAGCGAGGTGAACCTGCGCGAGGGCGACCACGTGCTCTGCAGCGATCAGGTCGGGTGGACGGACGGCTTCTCCGCGTTTGAGCTGCGGCAGGACGGCTTGTCCGTGCAGCCCGTCTTCTCGGACGGCAGGTAGCCGTGCGCATCAGGGTTCATCCGGCATTCGCGGCGTATCTGCTCTGCGTTCTGGTGCTGACCTCGCCGTGGGCCTGTGCCGGGCTGGTGATCTCGCTGACTGTGCATGAGCTGGGGCATTGGGCGGCGGCTTTTATGCTTTATGAACCCATCTCGCGCGTGGAGCTGGCGCCGTTCGGCGGTGTGATGACCTGCGCACCCGGGCGAAGCATGAGCAAGGGGCTGCGCGGCGTCGTGCTTGCGGCGGCGGGACCGCTCGCAAGCTATGCGCTCATCGCGATGGTGACCGGCGGACTGCTGCGCAGCGCGCTGCCGGAGGAGTTGACCCGGCAGATCGTTCTGTCGAGCGGAGCCATGCTGGTGCTGAACCTCATGCCTGCGCTGCCGCTGGACGGGGGAAGCATCGTCTTTTCGGTGGGCTATTATCTGTTCGGAATTGCCCGGCTGACCGCGTTGCTGTGTGCTATGGGCGTGATGCTCGGCGCGGGACTTCTGGCGCTGGCGGTCTGCGGGACGCTGCGCGCGGGACAGATGAACCTTTCCCTGCTCGTCGTTGGCGGTTATCTGATCGTCTGCGCTGTCCGAAGCCGGGCTGCGCTGCTGATGGAGAACCTCTTTGCGGTGGTGGAGGAGCGCCTGCGCGGGCATCCCTCCGCATGCCGGCGGGTGACGACCTTCCGGGTCCCGGGGGAGATGCCCGTTATCCGCCTGCTGCCCCTGATGACGCGCACGCAGAGCGCAAGTTTTTGGGTAGAGCGCGGCGAGGAAACGCCGGTCCTGCTGGATGAGCGCGCAGCCTGCCGGGCCATGCTCAGCAATCCGCAGATGTCCGCGGAGGAAGCGGCGCAAGTTTTCAGGGAAAACGCCGAAAAATGAGTTTATGCCTTGCATCTGTCCGGCATGTGGGGTAGAATAGATATTGGAGAATTTCGGCCGCACGCACGGTGCCGCCAGCCATGATTTGACAGGAAAAGAGAGGGCACAACCTTGAGCGATACACAGACCAACCCACAAAATCCGCTCGTCGCCATGGGCATCAGCGACGAGGTGGTCCGCGCATTTGACTGGATGCAGTTCAAGACGCTGACGTCGATACAGCAAAAGTGCATTCCGCTGATGATGGAGGGCCACGACATCATCGCCATCGCGCCGACGGGCACCGGCAAGACGCTGGGCTTCGGCATCCCGATGCTCGAATACGTCAACCTCGACGACCCGAGCGTGCAGGAGATCGTGCTGGCACCCACGCGCGAGCTGGCGCAGCAGATCGCCGACGAGCTGACGAGCCTGGCGCACTTCATCAAGGGCCTCAAGATTGCGGTCATCTACGGCGGCCAGCCCTTTGGCAAGCAGATGAACGCGCTGGCAAAGAAGCCGCAGGTGCTCGTGGCGACACCGGGCCGCCTGCTCGATCACATGGAGCGCGGCAACATCCGCCTGGGCGCCGTGCACACGATGGTGCTCGACGAGGCCGATGAGATGCTCAAGATGGGCTTCATCCAGGATGTGGAGAAGATCATCGAGAGCGCGGACCCGAACCGCCAGCTCGTCATGTTCAGCGCGACGACCAATCAGGACGTCATGACGGTCTCCTGGAAGTACCAGCATGACCCGATCGAGATCGTCGTGCAGGCGGAGGCGGAGGATAAGCCGAACATCACGCAGTACATCATCGAATCGGACCAGAAGCAGAAGTATGACCACCTGCTCTATCTGCTTGACTCGGATCAGTACAAGCGCGTGATGATCTTCTGCAACACGAAGGGCATGACGGCGCGCCTGTGTGAGCGGCTGCAGAAGGCCGGCTACAGCGCAGAGTGCCTGCATGGCGACGTGCGCCAGTCCCAGCGCGACAAGGTGATGGCCGGCTTCCGCAAGGGTAAGTTCGAGATCCTTGTGGCGACGGACGTCGCAGCGCGCGGCATCGACGTGGACGACGTGGAGGCCGTCTTCAACTACGATCTGCCGGACAAGCAGGAGTTCTATGTGCATCGCATCGGCCGCACGGGCCGCGCCAAGCGCGCGGGCGTGAGCTTCTCGTTCGTCAGCTTCCGGGACAGCATCCGCATGGATGAGATCCTCAAGTACATCCGAACGACGCCGGTCACGCTCGTCTTCGACGAATTCGGCACGCTGTGCTACAAGGAGGACGGCCGTCCTTTCCTGGATCAGATGTGAATCCGGAACCCGCTCAGGCCGCTCTGCGCGAGCAGCTCGATGAGATCGGCCTCGGACAGCGGGCCGCTGAGCAGCAGACGGACAGTGCCCGTGCCCGCTCCGGCGTCGATGCGCCGGACCTGCGGCAGGTTCTCAAGGAGCGCCTGCGCCCGCTCGATGGAGGCGGGAGCACCGTATAGCGTGAGCTGTCTGCTGCTGACCATGAGGATTTTCCTCCTTCAAAAACCGGATTTTCGCGCGAAAAAGGATTGCACACCGCTATTTTTTGTGATATGCTATTGACAGATACAAAGCCGCATTTGTATCGTATGACGAAAGCGAGGGTTTTAGCCATGGATGATATGGAAATGATGGAAAACGACAACATCATCGTTCTGACCGATGAGGACGGTGTGGACGTCGAGTTCGAGTTTTGCGCCTCTGTGGAGTATGAGGGCAATGAGTACGTCGTGCTCCTGCCGACCGAGGATGACGATGGCGAGGTCGTGATCCTTCAGGTCATGGAAGCCGAGGACGCTCAGGATGACGATGAGGTGACCTACGTCGGCGTCGATGACGAGAACGTGCTGCAGGCGGTCTTTGATCTGTTCAAGGAGCAGGCCGGCGACGAGTTCGACTTCGAGGAGTAATTTCGATCGAAACAGCCCTTCCGTTTGAAGCGGAAGGGCTGTTTTTATCACAAAGAGCGTGCGTCATAGCCTGCGCATCAGGCTGACGACCCGGCCGAGAATCGTCACTTCGGGCACGATGATCGGCTCCATGGCATCGTTCTCCGGCTGAAGCCGGAAATGACCGTTTTCCTTATAAAAGCGCTTGACCGTCGCATCGTCGTCCACCAGCGCGACGACGATGTCGCCGTTGCGCGCGTCCGGCTGCCTGCGCACGACGATGTAGTCATCGTTCAGGATTCCGGCGTTGATCATGCTCTCTCCGCGCACGCGCAGGACGAAGTGTTCCCCCTCGCCGACCAGCTCGGAGGGCAGGGGAAGGACAGTCTCCGCATTCTCCTCGGCCAGAATGGGCGATCCTGCTGCGACCCGGCCGACGACCGGCACGCAGCGCACGTCCGCGAGCGCGCTCTCCGTCTCCGCAGCCTCGCCAGCCAGGCCCATCGCGCGGGGCTTCATGGCATCGCGGCGCAGCAGCCCCTTCTTTTCCAGACGGGTTAGGTGCCCGTGCACGGTGGACGTGGAGCGAAGGCCCACGGCCTCACCGATTTCGCGGACGGAGGGCGCGTAGCCGCGCGTTCTGATGACGGATTCGATGTAGGCGAGAATCCTTTCCTGCGTGTCACCGCGGGGTTTTTTATTGGCCATGACGTGATCACCCATTCCTTTGCAGAGCGAAATGTGCGGATTTGCTGTTTTCATTATAGCATATTTCCTGCGCAAAAGGCAAGAAAAATCAAACATATGTTCCCGTTTATGGGACTTGAACCGGGACACGGTGCGTGATATAATGAAGAACATGAATGGGGGAAATGACCATGGAAAGAAAACGCTGTGTGCTGTACGACCGGGAATGCATCGAGTGCGGCGAATGCAACCTTTGCGACCTCGATCCCACAAAAATCTGTGATAACTGCGGCAAGTGCATCGGTCTGGGCGGCGGAGACGACGCGCCGGAATACCGCGCGCTCAAGGTGGACGGCATCATCACGGAGGACATGAACCCGGATGATTACCTCTACGACGATCCCATCGGGCCGATCCTTCAGGATGAGCCCGATGACGGGGACGATCTCATCTGGCCATAACGCAAAAAAGCACCGCAGCAGCAAGCGCATGCGGCGCTTTTTTCTGAATAGGGAATTGAATCAAGCATCGTACTGCGAACACCGGGAAGCTCCGGCTTTGGAAAGCTGTTCGGATGCAGGAGCGGGCACAGTCTGCTTTTTGTTATAAAAACGAGGCATTAAGCGTCCCCGTCCGGTGCATCGCCGTGGTGATCGTCCCGAAGAACGGTCTTCTGCGCGGCGATGCGGCGGCGATCCTCGGCCATGGCGGCGTAGTGCTTGCGCGTGGTGTTGACGTCCGAGTGCCCGAGCACGTCGGCCACCAGGTAGATGTCGCCGGTTTCCCGGTAGAGATTGGTGCCGAAGGTGCTGCGCAGCTTGTGCGGGCTGATCTTTTTTTTGAGCGGCGCGGCGACGGAGGCGTACTTCTTGACCATGTTTTCCACGGCCCGCTGGGTGATGCGCCGCCGCTGGATCGAGAGAAAGAAAGCGTTTTCATGGCCGGGCAGCGCTTCGATCTTTTTGCGCTCCTCGAGGTAATCCTTGAGCGTGCCGGCGACCTCGTCGGACAGGTACAGGATGACCTCCTTGCCACCCTTGCGCGTGATGACGAACGCGTTCTGCTCAAAGTCAAAATCGTCGATGTTCAGGCCTACGCATTCGCTGATGCGGATGCCCGTTCCCAGAAACAGCGAGAGCATCGCCAGATCGCGTTTTTTCGTGATATTGTGGTATTTCTGATAGCTTCTGGGCAGCGCATCGCCGCTTTCGGCAACGTCGAGAATGCGCGCGACCTCGTCGACATCCAGCCGGATGATCGCGTGCTCATGCATCTTGGGCAGCGGCACCAGCGCCGCGACGTTGCTGTCGATCAGACCATCGGCAAACAGGTACTTGTAAAACGCGCGCAGGGAGGCGTATTTGCGCTTGATGCCGTACTCGTGGTTGGTGATTTCACGGGATGCGACCTCGCCGTCCGGCTCCGTTTCGTTCTTGACGTAGAGCGTCAGATACTGGGCATAGCGCTCAAGATCGCGCTTGGTCACGCTGCGGATGTCCTCAATGGTGAATTCAGCGATGGGTTTGCCGCCGAACCTCGGCAGCTCCTCGGAGAGATACTGGAAGAACAGCTTGAGATCGTAGGCATAGCTCAGCCGCGTGAGTGCGCTGGTCTGCTGCTCGATGGCGATGAAGTAATCGCTGCAGACGTCCGGAAGCCCACGCAGCAGCTCACGCAGACGGCGCGTGCGGGCGTTCTGCGCGGCAATGTGGTACTCGTTCGGCATGAAACCCTCCTGAAGGCCATAAGACTTCGTAAAACCTGAGTTTTGCGAAGTCTTAAAGAGGCTTCCCCACCGCATTTTGATGCTCCCTGATCTGGCCTGTGGCCAGCGCATCGCAGCGGTTGTTCCAGGGATTGTCCGCATGGCCCTTCACCTTGACGATGGTCACCTGATGCGGCTTCATCACGGTCAGCAGCCATTTCCACAGATCCTGGTTCTCAACCGGCTTTTTCGCCGAGGTCTTCCAGCCGTTGCGCTGCCAAGTGTCGATCCAGTTCTGCCTGAACGCATTGACCAGGTACGCGGAGTCCGAATACAGCGTCACATTGCAGGGCTGGCGTAGCGCCGTGAAGCCCTGAACGGCGGCAAACAGCTCCATGCGGTTGTTCGTGGTCTCCGGCATGAAGCCGGAAATCTCCTTGACGTGCTCGCCGAACATCAGCACGGTGCCCCAGCCGCCCGGGCCGGGATTGCCGGAGCAGGCGCCATCGGTATACATCAGAATATC
>CAMENN010000109.1 GCA_945928315.1 uncultured Clostridia bacterium
TCCTGTGCAACCTGATCGGCAAGTGGGTCGAGAACGGCGAGTATCCGGAGGACTACGAGGTGCTGGGCGAGCTCGTCGAGGGCATCTGCTACAACAACGCGGTCAAGTACTTCGGCATGGACGTGTAAGTGAGGCGCGCGATGCAGACGTTTGTCAGCAGCAGCGACGCAGCCTTCACGGAGCTGGGCGGCGGCACACGGCGGCGGGTTCTCGCCCACAACGGCGAGATGATGGCCGTCGAGGTCAGCTTTGACGCCGGCGCCGTCGGCAGCGATCACAGCCATCCGCACACGCAGATTTCCTATGTGCTTTCCGGCGAGTTCACCTACCACATCGGGAGCGAGGCCCACACGATGAAGAAGGGCGACTCCATCATCGTGCCGGGCGGGAGCATCCACGGCTGCGCCTGCGTCACGGCGGGCACCCTGCTGGATGTGTTCGCGCCGATGCGGGAGGATTTCCTGAAATAATTCTTCAAACCGCGCGAAGCGAAGAAGGGTCAAGGGATGAAATCCCTTGCGGGGTTCAGGGGCGGCGCCCCTGAGCGGGTTTGGGCGGCAGCCCAAAATCCTCATAAAAACGTAGTCTCAGAGCAGACTGCGAAGCAGTCTACGATTGAGACGGGTGAAAACCGCCAAAGCACGAGTCTTTACCAGACCCATATGCCAACAACATCAAGGAGGTTATTCCCATGGACGTTATGAAGCAGCTTTCCCTGATCGGCATCGTGCCGGTCATCGCCATCAACGACGCCGCGGACGCCGTGCCGCTGGCTCAGGCCCTCATCGACGGCGGCCTGCCCTGCGCTGAGGTCACCTTCCGCACCGCCGCTGCCGCAGACGCCATCAAGAACATGGTCGATGCGTTCCCGGAGATGGTCGTCGGCGCCGGCACCGTGCTCACCTGCGAGCAGGTGGACCGCGCTGTGGCCGCGGGCGCGAAGTTCATCGTCTCCCCGGGCCTCAACCCCACCACCGTCAAGCACTGCCAGGAGATCGGCGTGCCGGTCTGCCCGGGCACCGCGAACCCCAGCGACATCGAGGTCGCGCTCTCCCTGGGCCTCAAGACCGTCAAGTTCTTCCCGGCCGAGGCGGCCGGCGGCCTCAAGTACATCAAGTCCATCGCCGCGCCGTACGTCGACATGAAGTTCATGCCCACCGGCGGCGTCAACGAGAAGAACCTGCTCGATTACCTCTCCTTTAACAAGATCATCTGCTGCGGCGGCAGCTGGATGGTGCCGGGCGACGCCGTGAAGGCCAAGGACTGGGACCGCATCCGCGAGCTGACCGCCTCCGCCGTGCAGCTGATGCTGGGCCTGGAGATCGCTCACGTCGGCATCAACAGCGCAGACGAGGCCGAGGCCATGGATACCGCCACGAAGCTGTGCAAGCTGCTGGGCTGGACCATGAAGGTCGGCAACAAGTCCATCTTCGCGGGCACGGGCATCGAGGTCATGAAGATGCCGTTCCGCGGCGCGAAGGGCCACATCGGCATCAGGACCAACTTCATCGAGCGCGCCAAGGCGTATCTGGAGCGCCAGGGCTTCGCCTTCGACGAGGAGAGCGCCAATGTCAAGGACGGCCAGCTCAAGGCCATCTACCTCAAGGATGAAATCGCGGGCTTCGCGATTCACCTGGTGCAGAAGTAATCCTGCCATGAAGGGCTGTGGAGCATCGGCTTCACGGCCCTTTTTCCATCAACCGCCCATGGGCCGAGGAATACCGCCATGCCGATCAACGTGAACGAGGAGCAGCTGGATCAGTGCCTGTTCGACGCGCTGTATGCCCTGATGCAGACCCGCTCCATTGAGGACCTGACCGTCGGGGAGATTCTCTCCCGCGCGCACGTCTCGCGCTCCAGCTTCTACCGGCATTACCGGGACAAATACGATCTGCTGACCCAAAGCTACGAGCACATCCTGCAGAGCACCTACCTGCGCTGCGTGTCCGGCGCATCATGGAAGGAATCCACCGCCGCGCTCTACCGCGTGCTGGCGGAGCACCCGCGCTTCTTCTGCAACGCCCTGCCCGCATCCGGCCCCAACAGCCTGCGGCAGTATATCTGCGACATCTGCATGAAGAGCTATGAGGAGATCCTGAACCGGCACGGCGTCGATCTGCACGCGGACTGGCGGCTGATGGCGGCGGTTCAGTGCCAGATCTTCGGCGGCTTCGAGGTCACCTGCCAGTGGCTGCAAAGCGGCATGCCCTGCACCGTCGATGAGCTGACCGACCTGCTGTACGCCACGCTGCCCGACTTCCTCAGACAGGCGCTTCAGGAATAGCCGGAAAGATTGAGACAAAACTGACGATCTGTTTCTTGACCGACGGTTGTGATTCTTTTATCATGGATTCAGAAGCCCGCGCAAGCGCGCGCCGGGCGAACACAACGGATCTTGGAAAGGAGAATCTCAACATGAAGGATGTCAGCCGCAGAGACTTTTTGAAGGGCGCCGCCGCAGGCGCGCTGGGCGTTTGCGCCGCGGGCGTGTTCGGCCTGCCGCAGACGGCTGCCGCTGAGGAAGCCTGGGACGTGGAGACCGACGTGCTGGTCGTCGGCGCGGGCGGAGCCGGCGTGAGCGCCGCTGCCGAGGCCGCCGCTGCGGGCGCGAAGGTGCTCATTCTGGAGAAGGCCGGGATCGCCGGCGGCACCACGAACCTCTCCGGCGGCGTTATGCAGGCCGCGGGCACCCGCTTCCAGAAGGAAATGACCGCCTATCAGGACGACACGCCCGAAAAGCATGCGAAGCTCTGGATCAAGGCCGGCGAGGGCATGGTGGACGAGGCGCTGGTGACCGATCTGGCCAACGGCGCGCCGGACTGCATCGAGTGGCTGGCCGATACCTGCGGCATCAAGTGGACGAGCCTGTACGGCCACTGCCACATCCCCTACGTCGAGGATGAGCTGATGGCCGACCGCATCCACGTCTACGAGGGCGGCGGCGCGGCAGGCAGCGGCGGCATCTTCGTGCAGGCCGTGCTCGACTACGCTAAGCAGAACGGCGCACAGATCCAGTTCAACACCGAGGTCACCCGCCTGATCGTGGACGGCGAGGGCGTCGTCATCGGCGCGGAGGCCACCTGCGAGGGCAAGGCGCTGCGCGTCAGAGCCGCCAAGGGCGTCATCCTCTGCACGGCCAGCATCGACCAGAACGTTGAGATGGCCAAGGCGCTCAGCCCGCAGCAGTATTACGACCTGAACAACGGCATCTGCATGTCCGTCAAGACGGATACCGGCGACGGCATCCGCATGGGTATGGAGATCGGCGCGGCGGTCGAGGGCTTCGGCGGCTGCATCGACTTCTGCGGCCGCACCGGCTCTGCCACGGACAACCGCGTGCCGACCTTCCCGAGCTTCATCGTCAACCAGAACGGCTTCCGCTTCGTCTGCGAGGACGCGACCTACGCCTACCACTACCGCGCGATCTATCAGCAGAGCGTGCAGCTGGACGGCGCAACCTACATGGTCTTCGGCTCGAGCAGCATCAACAACCCGGATTTTGCGGACATGGGCTACTATCCCGCCTGGTCCGAGGAGAGCGCGAAGAAGGACGTGGAGAGCGGCGCGCTGTACTACGGCGAGACCATCGAGGCGCTGGCGGAGGCCATCGGCGTGCCCGCCGCGAACCTCAAAGCGCAGCTTGAGCTGTGGAATGGCTACGCGGCTGCGGGCAAGGACGAGCAGTTCGGCCGCAGGACCGGCGTAATGGAGATCACCGGCCCGTTCTACGCCTACAGGAACGTCGCCTACAACCTGGGCGCGCTCGGCGGCCTCAAGATCAACACGAACACCGAGGTCCTGAACGTGAACGGCGAGGTCATCCCGCACCTGTACGCGGCGGGCTTGAATGCGGGCGGCTGGATTGGACCGTACTATCCGGGCAGCGGCACCGCGGTTGTCGGCACCGTGCACTGGGGCCGCAAGGCGGGCAAGGCCGCCGCAGCGAATACGGCGAAATAAGCGCAAGCTGTCGCTGCAAGTCCGCTTCGCGTCCTTGCAGCGGGAGAGGGACGGGAAACATCATTTCTCGCGCGCCCTTCGGGCACACTCCAAATGATAAAGGAAGCGGAGTTCCTCCGCTCCTCGCGCCGTACACGCCGCCGCTGCGGATTGCATATGAAGGGGCTGCGGCCCCTTCATACATCCCCCGGGTGCATGACGGACTTTGCCAATCATCAGAGGCCGGAACGGTTTCCCGTTCCGGCCTCGCTTTTGCATTTGTTCAGTGACACCCGTGGCACTTGCCGCAGTCGCCGCTGCAGCCGCCCTTGCCGCTGCGCCTGTCCTTCACCATCTTGACGATGATAGCCGCGACAATCACGGCCAGAATGCCGCCGATGATCCATGTCGCCATACGCATCCCGTCCTTTCCTCAGCCCGCGAATCAAGCCCGCAGGTGGCTGTCGTCGTATCTGTTTCTGCGCAGCAGCATGTAGGCAAGGCCCGCCAGCAGCGCCAGCGCCACGAACGACCAGACGGTCACGCCCGCGCCCGCAACGACCCGGCCGATCTGGTAGACGATCAGGGCGATGACATAGGCGAAGACGCACTGGTAGCCGATGGCGAACCACGTCCACCTGGCGCTGTTCATCTCGCGCCGGATCGCGCCAATGGCCGCGAAGCACGGCGCGCAGAGCAGATTGAAGATCATGAAGGCGAAGGCCGCCAACTGGCCGTACCCGCCGCTCGTCTCGTCAAACGCCGCAGCAATTGGGGAGAGCGTTTCTTCCATGCGCTCCGCGTCGCCCTCGTCGACGATGTCCGCCGTCGCTTCGTCATCCGTGTCGGTGCCGTAGACGATGCCGAACACGTTGACGACCTCCTCCTTGGCCACCAGGCCGGTGATCGTCGCCACGGTCGGACGCCAGTCTGCGAAGCCCAGCGGATGGAAGACCGGCGCAATCGCGCCGCCCACGCGGCCCAGAATGCTGTTGTCCGCGTCCTCGACGGCGCCGAAGGTCACGGGCGCATCCTCGGCGATCTCGACAGCCCCGGCGTTTTCTGCCGTCAGCTCAGCCTCCGGCACGCGCGCCTCCCAGCCGTAGGACTGGGCAAACCAGATGATGATCGAGGACACGAGGATGACCGTGCCCGCGCGCTTGATGAAGCTGAGGCCGCGCTCTCCCATGCTGTGCAGCACGTTTTTGGCGCTGGGGAAGTGGTACGCAGGCAGCTCCATGACGAACGGCGCGGGATCGCCCGCGAACATCCTCGTCTTCTTGAGCATGATGCCGCTCACAATGATCGCCGCCATGCCGATGAAGTACGCCGATACGGCGACCCAGCCCGCGTTGTGGAACAGCGCGCCCGCGATCAGCGCAATGATGGGCATCTTCGCGCCGCAGGGCATAAACGTCGTGGTGATGATGGTCATCTTGCGGTCGCGGTCGTTCTCGATCGTGCGGGACGCCATCACGCCCGGCACGCCGCAGCCCGTGCCGATGAGCATCGGGATGAAGCTTTTGCCCGAGAGACCGAACTTGCGGAAGATGCGGTCCATGATGAACGCGATGCGCGCCATGTAGCCCACGTCCTCCAGAATCGCCAGCAGGAAGAAGAGCACGAGCATCTGCGGCACGAAGCCGATGACCGCGCCGACGCCCGCGATGATGCCGTCGCAGATGAGGCCGGTGAGCCAGTCCGCCGTGCCGACGCCCTCGAGCAGACCGCGCACCGGCTCCTGAATCCACTCTCCGACGAACACGTCGTTGGTGAAGTCGGTGACGATGGTACCGATGGTCGTCACGGAGATGTAGTAAACAAGGAACATGACCACCGCAAAGATCGGCAGGGCGAAAAAGCGGTTGGTGACCACGCGGTCGATCCTGTCGGAGGTGGTCAGGCTGCCGTGCGGGCGGCCCTTCTTCACGCAGGTGGAGACGAGCTTGTTGATGTACGCATAGCGCTGGTTGGTGATGATGGACTCCGCGTCGTCGTCCATCTCGGCCTCGCAGGACTTGATCGTTTCCTCGATGGCGTCCCGGATGCCCTGCGGGAGGGACAGCTCGGCGAGAACCTTCTCGTCGCGCTCGAAGAGCTTGATCGCGGTCCAGCGGGTCAGATGCGGCGCCACGATGCTGCCCGCATGCTTCGAGCCGTCCGCGTTATGGTGATGCTCCGGCTCCTGGCCGTCGCGGTGGGTGATCAGGTCCTCGATGTGCGCCAGCGCGTGCTCGACGCTGCCGTTAAAGACGTGCAGCGGCTCGCGGTGTCCGCCCTTTTTCGCCAGCTCGGCGGCCTTCTTCGCGGCCTCCACGCTGCCCTCGCCCTTGAGCGCCGCCGTCTCCACCACCTGGCAGCCCAGCGCCGCGCCCAGCTTCTGCATGTCGATCTTGTCGCCGTTCTTGCGGGTGACGTCGATCATGTTGAGCGCGACGACCATCGGAATGCCCAATTCGGAGAGCTGCGTGGTCAGGTAGAGGTTGCGCTCGATATTCGTGGCGTCCACGATGTTGAGGATCGCGTCCGGCTTTTCATTCACCAGATAGCCGCGGGCGACGACCTCCTCCAGCGTGTAGGGGGAGAGGGAGTAGATGCCCGGCAGGTCCTGAATGATGACGTCCTGCGCGCCGCGCAGCCTGCCCTCCTTCTTTTCGACCGTCACGCCCGGCCAGTTGCCCACATACTGGTTGCTGCCGGTGAGGTCGTTGAACATGGTGGTCTTTCCGCAATTCGGGTTGCCCGCCAGGGCAATCTTGATCGCCATCGCTTTGCCTCCTTCATTTGTTAGAAAATGCTAACATCGGGTCAAAAAAACCTGGTGAATCACTCCACCTCAATCAGCTCCGCGTCGCCCTTGCGCACGGACAGCTCATAGCCGCGCACGGTCAGCTCCATCGGGTCGCCCAGCGGCGCCACCTTGCGGACAAAAACCTCCGTGCCGCGCGTCAGCCCCATGTCCATGATGCGGCGCTTGAGCGCGCCCTCGCCGTGCAGCCTGACGATGGTCGCAGTTTCGCCGACCTTCACATTCCGCAGTGTCTTCATAGGTTCCTTCCTTTCTTCACACCATGATCCGCATGGCCATGGCTTTGTCCAGCGCAATCCGGCTGTCCTTGACGGAGAGAATCAGATTGCCGCCCATCTCACTGACGACCTTGACCTGTGCGCCGACGACGAAGCCCAGCTCTGCCAGGTGCTGACGCACCTCGTCCCGGCCGGTGATCTTCGCGATGACATTCACGTCGCCGACGCCCGCCATCCCCAATGGCATCATTCGCACGCCTCCTTGTATCCGTTCAACTCAACCTTTTTAACAGACATGGTGTTAGAATCGTCTAACGCTTCGACCGGGTGACAGTTTAGCATGTCTAACCGGTCTTGTCAACAGGAAAATCGGTGCATTCCGAAAAAACTTGAAAAACCGGTGAGATCATGCTAGGATAGAGAGAAGAAATCGGGAAAGGACGCCATCTATGAAGATTCACGAATCCGCCGAGGACTACCTGGAGATGATCCTGATGCTCTCCGAAAGCAAGGGGGAGGTGCGCTCCGTGGACATCGCCGCGGGGCTGGGCGTCACCAAGCCGTCCGTGAGCTTCGCGATGAAGCAGCTGCGGGAAAACGGCTACATCCTCATGGACAAGGACAGCCTCATCACGCTGACGGACGCGGGCATGGAGATCGCCCAGCGCATCTACACCCGGCACAAGGTGCTCACGCAGTACCTTCTGGAGCTCGGCGTGGACGAGGAGACCGCCCGCCAGGACGCCTGCCGCATCGAGCACGACATCTCCCCCGCGACGTTCGAAGCCATCAAGGCCCAGCTCAGGCACTGACCTGCGCCGGGCTTTTTCTTTTCCCCAAAAAGGGGTTGACTCTCCCACTGTGTCAGGGTGTATCCTCGAACCGAGCTCAGAAATTCCCTCGGCCGGAGGTGTCCCATGCTGAAAATCGGCGATTTTTCCAGGCTGTCGCGCATCAGCGTCCGCATGCTGCGCCACTATGACGAAATCGGTCTGCTCCCGCCCGTGCACATCGACCCCGACACGCTCTACCGCTATTACGACGAGCGCCAGCTGATCACCGCCGCGCGCATCGCCGCGCTGCGGGACATGGGCTTCAGCCTGTCCGAGATCGGCGAGCTGCTGCCCGGATACGGGGACCGGAGCACGATCCTGCGCTGCCTGCACGACAAGCAGGAGGCGCTGCGCGCGCTCATGCGCCAGACCGAGGCCCGCCTGCGCCTGCTGGATTGTGCGATGGCCCGACTCAGAAAGGATGATCCTTCCATGACGTATGACGTTACCCTCAAGACCTTTCCCCCGCGCTGCGCCGCAACGGTGCGCAGGCGCATCCCCACCTATGATCAGGAGGGGCAGCTGTGGTCCCTGCTGATGGAGGAAACGGACGCCCTGCCCCTCGTTCCGGACAACCCCTGCTACTGCTGCGCCGTCTTCCACGACACGGAGTTCCGCGAGCACGACGTGGACGTGGAGGTGCAAAAGACCGTCCGCGGCACCTACGCCGACACGGCGCACGTCGCCTTCCGGACGCTGCCGGAGGTCACCGCCGCCTGCGCGCTCTGCCGCGGCAGCTATGTGCAGATGGACGGCGTGACGCAGGCCGTCGCCGCCTGGGCCGCGGACAACGGCTTTGCCCTCGACGGGCCGATGTTCTTCATCTACCACGTCAGCCCGCACGAGACGGACAACCCCGACGAATACATCACCGAGGTCTGCCTGCCGGTCAGAAAGGCCTGACGCGATGCGCAGCCGACGCTGAAAATCGGAAAAAGGGCCGGGAAACCATCGTTTCCCGGCCCTCTGTCATGAGAAAGCTCTGTCAGGCTACTCTCAGATAGAACCAAACTGTTCGATAACCGACCGTCAGGTAACGCTTCGCTCACTGACTGCTTTTTCCCTTAATCGCTTCGCGATATGGGAACGTTGGGGGATTTCAGTCCGGGAAACAGAATCGTCGCGCAAGCGCTCCTTTCCGTTTCCGACGCTCCGCCTCGCTTCTTCGACCCGGGGAGCCTGCATAGTCGCACCGCAGGCGGTGCTCCTTGCAGTTCCCGAC
>CAMENN010000110.1 GCA_945928315.1 uncultured Clostridia bacterium
CCCGGTCGCGCCGACGGCCCCGACGGGCATGAAGCCCCCGGTCGCCCCGACGGCCCCGGTCGCGCCGACGGCTCCGGTCGCGCCGACGGCTCCGGTTGCCCCGACGGCATCGGATGCATCTGAGGCGCCGCGCCGCCGCCGCCGTCCGCCGGTGGACCCGAACGCGTAACTGAACAGACGCGCCGCCCGTTTCCTGCGCTGGAAGCGGGCGGCGTTCTGTATGTCTGCGGGATGGACAGGCGATGCCTTTTGTGATATGATGAAAAATCATGCGGATGCATAGGCTGTGGACGGCGGGGGGATCGGATATGACGGTCGGCACGGAGACGGACGGCATGAGCGGGCAGAAGCCCTGCGTGCGCCTGAGCGTGCGCGCTGTTGTGGAGACGACGCTGCACGAGCGCGATCTGTCGCCCGCGGCGGGCGCGGCAAGGCGCATGCGCGAGGGCGCGCTGGCGCACCGGGCCCGGCAGAGCGGCGAGGGCACGCGCGACGCGCAGTACCGCGCGGAGGTGGCGCTTGCCGCGGTCTATGAGGGCGAGCGGCTGACGCTGCGGGTCAGCGGCCGCGCCGACGGCATCAGCATGCGCACGGACGGCATGCCCGTCATCGAGGAGATCAAGCTCGGCGCGCCGGATGCGCCGCTCGTGCCCGCCCATCAGGCGCAGGCGCGCATGTACGGGCACATGCTCTGCTGCGCGGAGGGATATGCCTGCGCCGCGCTTTGCGTGCTCTATGTGGACGCGCAGGGAGCGCCGCTGCGCGCCTACGAGGAGGAGCTGTCCGCGCAGGCGCTTCGCGAGGCGTTTGACGCGCTCTGCGCGCCTGCCTGTGCCTGGGAGGCGGAGAAGCTCGCGCGCAGGCAGCGGCGCGACGCCTCGCTCGGCAGCCTGCCGTTCCCGTATCCGGCATACCGCGCGGGGCAGCACCGCTTCGCGCAGAACGTGTTCGTCGCCATCCGCGAGCGCAGGCGGCTCTTCGCGCAGGCCCCGACGGGCATCGGCAAGACGATAGCCGCGCTCTATCCCGCGCTGGTCGCCCTCGGACAGGGCTATGCCGCGCGGGCGGTGTTCCTGACTGCGCGCGTCACCGGGCGGGAGGCGGCGATCAGCGCCATGCGCACGCTCGGCGCGGCCGGTGCGCGGACGATGACCGTCGAGATCGCCGCGAAGGACAAGGTCTGTCCGCAGGAGACACGCGACTGCCGCCCGGAGGTCTGCCCCTGCGCCGACGGCTTCTATGACCGGCTGCCCGCCGCGCTGGACGAGGCGCTGCATGCGCAGGACGGCCTGTTCGACCGCGCGCGCATTGAAGCGCTGGCGGGGAAGCATGCGCTGTGCCCGTTCGAGCTGTCGCTGGAGCTGTCGCAGCTGGCTGACGTGATCGTCGGGGATACCAACTATGTCTACGACCCCTTCGTCGCGCTGAACGTGCTCCTGCAGGCGCCCGGCGGGGCCTGCCTGCTCGTTGATGAGGCGCATCAGCTCGGCGGGCGCGTGCGCGACGCGTATTCCGGCGGCGTGAGCGCGGACGAGCTGCGCAGGCTGCGGCGCGAGGCCGGACAGGCGCATGGACGAAAGTCCGCGCTGTACCGCGCGCTGACCCGGGCCATCCGCGCGCTTTCCGCCGTGAGTGAGGAGGAAACGTTCGATTCCGGACGGCTTGACGCGCCGCCGGAGGCGCTTTGCGAGGCCGTGGACGCGGTGCTCTCCTGCGCGGGCGAGCAGCTCGCCCTGGGCGGCAGCGCCTGCGCGGCGGATGCCTTCCGCATGGCCGCGGCATTCTCGCTCGCCGCGGGGCGCTTCGATGCGCGCTATGCCGCGCTGACCGGCGGCGGGAAAAAGCATGCCTCGCTGCTGCTGCAGTGCCTCGACGCCTCGCAGGAGGTGCTCGCCGCCTCCAAACGCGCGCGGGGCACGGTCTATTTCTCCGCGACGCTGGCGCCGTTTGACGCCGCCCGGCGAACCCTCGGCAGCGAGGAGGGCGACGCTTGCCTCCTGCTGCCCTCGCCGTTTGACCCGGCCAGGCTGCATGTGCGCATCGCGCCGATCGACATCCGCTACGCCGCCAGGGAGGCGACTGCCGCGCAGGTCGCCGGGGAGATCGCCTCGCTGCTGCGCGGCGGCGAGGGCAATGCGCTGGTGTTCTTCCCATCCTATGCGTACATGGAGCGGATTAGCGAGCTTGTGCTCGGCGAGGAGGGGCTGACGCAGATCCGCTTCGCCCGCGAGAAGCGCGGCCTGCGCGAGGAGGAAAAGCGCGCGATGCTCGAGGCCTTTTCCGAGGACGGGGAGCGCTGCGCGCTGTTTGCGGTGCTCGGCGGCGCGTTTTCGGAGGGCATCGACCTGCCGGGCAGGCGGCTGCAAAACGTGGTCGTCGTCTCGACGGGCATGCCCCAGCCGGACGCGCAGGTGCGTGCGATGCAGGCGTATTACGACGCGCAGGGCGGGAACGGGTTTGACATGGTGATGACGCTGCCGGGCATGGTGCGGGTAATTCAGGCGGCGGGTCGGCTCATTCGTACGCCGGAGGACGAGGGCGAGCTGCTGTTGATCGACCAGCGGTTCCGGTCGGCAAAGATCCGGGGCCTTTTGCGCGGCACGCTCATCGGCGACGCCCTGGGGATAGAATAAAAAGGAAAAAAGAAAAGCGGCTTGAAACCGCGCGAAGCGAAGAAGGGTCCAGGGACTGGTCCCTGGTGGGGTTTGGGGCAAAGCCCCAAGCAGGTTTCAGGGCGGCAGCCCTGACGAATTTCCGAAAAAACCCATAGGCCGGAGCGGAGCCGGAGGCGACCATTACGGCCGCGCCAATGCAGCTTAAAACCGCGCGAAGCGAAGAGGGGGCCAGAGACGGGTCCCTGGTGGGGTTTGGGGTAAAGCCCCAAGCAGGTTTCAGGGCGGCAGCCCTGACGAATTTCCGAAAAAACCCGTAGGCCGGAGCGGAGCCGGAGGCGACCATTACGGCCGCGCCAATGCAGCTAAAGCAACGTGAGTAGACCAAGCGGCTTGAAGTGTACACAGCAACGATATACGCCATTGCGGTTTTGCACAAATACGGGGAAGACTGCGCCGCTCTGCATACAACCGGACTTATGCGGCAGCCGGCCGTCAGGTCACGCTTCGCTCCCTGACTGCTTTTCTTTTTGATCGCTTCGCGATTGGGGAACGTTAGGGGCCTTGCCCCTAAAACCCTGCCTGGGGACCAGTCACCAGACCCCTTCCTCGCTTCGCGCTTATCCCCGTTGCTTGTCTTCAATCCCACTGAGCTCCGCCATCAGCCTGTCCAGCTCCGGGTTCTCCGCGTCCGCCGGGCGCAGCGCCATCAGCGCGGCGATCATCCGCCGCTGGCCCGCCTCCCCGTGCGGAATGTACAGCAGCGCCGCGTCCTCCCGCTCCGCAATCAGCAGGCGCAGGATCGCCCGCAGCAGCGCGCGCGTTCTCGTCGATGCCAGAAAAATCGCCTCTCTTTCCTGTCTGTCCTCAGCATAGCACGCCGCGCGCCCGCGCGCAAGACTTGCCCCAACCCTTTCTTTTGTGGTATCATCATGTCAGGCGGGCTCCGGCCCGCATGCAAGCATCACGGAGGTTGCCATGAAGCGTTTGATTTCTCTCATACTGATGATGACCGCGCTGGCGGTTCCCGCCGCCGCGCAGATGAATTACGAGCTGCCCTCTGCGCACATCACCTATACCCACCTCGGGGAGAGCGCCATGCCCGCGCTCATCGACGTGCTCGGCGACGGAACAGTGCAGCAGGCAGAGGAGCCGCAGGCGGATACCTGGCCCAAGACGTTCACCGTCACCGTCGCCGGAGACACCACCCTCGGCTCCACCGACGACCTGCGCAAGCGCGACGACTGCTTCGAGGCCGTCTATGCGGCGCAGGGCGCGGGCTGGTTCTTCTCCGGCCTCACGGAGCTGTTCGCCAGCGACGACCTGACGCTCATCAACTTCGAGGGCACGCTCACCGAGGCGACCCAGAAGAAGGAAAAGCTCTATAACTTCAAGGGCCCCGCGGAGTACACCGACATCCTGACGCTCGGCAGCGTGGAGGCGGTCAACATCGCCAACAACCACATCGTCGATTACGGCGATCAGGGCAAGGAGGACACCATCGCCAACCTCGAGGCGGTGGGACTGGTCGTCTCCGGCGGCGGCATGCTCGGCATCTTCGAAAAGAACGGCGTCAAGGTCGGCATGACCGGCTACTGCTTCCCCTACCAGAACGAGAAGAAGGACATCAGCAAGGACGTCGCCGCCCTGCGCGAGGCCGGCTGCCAGATCGTCATCGCCACGTTCCACTGGGGCAGCGAATATCAGAGCGAGTTCACCCGCGAGCAGCGCCTGATCGGCCGCGCAGCCATCACGGCGGGCGCGGACATCGTCGTGGGCCATCACCCGCACGTCGTGCAGGGCATCGAGCAGTATGACGACACCTACATCCTCTACTCGCTGGGCAACCTCGTCTTCGGCGGCAATGTCGATCCCAGCGACCGCGACGCCTATGCCGCGCGGCTCACGTTCACCGTCTATGAGGACCGCTGCGATCCGCCCGAGCTGACCGTCGTCCCCCTGCGCCTCGCGCAGAACGACAAGGGCGCGACCGATTACCGACCCATCCTCGCGCAGGACGACGAGGCGGTGCGCATCTACAACAGGATCCTGAAGCTGTCCTACAACATGAAGGAATTCGTCAACGGCGAGTGGAGGTAAACGCAATGGCAGCTCATTTTGCACTGTTTGTCGATCTTGAAAACTGCGGCGGGAAGAAGAGCATGCTGATGGACGTGATCGAGCGCGTCAAGATCCGCGGCGACATCCTCATCGGCAAGGTCTACGGCTATACGGACAGCTACTCCGACCTCAAGGAGACGCTGCTCTCGAACACGTTCACCGTCGTGCCCAGCCTGCGCTACGGCCGCAACCAGAAGAACAGCCTCGACATTCAGCTGGTCATCGATGCGCTCGATGTGGCCTTCCGCAACGAGCTGATCGACAGCTTCTGCATCGTCTCCGGCGACAGCGACTATGTGCCGCTGGTGGGCAAGCTCAAGAGCATGGGCAAGTTCGTGCTGGGCATCTCCCGCAGCGAGGCCGCGTCGAATGTGTTCATGAACGCCTGCAGCGAGTTCCAGTTCCTGGAGAGCGTCGCCAGCGGCAAGGAGCGCCCCGCGGCCGCCGTCGGCGAGGCGCTTACCCTCCAGGATGTCAACGACCTCATCGTCACCATCCTGGAGGACAACGGCAGCGGCGAGATGCTCGCCTCCGAGGTCAAGGGCGTACTGCTGCGCCTGCGGCCGAATTTCTCGGAGAAGAGCGTCGGCTTTTCGACGTTCGGCAAGCTGCTCACGCGGCTGTCCCAGCAGTTCGGCGCATTCACGATCGTCGCCGAGCAGTACAACCTCATCGTGCAGCTGAGCACGACGCACGCGCAGCGGAGCGAGCAGATCGGCCGGGACAACTTCGTCAAGATCTTCGCGCGCATCCTCGCGGAGTACAAGGAGGACGGCTTTGACCGCGTGAACCCGTCGATCCTCAAGTCGGCGGTGCAGGCGGAATACCCGGACTTCACCGAGCGCGCCGTCGGGCTGCGCCGCTTCTCGGACGTGCTGCGCGCGCTGGAGCGCGAGCGCCTGCTGGCGCTGGAGACCGACGAGGGCGGCAATATGCTGGTGCATATCCTTTGATCGCCAGGCTACATCAGGGCGCGCGAAGCGAGGAAGGGTCAAGGGGTGATACCCCTTGCAGGGTCAAGGAGCGGCGCCCCTTGTGGGGTTTGGGGCAAAGCCCCAACCACTACCGGAAAACGCAGTCTCAGAGCAGACCGCGAAGCGGTCTACGATTGAGACGGGTTTGCTTTGCAGAATTGTGTTAAGGCGCAAAACGGTATAGGCTGGCTCCGCGCATCAAAGTCAGCTTTTGTAACCCCGACCGTCAGGTAACGCTTCGCTCCCTGACTGCTTTTTCTCTTTGATCGCTTCGCGATAGGGACGTTAGGGGCCTTGCCCCTAAAACCCTGCCTGAGGGACATTGTCCCTCAGACTCCCTTCCTCGCTTCGCGCTGTTTTAAGAATCCTTGTTTTTATTCCCCCTCCCGGAGGCAAACCGATGAAACGCATTCTTCTTCTCGCTGCGGCGCTATGGCTGCTCCTCGCGTCAGCAGCCCTCGCCCAGCGCATCGACATGGACAACGCCCATGTCTCCTTCGACTACCCCGACACCTGGCTCGTCGTCTCCCCGCAGCTGTGCACGACCTATGCGCAGCTGCTCGCCGATGCGGGCATCGACGCGCAGGCCCTCGCCGATGACATGCGCGCACAGGGCATCGAAAGCCGCGCCTACAACGCGGATTTCACCCAGTGGCTCAGCGTGCTCAGGATGAGCGACGACCTCTCCGCGGAGATCTACGACATCGAGGCGGTCACGGACGCCCAGCGCAGGACCCTGCGCACCCGCGCGGAGAACAACCGCCTCTTTGAGACGACCGGCTGCCGCGCGCAGGACGTCGAGTGGCAGCGCGAGGGCGGCGTCTACTGGCTCTACATCCATTACACCGTCACGCGCGGGGATCAGATCGTCGGCCGCGGCCTGCGCTATGTGACCGTGCGCAATGGGCTGTACGTCGTGCTCGACTGGCAGATCAGCAGCGGGCGCTTCGGCAACCGCGATCTGGCGGCCTTCCGCGCGCGGCTTGCCGACCTGACCGTCACCGAGTCGATTCCCGAGCCCGTGCGCACCGTGAAGCTGACGGCCTCCATCCCGGCGGAGACGAGCACCCGCGAAATCACGATTACCGGCACCACCGAGGGCGGCGCGATGCTCACCGCCGAGGCCCCGGACGCGCTCGGCGTCATGCAGACGCTGTCCGTGGGCACAGCGAAGTCGGGCGGCGCGTTCTCGCTGCTGGTGGAGCTGCCGGACGAGGGCACCTATGACATCACGCTGACGGCCAGCGCCGACGGCATGGAGAGCGCCGGCGTGACCGGGCAGACGGTCTACAGCGCGAAGACGCTGCCCGTCAGCCTCGAGGGCATCCCGGAGGACGGCATCGTGACCACCGACACGGTGAAGATCACCGGCAAGACGCTCGCGGGCGTGCAGTTCCAGCTGATCACGCCCTACGGCATGACGAAAAAGCGCGCCGGCAACGACGGCACGTTCTCCTTCGAGCTGACGACGGAGGACGAGGGCGAATACAGCTACACGCTCATCTGTGACAAGGACGGTTACAACCAGCGGCGCGTCGTCTTCACGCTCACCCGCGTGACGACGGATGCGCAGGCGCGCGAGAAACTCAAGGCAACGGCGGAGAAGATCAGCTACAGCAACCTTCAAAAGGGCCGGGAGGCGGATCAGGGCAAGCTGATGGTGCTCTACGGCCCGGTGACGCGCGTGAGCGCCGCGGGCGACGTGCACTACGTGCGCATGCTGTTCAACAAGGACGCGCAGGGCACCTGGTTCAACCCGGTGGTCATCGTCGCGCAGGAGGACATGGGCGTGCGCGAGGGCGACATGCTCACCGTCGCGGTGACCGTCGCGGGCGTCTATGAGGAGCAGGACGACGCGGGCAACAGCGTCGCCGTGCCGCGGTTTGAACTGGTGTTTGTGGACAAGGTGGAATGAAAAAGCGGGCCGGTGGACGCAGCTGTCCATCGGCCCGTTGGGCATCAGTTTGTGGATTCCTGCGCGATGGCGCGCAGCCGCTCGAGCAGGGGCGGGAAGTCGCAGGTGATCGTGTCAAAGACGATGTTAGCAGGATGCCCTCGTAGCCGTGAACGATGCGGTTGCGCAGGCCGTACATCTGCCGCCAGCGGGGTGTGCCTGAATGAAGGCATCGCTCAGCCCCTTCTTCGTCAGCTCGCCGATTTGCAGCACGTTGAAGACACACGCCTCCTGAAGCATCAGGTCGCGCTCAAAGTCCTCGCAGGTGCGGCCCTTGCAGTAGCGCAGCGTGCGCTCCATGATGCGGGCCAGCACGGCGGCATCATTGCTCATAGATGACCACCCCCGTGCGCCGGATCTCCTGCGCGACGCGGGAATCCGGAAGAATCTGCGTGCTGTCGATCAGATCGACGTCGCAGCCGAGGCTCTGGCAGACGTCCTCGAGCAGGCCGAAAAACGCCAGTCCGCGAAGCCCGCTGTCCACCATCAGATCGACGTCGCTGGCGGGCGAGGCGCTGCCCTTGGCGTACGAGCCGAACAGCGTGGCCCGGCGCACGCCGTTGCGCTCAAAGACAGGGCGTAGCAGCGATTCAAGCTGGCTGACCGTATAGGGCATATCCATGCGCTCACCGTCCCTTCTGTACCTCTAGTATAAGCGAAAATGCGGATTTCAGCAAGGCGTTTTCGCATGGAGCCAGGGGACCTGCCCACAAATCAACAAAAAAGATCCCGTGCGTTTCATGCGCCTTCCCGGCAGGAATCCCGCCCTCCCGCGCCGAATACAAAATAGATTGCCCCATCCGGGGACAGCAAGAGGAGAACGGGGAGACAACGTGACAGAAGGGTTGGAAATGCTCCGGCGCATCACGCCGGAGGAGGAATATAACGCCGCTCTGGCGCTCTACCGCGCGGGCGGCGTGCATCCGCTGGAGGAGGAGAACGGCATGCTGCGCTATGTCGTGGACGGCGATCCGCGGCGCGTAGTGCGCGTGGGCACGCTCAGCAAGCTCAGCGGCCGCTGCTCCTGCGACTTTTTCGGCAACGTCCACAAGCCTTGCCGCCATCTGGCCGCCGCCATGATGCAGGCCATGGCCTCCGGCGCGATCGAGGAGATGCGCCGCCGCCGCGCGCGCGAAAACGCCGCGCTGCTGATGGGCACGCTGCAAAGCGCGCTGCCGATGGAGACGCCGCTTCAATTGGAGGTGACGCTGCGCGTCATCGGCGAGACGGAGCCCGTGCGCGTCAGCCTGCGCGTGGG
>CAMENN010000111.1 GCA_945928315.1 uncultured Clostridia bacterium
AATTATTCTTAGTAAAATTGCTTTATGGAATGTTCGGAATTAGCCTGACAGCCCCTTCTTCGTTTCTTAGCAGCTTACTCCGTCAGCTTCGCCGCGAACAGCCCGCCAGCCAGCGGCTCATCGAGCCCCGCGCACTTCGCCGTGGTGATGAAGAGCGTGTCCATCGCCTCCCCGCCGATGCAGCAGGAGGTCACGTTGCGGCAGGGCAGCGCAATCTCCGCATCTATGCGCCCGGTATCCGGGTCGAACCGGCAGACGCGCCCACCGCCGAAGAGCGCCACCCACAGCCGGCCCTGCGCATCCACGCACATGCCGTCCGGGCTGCCCTCGCCCTCGATTTCCACCGCGACGCGCCCCGGCGTCGTCAGCGCGCCGGTCTCCACGTCGTAGCCGTAGGCCATCACCTTGCGCGTCGGCGTGTCGATGAAGTAGAGCGTGCGCTCGTCGAGCGAGAAGCCCAGCCCGTTGGCGATCGTCGTCCCGCCGATGAGCCTGCGGCTGCTGCCGTCCGGCTCCACGGCGTACAGCCCGCCGCGCGTGTTGCGCTCCGGGTCGCCCATCGTGCCGATGAGGAAGCGCCCGCGCGGGTCGAGCTTGCCGTCGTTGTAGCGCATCGCCGGGTCCGGCTCCGGCTGCGCGAGAAAGCGCCGCACGCCCGTCGCCGGGTCGAGCCGGTAGATGCCGCTCTTTTCCGCCACCAGCAGCTCCTCTCCGCGCAGGACCGCCGCGCCCACGCAGCCCTGCGTCGCATAGGAGGTCACGCGCCCGGTCCCGACCTCCAGCCGGAAGACCGTGTTCTGCCGGATCGCCACGAAGTAGAGCGCGCCGTGGGCCGCATCCCAGCAGGGGCCCTCCAAAAGCCGCGCATCATTGAAAAAGATCAGTCTTGCCTCCATCATCTGTTCTCCCCTTTCTCAAGCATCACGCCCAGCACCGCCGGGCGCAGTCCGTCCGCCTCCGCCGTCACCAGCATCTCGCCGGGCTCCGTGCCCGCGCGCACCTGCACGGCGATCCGTCCCGCGCGCATACGCCTGTCCGGGCACTGCGGCGGCACGTGATCGGCCACGTCGGAGCCGGTGCCCAGGATCGTCCCGCGCCCGTCGCAGCAAAAGCGCACCAGCGGCGCGGCGTCCGGCACATGCCGCCCCTGCGCATCCACGCAGTCGCAGGTGAGGATCGCCACGTCCTCGCCGTCCGCGCGCACGCCGCCGGACTCGAGCGTCAGCCGCAGCGCGGCGGCCGGGCCGGTCGTCTCCTGCGCGTCCTCGCAGACGGTTTCCCCGTCCCGCAGGCCCCGCGCGCAGAGCCTGCCCGGCGCGTACGGCACCTGCCACTCGGCATGAGCGCCCGGCGCCACGTCGCATTCGCCCAGCAGCTCCCCGTTGAGCAGCAGCGCCGCGCGCGGGCAGTTCGTGTAGGCGACCACGCGGATCATGCGCCCCTCCATGCCCGGCCAGTTCCAGTGCGGCGCGAGGTGGATCACCGGCGTGCGCAGCCAGTGGGACTGGTTCTGGTAGAACGCGTCCTTGCGCTGCAGGTACAGATCGACCGCGCCCGCCTGTGAGCACAGCCTCGGCCAGACGGCCTCGCCGCGGTGCTCGATGCCCGCCCACTGGAAGCCGCCGGCCAGCCACGGCCGCGCCAGGATGAACTGCCACGTCTTCTCGCGGGCGAGGAAGGTCTTGTTCGTGTCGCGGTCAAACGCGTTGATGTAGCCGCGCTGCGGGCAGTCCGCGCGATACCAGCCGCGCGTGGTGCCCGTCGCCGCGCACTCGGAGAGCAGCATCGGCTGCTCCGGCCGCCGCGCGTGCAGCGCATCCACCTGATCGAGGTTGTAATTGACGCCCAGCACGTCCACGGCGTCCCAGACCGGCGCGCTCGCCGGGCTGCGATCCACCGCGGTGGTCACGGGGCGCGTGCCGTCCAGCCGGTCCACCGCCTGACGCATCCTCCGGGCGATGCGAAGGCCCGCGTCCTGCGCGTGCAGCGGCTCCTCGTTGCCCACGGACCAGAGGATCACGCCCGGACGGTTGCGGTCGCGCCGCACGAGCATCTCAAGCTGCGCGAGGCCCTCCGGCGTGCTCTCGAACCAGCGCGTCTCGGCCATCACCAGGAAGCCCAGCTCGTCGAGCGCGTCCATCGTCGCCGCCGCGTGCGGATAGTGCGCGCAGCGGTAGGCGTTCGCGCCCATCTCGCGCATCAGCTCGAGCCGGTAGCGCTGCACGCGCCGGGGCATCGCCCGGCCGGTCAGGCCGTTGTCCTGATGGCAGCAGACGCCCTGAATCTGCACGCGCCGCCCGTTGAGGAAGAAGCCCTTCTCCGCGTCGAAGCGGATCGTGCGGAAGCCGAAGCGGCAGCGGTGGCGCTCGACGACCTCGCCGCGCACGGAGACCTCCGTCTCCATCGTGTACAGGTTCGGCGCATCGACGTTCCACAGCTGCGGGGCCTCCACGGCGCCGCGAAGCTGCAGCATCTGCCGCTCCCCCGCGCCGACGCTGAGCGCCCCGCCCATGCGCGCCGCCTCGCCGCTCTGCGGGTCGCGCGCCACGCAGACCACCTGCGCCGTCTCATCCTCATAGCCGTCGTTGCGCAGCGTCACGTCCACCGGCAGCGCCCACGCGCCGCCCTCGCCCGCCTCGGGATGGACGAACACGCCGTCGCGGTCGACCGACACGGTCTCCGAGCGCTCCAGCCAGACCGGGCGCACGATGCCCGCGCCCTCGTACCACCAGCCCTCGTGCTCACTGACATCGATGTGCACGGCGACGACGTTGTCCCCGCCGTAGCGCGCCACGTCGGAGATGTCCACCTCGAACGACGTGTAGGCGCAGCGGTTGGTCAGCATGAAGCAGCCGTTGACGTAGACCTCGCAGTGGATGGCCACGCCCTCGAAGAACAGGCAGATGCGCCGCCCGGCGTCGCTTGCGGGAATCGTGAAGTGACGGCGGTACCAGGCGTTCTCATAGCGGAAGAAGCCCAGCGCGGGATTGTTCTCCTGCCGCGGCGTCTGCGCGATCACATAGTCGTGCGGCAGCGTCACGCGCGTAAAGGCCGTATGGCTGATCAGCCCCGGCGCTGCGTAGAAGTCCTCCGCGTCCGGGAAGGCGAAGGCCGCCGGGCCGCAGCGTCTGCGCTCCGTCTTGGCCTCCATGTAGACCGGGGATTTCTGCACCGGCGCCTCCACGGGGATCTCCCCCTCGTGAAAGAGCCAGTCCCCGCAAAGCGGCTCGATTTGCTTCACCGTCGTCCCTCCCGTCAGAATTCATCCTGCCAGCACACGCTCATCTCATCGCCGTCAAAGCGGACGGGCAGGATGCTGTAGCCCGACGTGCGCAGCGTCTCCCGCTGCCAGTGATCCAGCAGCAGATACCGCTGTCCGTCGTGTTCAAAGCTCCACGTCGCCTGCGCGCCGAACGTGCGCCGCGCGCCCGGCCCCTCCATCGGATCGCAGACGAGCTTCATCAGCCCGCCCGCAAGCGTGCGCGCCGTCGCCAGCAGCGCGGTGTTCGGTGTCCAGCCGGTACACCCGGATGTCAGACAGTGATACACGCCCTCCCGCACGAAGACCACCGGCGCCTCGCGCTCCTGGCTGACCATCTGCGCGTGACACACGCCGGTGAAGCCCCTGTAATCGTCCGTCAGCTCGGAGAAGTAGAGCGTCTTGTTCCAGTCCCCGCTGTGCACAAGGAAGGCCCTTCCCGTCAGCGGGTCCTCAAAGAGCGTCATGTCCCGGCAGTCGCGCCGGTTGGGCAGCGCGAGCCGCTCGAAGCGGAACGGCCCCTGCGGCCTGTCCGCGACGGCCAGCCCTGCGTGCGCGAGCGTGTAGTCGCTGCGGTCCGCGTGGAACCACATCACATACTGTCCGGTCGCGGGGCAGCGCAGCACCTTCGGCCGCTCGACAATGCGCTCCGGGCTGAGCGGGTGCCCCGCTTCCTGAACCGGCGCAAGCGCCAGCCCCTCGAAGTGCCAGCTGTGCAGGTCGCGGCTTTTGTAGCAGCTCACGCCGCGAAACGGCACGCGTCCGCGCACCACGCCGCCCTCCACGACGTTGTCCGCGTCCTTGTTTTCGCCATACCAATACCACAGGCCGTCAAAGCGTGCGATCATGCCGCCGTGCGCCTGGATGAACCTTCCCTCGTCATCGAGCCAGCAGGTTCCGTTTTTCATGCTTGTTCCTCCTCCGGCAGGTAGGCCCCCGCCGCACGCAGCGCATGCCGCAGCGCCGCGGTGTCCACGTCCCGCGCGTCATCAAGGCTGCGGGCCATCATCTGCGCGGCGGCCGTACCCGCCGCCTGCCCCATGCACAGGCACTCCGGCATCACCCGCAGGCTGCCGAGCACCATGTGGTCGCAGGAGACGCTGCGCCCCGCGCACAGCACGTTGTCAAGCGTTTTGGGAATCAGGCAGCGGTAGGGCACACCGTAGGACTCGCCAGGGGGCGTAGTGCTCGAAGCGGTCGTCCGAGTGGCGCGCGCCGCTGTGCGAGAGCTCCTCGCGGCTGTAGTGCACGTCCACGAAGTAGTTGCCCCGGGCGATCTCGTCCGGAAAGGTGCGGCGGGCGAGGAAGTCCGACAGGGTAAAGACGTACTCGCCCACGATGCGCCGCCCCTCGCGCACGCCGACGGAGGACGCCGTCTGCGCCAGTACGGCCTCGCCGAACGCCTCCGGCAGGTAGGCCCTGAGCGCCTGCAGATACGTCCTGGCCAGCCTGCGCCCCTCGCGCTGCGCGCGGCTCATGGACGCCGGGTCGGTCGGGTCCACCTGCCACAGGTGCCCGGCGTTGAAGCTCATCATGCCCGGCGCGAAGAACGTCTTGACCATGTGCGCGTCCGGGATGGGGTAGCGCCCGTCCGCGAGGATGCGCCGCAGCGCGCTGTCCGGCCCGTTCTTCATGAAGCCCGGCGCGGCGTGGCAGGCCGCCTCGTTCACGTTCGCCAGCACGAAGCAGTGCGTGGCGGGCTGCACCTGCCCGTGCGCGTCGCCCAGCTCCGTCGGCGCGCCGGCGAGCGCGCAGAGCACCGCGTCGCCCGTGCAGTCGATGTACACCGGCGCGCGCCACGCGCCCAGCCCCGCCTGGTTCGCGCAGACGAGCGCCGTCACGCGCCCGCTTCCGCACTCCGCAGCGCAGAGCCGCGTGCCCAGCAGCACATCGACACCCGCCTCCTGCGTCAGGTCGTCGTAGACGCTCTTGAGCGCCTCCGCGTCCACAGGCACCCAGTCGATGCGCCGGGGATCGACGTAGGGCGTGCGCCCCAGCGCCAGACGGAACACCTCGTAGGCGATGCCTGCGTAGATGACGCGCACCCTGTCCGTCATCGGCTTCCAGGTGTTCACCAGGCAGCGGGTGCCCGCGCCGCCGAGCATATCGCTCTGCTCGATGAGCAGCGTTTTGCAGCCCGCGCGCGCCGCACTCACCGCCGCCGCGCAGCCCGCCGGGCCGCCGCCCGTGACGATCACGTCATAGCCCTCGTGCAGGGGCAGCGCCCGTTCCGAAAGCCTGTAATCCGCCACAGCTTCACGCCTCCTCCCCGTCCTGCGCGTTCTCCTCCGTCTCCTCTCCGCCGCGGTCGGCCGAGGGCGGACAGCCCACCACGCGGATATACGCCCGCCGGAACGAGCGGATGTTCGCGTAGCCCACGCTGTCGGAGATCGCCTGCACGCTCATGCCCGTCGTGCGCAGCAGCTCGTGCGCGCGGCTGATGCGCTGCTGCTCCAGATAGGCGGAGAAGTTGACGCCCACATGCTGCTTGAAGCGCTTGGAGAGGTACGGCTCCGTCAGCCCAAAGTGCTGCGCCAGCATCGTGAGGCTGAGGTTCGGGTCCTGGTAGTTCTGTGCGATGTACTGCAGCACGTTCTCCATCATCACCATGCTCGCGCGGCGCCGTCCGGACTGCATCTGCTCGATCAGCGAGCCGTAGATGTCCGAAAGCTCCGCGAAGAACTGCTCCGGCTCCATGCGCAGCGGCACGTTCATCAGCCGCGATGGGAGGTTCAGCGGGCAGTCGAACCGGCTGAGCGTGTGCAGCATCGCCATGTAGAGCGACTGGCACATGTAGGCGCTCAGGCTGCGCTGCTCGAAGTTGCGCTCGCGCACCGCGCCGAGCATCCGGCGCACGCCCTCGGCATCCCCGCTCTGCACGCAGGCGATGAGCGCGTTCTCGTCCTGCGCGGTGTAGTCGTAGACCGCCTTGTTGAGCGGCTGCGCTGGGCGACGTAGACCACGCGCCCGTCCTCCTCGCCGCCCGGCATCAGCGCGTGCGCTGAGGTGAAGGACTGGTTGAGCGTGCTGAGGCTCTCGCAGGCGATGCCCGCATAGAACACCGCCTCGACGCCGCAGTGATCGCGCAGCGCGGCCGCGGCCTCGGTCAACAGCGCTTCCATCGGCTTGCCGCCCCTCTGCGTGTAGAGCAGGATGTACTCGCTGCTCGTCTTGAGCGTCAAAAATTGCAGCGCCGGGGCAAACGCAGAGAGTGTGCCCGTCACCATCATGTAGCGGTAGTTGAGCCGCTCCATGCTCTCCTCGCCAAACGGCGCCTGTTGGGGCAGCGTCATGTATACGCCGCGCCAGGCATCGCCCTCCAGGCAGATGCCGGTGTGCGTGAGCTGAAGCTCCAGCTCCTGCTCGCTGTGGAAGCTGCCCTTGATGAGCTGGGAGACCGTCGCGTCGCGCAGCTGCGTGTCGCGCACGCCGAGCAGGCCGTTCAGCTTTTCCTGGTCGAGCAGCAGCTTTTCCACCGCCTGCTTGACCGGCCAGAGCCCGCCGTGCGCGCTGTCGCCCTCCATCGGCAGCAGATCGACGATCCGGGAGAGCGGCTTGCGGTTGTAGCGCGAGACGGCGAAGGTCAGCGCCGCGGCAACCAGCAGAAACAGCGCGATGCCCACGCCCACCGGCAGCAGCAGCGAGGTGTTTCGTGCGATGAACACGCGGTCTGGGATCGTCGCCAGCACGGTGATGCCGCTGCCCTCCGCGCGGCAGCAGAGCAGGTGCTGCACGCCCTGCGCGGTGCGCACGCTCGTGTGTCCGAGCGCCGCAGCGTTTTCGGGAATCTGGTCCGGGCGCAGCGCGGGCTCGCCCAGCTCCATCAGCGTCGTGCCGTCCGCCGCGCGCAGGCATATATAGTTCGCTCCGCTCTCCATCAGCGGCGCGAAGTTCTTCTCCATCAGCTTCTTATCGAAGTAGAACACCATGTGCCCGCGGAAGGTGCTCAAGCTCTTGCGGAAGGGGATCACCAGCAGCACCGCCTCGGAGACGTTGCCGTAGAGGTCGTGCGTGCGCGCGGTGGGCAGGAACACGGTCTGCCGCGCCAGACGCAGCACGGTGAAGAACTGCTCGCTGTCCAGCGTGCCGTACTGAAAGCACGACTTGTAGTAGACGTCGAGGTCGGCGTAGGCGCGGCTCTCCTCCAGCACGAACTGTGCGTCGTCGCTGCCGTGGTAGTACAGAAAATAGCGGCTGATCAGGTTGTTGCTCGTGTGCAGTGCGGAGGCCATGCCCGCCAGCTCCGCGATGGCGTGCTTGTCGCCCGGCTGCACCTCGTCGAGCCGCTGGCAAAAATCCCGGCTGGTGGAGATGCCCAGCGTCAGGTCGCTGGCGGTGTCGCAGGCGCTCTCAATCGTCTGCACGGCGTTGTCCAGCACGCGCGAGCTGGTCTTGAGCGTGTCGCTGCGCAGGATGCACGAGGCCATGACGAACACGACGATGCCCATGATCACAGGGATGAGCAGAAGGAGCGAATATGAGGCCATGAAGGCGGTGAGCACGCGCTGCTTGTGTGTGTTTCTGGTCATATCGGCGCCCCTTCCCCGGCGGCTCTCCGCGTCTCTGCGGCGGACTGCCGGCATTGTGTCATTCTGATTTTAATCTCTTTGCACATGGTTTTCAAGGGTACTTTTGTTCATGCAGGGGACAATTCTTAATCGGCGGTCGTTTTCCCAGTGCATTCTGACAACAGCCTCCGTCTTGACAAGGCGTGCCCGGCCCGATACAATGAGGAAAACAAACGCGCTTTGCCAGCGCGCAGGAGGCGCATGCCATGACCCCTGACCGCACGCCCCGCGACGGCCATCTGCCCGAGGGCTTCTTCTACATCGACGAGTGGATTGACGACTGCCTGACAGACGCGAAGTACGCCGGGGAGGACAACTTCATCGGCCGCCCCATCGCGGGCTACGAGCGCGCGCTGGTGATCGTCAGCCGCCCCGTGCGCGACGCTCTGATCGCCGCAGCGGACCGCCTCCGCCCGCAGGGGCTGCGGCTCCTGCTCTTTGACAGCTACCGCCCGCAGCGCGCGGTGGACGACTTCTGCCGCTGGGGCGCGGACCTTGCCGACCAGCGGCGCAAGGCGCTGCACTACCCGGCCGTCGAGAAGGCGCGCATGTTTGAGGAGGGCTACATCGCCCGGCGCTCCTCGCACACGCGCGGCAGCGCGGTCGATCTCACGCTGGCGGACGCGGACGGGCAGCCGCTGGACATGGGCACCTGCTTTGACTTCATGGACCCGCGCAGCTGGCCGGACAGCCGCGACATCTCCCCCGCGCAGCATGAAAACCGCATGCGCCTGCGCGGCGCGATGCTCGCCTGCGGCTTTGTGCCCTACGAGCGCGAATGGTGGCACTTTTCCGTGGACCCGGAGCCGTATCCGCAGACGTATTTCGACTTTCCGGTGCGGTGAGGCGGCGCACAGGGCGCGAAGGTTTCCTTGTGCAAAGCCCCTGCGTGTGCTATAATAGGATGTTGTGTTATGCCATTTCCCGCAGGGGCGCCGCCCCCGCGAAACCATGAAGAAGACAAAGGAGCGCTGAGAAGTTATGAAGCTAGGCGTCGTCGGTCTGCCCAACGTGGGCAAGTCCACCCTGTTCAACGCGATCACCA
>CAMENN010000112.1 GCA_945928315.1 uncultured Clostridia bacterium
AGGAGTGCCGTTCACGGCACGACTATGCGAGTTTCCCGGGTCCCCAGACCCCTTCTTCACTTCGTGCTTATGACCCGATGCTTGACATTATTCCGGCTTTCGCGCCAGAATCACGTCGCGGCTGACGGCCTGCTCGACCCAGTGCTCCAGCGGCGGCGTGGCGATCACCTCGAGCCCCGCGCGCTCACACAGCCGGACCAGATCGGCGCGTCGGGTCACATAGGTGTTGAAGCTCATCGCCAGCGCGCCGCCGGGCTTCAGGGCCTCCTGCCAGCCGGGCAGCGCCGCGGCGATCGTCCCGCCGATGGAGTCCTGCCGCCCGGCCGTGCCCTTCTGCACGCCGTAGGGGATGTCCGTCACCATCAGGTGCACGCTCTGGGGTTTCAGCAGCGCGGCGGCGTCGCGCGTGTCGCCGCAGATCATGCGCAGCGTGCGCGTGTCGCCGTCCTTGAAGTGCTCCGCCGTATCGGAAAGCACGAACTTCGTCTCGCGCCCGCCACATTTGCCGCGCACGGTCAGGCTGGTCTCGCTGCGCTTGTGCTTGATGCGGTGGTATTCGAGGTAGCGGGTCATGTAGTCGCAGCACTCCTTGACGTCCGCCTTGCCGATCTCGATGCCCACGCCGTGATAGCCACGCCGCAGGGCGAGCATCATCGTCGTGCCGCGCCCGGCCATCGGGTCGCAGACGATGAGCTGGCTGTCGTGCACGGGCATGAACGCGCTTGAGGCCAGCGCCATGGTGATCATGGCGTCGGTGAACATCTCGTTCGTCTTGCCCTTGTACTTGAGCAGCGCGGGCAGGTCTTCGCCGATGTAGTTGGGATGGGCGCTCTCCATGGGCACCATCTGCGCGTCCTCCATGGTGAACATGACATACACGCTGGCCAGCTCGCTGAGCATGCGCACGTCGCGCTGCGTCAGGTGATCGCAGTCGAACGTGAGGAACGCCGCCCCGCCCATCTCGACGGGCCGGACCTCGCCGCCGCGCCCGAGCGCCGCGAGCGTCATGGACAGCTCCGCCGCGGCGATGGTCAGCAGCGACTGGCGGTAGCGCACATTCTGGTGCGGGTAGAGCAAAAACGCACACTTCATCTTCCCTGATCTCCCATCTTCCTCCGGGTGGTCGTTCCTGATGCGGCAGCAGGCGTCCGGCGCGATGCGTCGCCGGACGGCGGTTTTTCCCGCAGGCCGCCTTTCATACAGGCTGAATACAGACTGAATACAACTGAACACAGATAAGAAAAGCCCCATCTTGCGATGGGGCCGATGTTGTGAATCAGTACTTGCGCTTACGGGCCGCCTCAGCCTTCTTCTTGCGCTTCACGCTGGGCTTTTCGTAATGCTCGCGCTTACGAACCTCCGCGATAACGCCGGAGCGCGCGCACTGCCGCTTGAATCTCCTCAGAGCACTTTCCAGGGATTCATTCTCACGAACACGGATCTCAGACATCTAGTATCCCTCCCCTCGGCTCAAGCATTGACGATCCATTGCGTCAAATCAGCCGCTAATGGAGTACCGTACGGTTTATTATAGCGCAACAATCTCCGTTCGTCAACGCATTTTTGCATTTTCTTCAAAAAGAATTTGGGGACGTTCGCGCCGAAGCCCGGGATTTCGCGCGCTCACGCCATCCCGTCGCTCATCCCGCAGCCGCCAAGCACGTGCAGGTGCAGGTGCGGCACGGTCTGCCGGGCGTCGGGGCCGCAGTTGGAGACAACGCGGAAGCCGCTCTCCACGATGCCCTCGGATTTGGCCACCTGCGCCGCCACGCGCATCAGATGCGCGAGCGCCGCGTCCGATTCGCCCTGCGCGTCATACCAGCCGCTCACATGCTTCTTCGGGATCACCAGCACATGCACCGGCGCCTGCGGCGCGATGTCGCGGAAGGCCAGCACCTCGTCGTCCTCATACACCTTCGTGCTCGGGATCTCTCCCGCAGCGATTTTGCAGAACAGACAGTTCTCCATCGTCAGTCACTCCTTTTCGTCGATCGGTTCACCCTCAAGCTCGTCCCCGCGCACGCCCGTGACGCGCACGCGGACGATCGTTCCTTCCTTTGCGCCGGGCACATGCACGCGCATGTAGCCGCCCGTGTAGCCCGCGCCGTGGCCCTGCCCGTCAAGCTCCTCGATGAGCACGTCCTCCGTTTTGCCCACGCGCGCGGCCAGCGCCGCCTGCTCCAGCTCCCGTCCCAGGGCGATCAGCTCGCGGGCGCGCTCCTCGCGCACATGCCGCGGCACGCTGCCGCTCATCTGCGCCGCCTTCGTGCCCTCGCGCTCGGAGTACGGGAAGACGTGCATGCGCGAAAAGCCCGCGCGCCGACAGGTCTCCTTCGTCTGCTCGAATTCCTCCCGCGTTTCGCCCGGGAAGCCGGTCATCACGTCGGTGGTCAGCGCGCAGTCGTCAAACGCCGAGCTCAGCAGATCGCACGCCGCCAGAAACGCCCCGCTGGTGTAGCGCCTGTGCATGCGCGCAAGCACGGTATCGCTGCCGCTCTGCAGCGCCAGATGGAACTGGTGGCAAACCTTGGGGAGCGCCGCGATGCCCGCGACGAACTCCGGCGTCACGATCACCGGCTCCAGCGAACCCAGCCGGATGCGCCGGATGCCCTCGACCTCGTGCACGGCGCGGATGGCATCAAGCAGCGTCGTGCCGTCCTGCAGATCGCGGCCGTAGCTGGTCAGGTGGATGCCGGTGAGCACCACCTCGGCAAAGCCCGCATCGGCGAGGCTCTGTGCCTCCTCGCGGATTTCATCCAGCGGGCGGGAGCGGATCGGCCCGCGCACGGACGGGATGATGCAGTATGTGCACCAGCGGTCGCAGCCCTCCTGGATCTTCATCGTCGCGCGGGTATGCCCCTCGTGTGCATGCACCGTGAGGTGCTCAAACGGCGCCCTGCGCAGCGACTCCACCGCGATGAGCGCGCAGTCCTGCGCGAGCGCCTGCTCGAGCAGCTCCACGACCTCGCCGCGCCGCTGCGTGCCCAGCACCAGCCGCACGCCCGGAAGCGTCAGCGAATCCGCCGCGCGCTGCGCCAGGCAGCCCGTGACCACGATGGCCGCAAGCGGGTTCTGCCGGTGGCAGCGGCGGATGATCTGCATGCTCTTTTTGTCGCCCGTGCCGGTCACCGTGCAGGTGTTGACGACGTATACGTCGGCCTCCTGCTCGAAATCGACCGTCCGGTAGCCCGCCCGCTCGAAGCGCTCGCGCATGGCCTGCGTGTCGTATTGATTGACCTTGCACCCGAGGGTGTGAAAGGCCACGGTCCTTTCCCTGTTCATGAACGTGGGGTTCTCCTTCAACCTGATTATTCGATGTCCTCCGGCTCAAACGGCACGATGGGCTTCATCACGCCGCTGGCGAGGACGTAATACCGGCTGCGCTGCGCGCCGCAGAAGGCCGCCGGGTCCTCGTCCTGATAGCCCTTGCGGAACGCCCCGCGCTCGAAGACCACGGAGTAGATGAACACATCCTCCACCTCGCCCGTCTTCTCGCTTCGGCGCTGCGTGTAGGCGGAGACGACCGCGCGGTCGAGCGCGGGCGCCAGCGTCAGCGCGTGGCTGGCGACGAACTCGCCCAGGCCGAACACGCAGGTGCGGTAGTCCTCCCGGCTCTCCTTCTGGCTCTTGGCCTTGATCTTCACCGCGCCGCTGGCCAGCGTGACCAGCTTCTGCGCGGGCATGTTTTCGATTTCCGGTAGGTCAAGGTCCAGGAACACCGTGCGCCTGTCCGGCAGGATCTCCGTCTGCACGGCGAACGGGATCGGGGACTCGACCTCATTCAGCCATCCGTCGATCTCCCGGTCGATCGCTTTGGCATCCACCGCCGGGGCCTTCGTGCGGCGCACGGGCACGTCCGCGGCGAGCTGGCCAACGTGCACGAACGCTTCGTTGAGCGCCTG
The DNA here is from genome assembly GCA_945928315.1 of uncultured Clostridia bacterium. GTDB lineage: Bacteria > Bacillota > Clostridia > Christensenellales > Aristaeellaceae > Ventricola. Next base: position 3,903 of record CAMENN010000112.1, read on the forward strand.
CAGCTGCAGCTCCTCGGCGCTCGGCCCCTCCGGCTGCTTCGCCGGGGCGCGCTTGCCCGCCGTCTTTGCGGAGGGCTTCGCAGCGGTCTTCGCCGCCGGCTTCTTTTCCGTCTTTTTCTCCTGCTTCTTTTCCGGCTTGTCCTCGTCCCTGCCCAGGCCCAGGTACTTCTTCGCCAGCGTATCCAGCCGCACGCGGTCATACACGCCCGTGCCCGGGATGCTCCAGTTGAGGTAGGCGCCCCTGCTGCCCACGTTGAAGGAGATGCCCTTGCCCGGGCCCACCGTCAGGCTCGGCCCGGACTTCGAAAGATTGAGCTTCACGCCCTTGGTGATTTTCACGCTCTTGCGAAAACGCATGCGGATTCCTCCCCCGTCGTCATTCCATTTCTCCCCGATCCGCCATGACCATCGTCAGCGCGCATAGGCCCGCCGTCTCGGTGCGCAGGATGCGCGGGCCGAGCGTCACCAGCCGTCCGCCCGCCTCCTCTCGCAGCCACTGCGCCTCCGCGGGCGAGATGCCGCCCTCCGGACCGATGAGCACGCCGATGCGCGGCGCGGAAAGCTGCGCAACGCTCTCCACACACGCGCGCACGCTGCCGTCCCGCGCGTCCTCCCACGGGACGATCAGCAGGTCCAGCGCGCGAAGCTCCTCCCGCAGCGCAGCGAGCTTTTTGACCTCGCGCACCTCGGGCATGCAGATGCGCGCGCACTGCTTGACCGCCTCGCGCGCAATCTTCTGCCAGCGCTCTGTCTTTTTGGCTGCGTCCTTCCCGTCGAGCCTGACCACGCAGCGCTCCATCGCCACGGGCTGCACGGCGCAGGCGCCCAGCTCCGTGCTCTTCTGCACAATCCACTCCATTTTGTCCGCCTTGGGCAGGCCCTGATAGAGCGTCACCTGTGCGCGCGCCTCCGTGCTGCGCAGCGGCGATACCACGTGCACGCGCACGATGCCGTCCCCGATGGCCTCGATGCGCGCCAGATAGCGCTGCGGCGGGCAGACCAACTCGATCTCCTCGCCGCACGTCAGGCGCAGCACCCGCAGCGCGTGCTGCGAATCCTCCGCGCCCAGCTGCGCGATGCCGCCCTGAAGCCCGCGCTCATCTGCAAAGAATCTGTGCATGCGCCGTCACAGGGTCGCCGCCAGGCAGACCCATTCTCCCTTCGCCAGCCGGTTGCAGACGGTGTAGCCCGCCTGCGCAAGCGCGCGCTGCACGTCGTCCTCGCGCTCGCGGATGATGCCCGAGCAGATGAACACGCCGCCCGGCAGCAGGTGCTTCTTCGCCGGGCCGCACAAAAAGCAGATCACGTCCGCGATGATGTTCGCCACGATCACATCGGCCTGCTCCTCGCTGTTTTCCAGCAGATCGCCGTGCTTGACGCGCACCACGTCCGAAAGGCCGTTCTTGACCGTGTTCTCCGCCGCCACCTTGACCGCCAGCTCGTCAAGGTCGATCGCCAGCACGTCCCTGGCGCCCAGCTTCGCCGCGGCCAGGGCCAGAATGCCGGAGCCGCAGCCCACGTCGATGGCGCGGCAGCCGGGCTTCACATACCGTTCCAGCTGCTCCATGCACATGAACGTCGTCTCGTGCGTGCCCGTGCCGAAGGCCATGCCCGGATCGAGCTCCAGCACGAGATCGCCGTCCTGCGCCTCGTAGGGCTCCCAGCTCGGCTTGATGACCAGATGCTCGCCCGCGCGGAAGGGCTTGTAGTACTTCTTCCAGTTCTCGGCCCAGTCCTGCTCGTGGACGCTCGTGTGCTCGACCGCGAGGCTGCCCAGGTCAAAGCCCAGGTCCATCCTGCCGATCTCGCGCAGCTTCTCCTGCACGAGCAGCAGCGTCTCCTTGGCGCTCTGGTCGTCCTTGAAGTACGCCTTGACGAGCACGTCCTCGCTCATGTGGCGCAGCACGTCCTCGTCGATCATGTCCCACATGCCGTCCTCCTTCTTGCTGGAGGTGACATCATAGCGGTCCTCGATGGCCGTGCCGACCGCGCCCGCGTTCATGAGCACGTCGCTGACCAGATCCGCGCCCATCGTTGTGGTATGCACCACTGCTTCCATCCAATCCATACGGAATCCCTCACAAATATGATTCATCAAGTTTCGTCAAACAGCGCGAAGCGATGACGAGGTCTGCTCCGCCCGGTTCCGTCCGCGCGTGATATACACATGACTCACCAAAAGAGCCTGAATAAGAATAAATTCTTACTCAGGCTCCAAAATCCTTTATTTTTTGTCGAACTTCTCCTTGAAGCGCTCCGCGTTCTCGCGGATGTAGCTCTTCATCTGGTCGCCGAAGCTCTTGCGCCGCTCGTACTCCCTGCCGCTGAGCGAGTCCTCAAACTGGCGCAGCAGATCCTTCTGCTTCTCGCCCAGGTGCTTGGGCACCTCGACGTGCACCGTGAAGTACAGATCGCCCTTGCCCGTGCTGCGCAGCTGCTGGATGCCCTGCCCGCGGATGCGGAAGGACGTGCCCTCCTGCGTGCCTGCCGGGATGTTGTAGGGCATCGTGCCCTCGAGCGTCGGCACGTCGATGTCGCCGCCGAGCGCCGCCTGCGTGAAGGAAATCGGCACGTCGCAGTACAGATCGTACCGGTCGCGCTTGAAGATCCTGTGCGGGCGCACGGTGCAGGTGATGTACAGATCGCCCGACGGTCCGCCGTTGCGGCCCGGTTCGCCCTCGCCCGGAATCGTCTTGAAGTTCTGGCCGTCGTCCACGCCCGCCGGGACGTTCAGCGTCACCGTGCGCGTCACGCGGGTCACGCCCGAGCCGCCGCACTTGGTGCAGCGGTCCGCAATCGTCTTGCCCTTGCCGCCGCAGGTCTGGCAGGTGCGCATCGTCTGCACCTGGCCGAACGGCGAGTTCATCGTTACGCGCTGCTGGCCGGTGCCGTGGCACGTCGGACAGGTCTGCGGCTGGGTGCCGGGCTTGGCGCCAGAGCCGCCGCAGGCGTCACACGTCGCGTTGCGCTGGAACTTGAACTCCTTCCTGCAGCCGAACGCCGCCTCCTCGAAGGTCAGCGTCAGGTTGTACTGCAGGTCGCTGCCGCGCTGGGGCGCATTCTGGCGCGAGGACGAGCGCCCGCCGCCGAAGCCGCCGCCCGTGAACATATCGAAGATGTCCTCAAAGCCGCCAAAGCCGCTGAAGCCGCCCGCACCGCCGGCGCCGCCCATCGTCGGATCGTTGAAGCCGAACTGATCGTAGCGCGCGCGCTTCTGCGGATCAGAAAGCACCTCGTAGGCCTCGTTGACCTCCTTGAAGCGCGCCTCGGCCTCCTTGTCATCCGGATGCAGGTCCGGGTGGCAGGCCTTGGCCGCCTTGCGGTATGCCTTCTTGATCTCATCGTCCGAAGCGCCCTTGGCTACGCCCAGCACCTCGTAGTAATCTCTCTTATCTGCCACAGCAGTCACCGCCTGTCTGTAAACCGCGCGATGCCGCCGCCACGAAGTGACGGCGGCCATGCGCTGCTTTTTGGTTATGCGCCGGGCGCATCATCAGTGGACGTCGTAGTCCGCGTCGGAGGCGCCGTCGGAGTTCGTCGCGTCCTGCGCCTGCTGATAGCCACCGGCCTGCGCGTTCGGGTCCTGCGCCTGCTGCTGCTGATAGATCTTGCCGAAGACGCTGTACACCTTCTGGGTGAACGCCTCCATGGAGGACTTGATCTTCTCAACGTCGTTGCTCTCGCGGACCTTCTTGAACTCGGCCAGCTCGTTTTCCACGAGCGCCTTGTCCTCGGCGCTGAGCTTGTCGCCCAGCTCACGCAGCTGCTTCTCGATCTCGAAGATCATGCTGTCCGCATGGTTGAGGGTCTCGACCTCCTCCTTGCGCTTCTTGTCCTCGGCCGCGTACTGCTCGGCCTCCTTGACGCGCTGGTTGATCTCCTCCTCGGAGAGGTTGGTGCTGGAGGTGATGGTGACCTTCTGCTCGTTGCCGGTGCCCAGATCCTTCGCGGAGACGTTCACGATGCCGTTGCGGTCGATGTTGAAGGTGACCTCGATCTGCGGCACGCCGCGCGGCGCCGGCGCGATGCCGGTCAGCTGGAAGCGGCCCAGCGTCTTGTTGCCCGCGGCCATCTCGCGCTCGCCCTGCAGGACGTGCACCTCAACGGAGGTCTGGCCGTCCGCCGCGGTGGAGAAGATCTGGCTCTTGGTGGTCGGGATGGTGGTGTTGCGGTCGATCAGGCGGGTGAACACGCCGCCCATCGTCTCAATGCCCAGGGACAGCGGGGTGACGTCCAGCAGCAGGACGTCCTTGACCTCGCCGCCGAGCACGCCGCCCTGAATGGCCGCGCCGACCGCGACGCACTCGTCCGGGTTGATGTTGCGGTAGGGCTCCTTGCCGGTGATCTTGCGCACAGCCTCCTGCACCGCCGGGATGCGGGTGGAGCCGCCGACCAGGATCACGCGGTCGATCTCGCTGGCGGTCAGGCCGGCATCGCGCAGCGCGTTCTGCATCGGCGCGATGGTGCGGTCGACCAGGTCGCGGGTCAGCTCATCGAACTTGGCGCGGGTGAGCGTCACGTCGAGGTGCTTCGGGCCGGTCGCATCCGCCGTGATGAACGGCAGGTTGATGTTGGTGCTCATGACGCCGGAGAGCTCGATCTTCGCCTTCTCGGCAGCCTCCTTGAGGCGCTGGAGGGCCATGCGGTCGGCCTTCAGGTCGATGTTGTTCTCCTTCTTGAACTCGGAAGCGAGGTAGTCGATGATGCGCTGGTCGAAGTCATCGCCGCCCAGGTGGGTGTCGCCGTTGGTCGCCAGCACCTCGAAGACGCCGTCGCCGATCTCCAGCAGGGAGACATCGAACGTGCCGCCGCCCAGGTCGTACACGAGGATCTTGTGGGAGTCCTCCTTGTCCAGGCCGTAGGCCAGGGAAGCGGCCGTCGGCTCGTTGATGATGCGCAGGACCTCAAGGCCCGCGATGCGGCCGGCGTCCTTGGTCGCCTGGCGCTGGCTGTCGGAGAAGT
>CAMENN010000113.1 GCA_945928315.1 uncultured Clostridia bacterium
ATTCTACAACAGGAGGTCTCTTTTTTCATTGTCTATTTAACGGGATACAGTCCAAAACCGCTTTGCAGTCCTTTTTCAATTGATCATCCGTCGTCCCGGCCGGCCAGCTCCATGATCTCGCCATAGTGCGCGAGAACCGCGTCGTAGTTATCCCGCCGGTGCGGGAAGGTGCAGGCCGAGCAGTCCTTGATGCCCTGCGGCGTGTAGACAAAGCTGCCGCCGCAGCGCCTGCCCAGCGCATAGAGCGGGCAGTAACAGAACAGACAGTTGAAGTCCTCCTCCCTGACGCCGCTGTGGCAGGGAAAGAACTCGCACGCCCGGTGCTGGAAAAACCGGTAGCGCTTCTCCCCGCCCGGCGGCGCAGCGTCCGTTCTGCCGCGCGACGTCACAGTGGCGCCTCCAGCACCAGCCAGCAGGTGATATAGCGGTCCCCTTCGATCGTGTCCATCTCGATGGAGAAGCGCAGGTTGCCGTCCTCGACCCAGCCATACACGGCATCATGCGCGCCGTGACCGGCAGCCTTCAGCCATGCCTCCAGCATTTCATCCCAGCCCAGGTCATCCACGAAGCTTTCCCCCGCATACAGGCAGTACCTCTCCGACTCAGTAGCTCCTGTGTTCGCCAGATGCAGCGCATTCCGGGCTACGCTGTCATACCAGTCGATCGCCGCCTCCGCGCTCTCAAACCGTATGGCTTCAGGCGCCAGCTGGCACTCCACCTGCCACACGTCCTCTGTGACGGAGAACGTGCACAGCGGCATGAAGCACTCAGGAACCGTGGTGCCATTCATCAGGAATTCCTGCATGGAGATGCCCACATAGACGCCCTCCTGGTTATACTCCATCTCCTTGCCGGTCGCCTGCATGATGGCTTCGAGCGCGCTCTGCGCATCCATTGCCCAGTCGATGCCGCAAAAGCGCCAGATTCCGTCGGCTCCCCGCTCCACATAGCTGCGCACGCTCTGCCCGGGTGCCTCCGTCGTCTGCGGCCGGCCGACGGTCACGCTGTCCCGCGGACGGCTGAGCGCGATGCCCGCCTGCTGCGCTTCCTCGCCGTCCGCAGGGAGCGTCTCTTCATCATCCTCCGGAACGGACGACTCCTCCGGCTGCACATCCGCAGTGCTGCTCACCCCGAAGCCGCTGGTCAGCGTCATCTCCTGCTTCTTCGGCTCCGCATTCGCCATGACCTCCATGAGCAGCTCGCCCACCGCGCCGTCCGTCGGACAGAGCGCCTCATATCCGACGACGATCTGTCCGTCGATTTCCACGGCAATCAGCGCGACGGAGAGCCTGCGCTGAGCGTTGCAGCCCTGCACATAGAGCGTCGGCCTGCCCTCGATGGCCTCGCTCACATTGCTGCCGCCGCTTTGAAGCTGCTCGCCGATCCATTCGAGCGTCACGCCGATCTCATCAAGCAGGTGCTGCTGCGCATCCCCGATGGCGATGTTGATCTGATGCTCGCTCTCCCCGCCGACCGCGTCCGGCAGGATCATCACCGCATCCAGATAACGCTGATGCCGGTCCGCACCGACGACGGAAAAGCCTTCAGGCAGCGTGTAGCTGCGCGTGCCGACGTTTGCCGAGGCGTTTTCAGCCGACGCGCCCGAGATCAGGGAGAGTGCTGCCGCCAGCAGCAGCAGTACGACGATTCGTTTTTTCATATTCTTCCCGCTCCTTTCCGGTTTGCTCCCTGCCGGCCTGCATATCGCGCGCAGCATGATGAGCCTCAATCAGGTATAGTATACCATATGCGCGCCGCAATAGGGTCTGCAAAATGCAAACAGCCGGAATTTCCGCTTCCGGGTTGCATCCCGTGTTTGTTTCAGCTATAATCGGTTTGATCAAGCCCATTCTTTCCCGGGAGGTACAGGCAATGCTCCGTACGGACGAACTCATGCGCACGCTCAGCCGCGCCGACGGCATGGAGGAACTGTCCGGCTATTCCTTCTTTCCGACGGCGGAGGCGAACTGCTCCGCTTTTCTTCAATCCATGCTCGCCGGAAGGGGCATGACCCCGGCGACGCTCATCGAGCGCTCGCTGATCAGCCGCCCGTATGTCTACCAGATGCTCAGCGGCGAGCGCCTGCCCGGCCGGGACATCGCGCTGCGCATCGCGTTTTCGCTCGCCCTCACGCTGGAGGAGACGCAGCAGCTCCTGCGCGCCGCCCAGCGGGGCGAGCTGTACCCGAAGGTCTACCGGGACGCTTGCCTGATCCACTGTCTGAACGCCGGTATGTCCCTCGCCGACGCCAACGAATACCTTCAGGCACACGGCCAGGAGCCCCTGCTGTGAACGATTGCACCCGGCTGCCGCGCGCGCTGGCAGAGGACTATGCGTTCGTCTCCTGCCTCCGGAACCTGCCGGACCGGAGGACCCTGCTGGTTCAGGAGCGCTCAACCGGCCGGAAGGCGATTCTCAAGAGCGACGCTGTGCCCGACCGCCTGCACAACGAGTACGCCCTCTGCCGTGAGCTGGCGGGCGACGGCGTGCCCCGCTGCTGCGCTCTGTTCGAAGAGGACGGCCTGTGCTTTCTGCTGCGCGAGTACATCCCCGGCCGGACGCTCACCGAGCACGTCGCACTGAACGGTCCTCTACAGCCGTAGGAGGCCGTGCGCCTGATTCAGTCGTTGCTGGACATCCTGAAGCGATTTCACAGCGCTGAGCCGCCAGTCATCCACCGCGACATCACGCCGGACAATCTCGTGCTCACGCCGGAGGGCGCGCTCTGCCTGATTGATCTGGGCATCTCCCGCCGCTTTCAGGACAGCCAGGCGCGCGATACGCAGGTACTCGGTACGCCGCTTAGCGCACCGCCGGAGCAATACGGCTTCGCGCAGACGGATGCCCGCTCCGATGTGTATGCCGTCGGCGTGCTGCTGCGCTTCCTGCTCACAGGGGACATGCAGCCTGTCAGCCCCGTGGAGGATGCGCACCTTGACGCCGTGATCAGCCGGTGCTGCGCCTTTTCGCCGGAAAAGCGCTATGCGGATGCCTCTGCGCTCTCCGCCGCGCTGGACAGGGCCATGCGCCGTCCGTCCCGCGTCCGCCACAGCTGCCGGATGCGGATCGGCCTTGCCATGCTCGCGATTCTGCTGCTGACCGCCGGGGTCTTCATGGCTGTCTCACATGAGCGCGGCTTCAGGGAGCCGCTGATTGAACAGGCCATCCGTGAGCAGCTCGGCAAGCCGAAGGGCACGCTTTCGGACGAGGAGCTCGCGCAGATCACCGCCGTGGCGATTGTGAACGATCAGATCGTCCCTTCTCTGTCGCAGGTCAGCACGGACGGCGGCACCCTCCTCGTCGATGGACAGCCCTGCATGAAGAGCGGTTCCATCCGTTCCCTCGACGACCTGCGCCGCCTGCCGAATCTGCGCACACTTCTGCTGGCAGGTCAGGCGATCACGGACATTCGGGCGCTCGCCGGGCTTCCCATCGAAGGGCTGTACCTCTTCGGCAATCGGATCACGGATCTGAGCCCGCTCAGCGGATGCGATGCGCTCCTTCTGCTGAACTTCGCGCAGAATCCCGTCGACGATCTCTCGCCGCTGGCTAGCTGTCCGTCGATGACGCTGCTCGACGTGAGCGGCACGTTCATCCGCTCCCTTGACGGGCTGGACGGCTGCGCCCTTCTGGCCGATCTGAGGGCGTTCGACTGCGCGGAGCTTGACCGGATCGCTGAGCTGTCCCGCACGTCGCTGGCGGCGCTCTCCCTGCGCCCCTGCAGCCCGGCACAGCTCAGCGTCATCGCCGGCATGACGAACCTTCGCCATCTTTACCTCTGGCAGCCGCAGGGGCTGACCACGCTGGAACCGCTGTGCAGTCTGTCCGGCCTGCAGACGCTGTTCATCGACTCCCCGCTGCTCGTCTCACTGGACGGGCTGGAGGCACTGGGCGCGCTGGAGGAGCTGCGCCTGCTCAACGCGCCGCTGACCGATCTCGGCCCGCTGGCCAGCGCAGATTCCGTCTATGCGCTGGAGCTGATCAACATCCATCCGGACAGCCTGCGCCCGCTTGAGGAGATGCGCTCCCTGCAGCGCCTCACCTGCTCTTCTGACCTTCGCGAGGCGGTCATGGCGCTGTCCATCGACGGCAAGCTCACCTTCGTCGATTGACCGGTGCCCGTGCGGAATTCCCGAACGCGCAAAGCATCCGATACAAAGCACACCCGGCGCAGCCTTCCGACTGCGCCGGGTGTGTCTTTGTTTGCTGTTTTCGGTGCATTCGGAGATGCGCCGTTGGCCACCGCCTTATGCCCTGACCCGCGGTTTCATCCTTGCTCCGCGGCCAGATTCACGCCTTCGCGAACACACCGCGCTCTCCCTTGACGATGGAGCGCGCGGGCACCACGCCGCGCACGCAGGAGAGCGGATACACCTGCGAATCGCGGCCGATGACCGTGCCCGGGTTGAGCACGCTGTTGCAGCCGATCTCCGCGAAATCGCCGAGCATCGCACCGAACTTCTTGCGGCCCGTCTCGTAATCGCGCTCTCCGTGGACGACGACGTTTCGCTTGTCACCCTTCACGTTGCTGGTGATCGCGCCGGCGCCCATGTGCGCCTTGTAGCCGAGGATGGAGTCGCCGACGTAGTTGTAGTGCGGCACCTGCACGCCGTCAAAGAGGATGCAGTTCTTGAGCTCCGAGGAGTTGCCGACCACCGCGCCGTCGCCCACGAGGATGTTCCCTCGCAGGAACGCGCCGGGGCGGACCTCCGTGTGCTCGCCGATGACGCACGGTCCGGCGATGCTCGCCGTCGGGTAAACCGTCGCCGTTTTGGCAATCCAGACATCCTCCTGCGGGTGGTCATAGCGCGCCGGATCGAGCGACGTGCCCACGGCGAGCACGATGACGCCGATGTGCTCAAGCGCCTCCCAGGGATAGGTGTACGCGGCAAGCGCTTCGCCCGCGCGGGAATGGGTCAGGTCAAACAGATCGCGGATCGTAATCGCGTCCATAGCTCCTCCTCAGCAAAGTCCTTCGTCGCGCATCGCGGCGATCATCTCATCGACGCAGCTTTCTGCCGTGCGCTCGTCCTCGGCCTCGGCCATCACGCGGATGACCGGCTCGGTGCCGCTCTCGCGCAGCAGCACGCGGCCCGTGTTGCCCAGGCGCTCGCCCACCTCGCGCACCACCTGCTGCACATGCGCGTTCTCCCGCACAGCGGCCTTGTCGGTCACGCGCACATTCTTGAGCACCTGCGGATAGGTCGTCACCTCCGCGCACAGGCGGGAGAGCGTCTGCTTGCTGTCGAGCATCGCCTCCATCAGCTCGATGGAGGTCAGGATGCCGTCGCCCGTGGTGGCGTACTTGCTCAGAATGATGTGGCCGGACTGCTCGCCGCCGACGCAGTAGCCGTTTTGCACCATGTTTTCGTAGACGAAGCGGTCGCCCACCGCCGTCTTCTCATAACCGATGCCCGCCTCATCGAGCGCCTTGTACAGGCCGAAGTTGCTCATGACGGTGGTCACGACCTTGTTGCCGGAGAGCTTGCCCTCGCGCCTTAATTGCTTGCCGAAGATGTAGATGATCTTGTCGCCGTCCACGACGTCGCCGTTCTCATCGACGGCCAGGCAGCGGTCGGCGTCGCCGTCGTAGGCAAAGCCCACGTCGAGGTGATTCTCGCGCACGAAGCGGCGCAGCCCCTCGATGTGCGTCGAACCGGCGTTGCGGTTGATGTTCACGCCGTCCGGCTCCGCGTTGATGACAAACGTCTTCGCGCCCAGCGCCTCGAACACGGTGCGCGCGATATTCCAGGCGCTGCCGTTCGCGCAGTCGAGGCCCACGCGCATGTTCTTGTAGGAATGGCTCGCCAGCGAGATCAGGTAGCCGACATAGCGGTTGCGGCCGGAGACGTAATCGACGATCTCGCCCAGCGCCTCGCCCGTCGCGGCGGGCACGTCACCCTCGAGGCCCAGGGACGCCAGATTGCCGTCCAGATAGCGCTCGATGGCGTCGGTCGTTTCGTCGTCCATCTTCTCGCCGCGGCCGTTGATGAGCTTGATGCCGTTGTCCGAGAACGGGTTGTGCGACGCGGAGATCATCACACCGCAGTCGAAGCTGTCCACGCGCGTGACGTACGCCACAGAGGGCGTCGTCGTCACATGCAGCATGTAGGCGTCCGCGCCGGCCGAGGTCAGGCCCGCGACGATCGCATATTCAAACATGTAGCTGGAGCGGCGGGTGTCCTTGCCGATGACGATGCGGGCCTTCCTGCCCTGCCTCGCGCCGTAATACCAGCCGATGAACTTGCCGATTTTATACGCATGCTCGCTGGTGAGGTTCACATTCGCCTCGCCGCGAAATCCGTCTGTTCCGAAATATTTGCCCATGAAAACTTCCTTTCCGGCGTCCCGCTCCGATGGCGGACGCCGCGCACATTCTGCTGAAAAACGAACGCTTCCTATTATGCCCCAATTTTCTGTGTCTGTCAAGTGCCGCGCCGCGAAGGCATGGCGCGGTCAGCCCGGTCTACGGTCAGTGTATGCGAAGCGCCGCCGGATTATGGGATCAGCGCCCTTTTGCGCCGTCCGTCCGCCTGTTTTCCGCGCCGATACCCGTGCCGTATGGCGTGATCAGCCCCCGATCGTCGAGGGCTTTCAGCAGCTTCCCGGCATTTTCCATCCTCAGGGAAAACTCAGCAACGCACGTCCCATCGACCTCGATCCGCCAGGATTCCGGCCCACGAGTTATCTGCTTCGCGCCGATTGTCATGCTCTGCCGGCGCTGCACGCGCGTGATCTCCGAAAAACGATAGGTGCGCCCGCGCCTGCCGTCCTCCACCACGCAGAACGTTTCGCCGCAGACCCAGAGCTGTCTGGGCGGCTTTCCCCTGCGCTGCATCATCCCGTACAGCAGCACAAGCAGCAGAAAGGCCGTGAGGTTGACGGCGGTGTTCACCGGCGTCATTCCTCCGATGAAGATCGAAGCCAGGCACAGCAGACCCAGAATCACCAGCGCACCCAGACACCCCTCCCGCATCCAGCGGTCATTGTCCTTTTTGAACGCCACGACGTATGATTCCGGCGTTTTGCACTGAAACGGCATCCATCTTCCTCCTCTGCGCATTTCTCTCTCAGGAAACAGGACGAACGGACACCCGGTATTCTTCCCGTCCGCGCCGCTTTTTGCCAAAAGAAAGAAAAAGCCGAAAGCGCTTGGCTTTCGGCTTGGTGCACCATCAGGGGCTCGAACCCGGGACACCCTGATTAAGAGTCAGGTGCTCTACCAACTGAGCTAATGGTGCATAATGGAGCGGGTGATGGGAATCGGACCCACGTAGCCAGCTTGGAAGGCTGGAGCTCTACCATTGAGCTACACCCGCACAGTGGAGCGGTAGACGAGATTCGGACTCGCGACATCCACCTTGGCAAGGTGGCACTCTACCACTGAGCTACTACCGCATAAATTGGTGCGGGTGAAGAGACTCGAACTCATACGCCTTGGGCAACAGATCCTAAATCTGCCGCGTCTGCCATTCCGCCACACCCGCAAGCCCAACTAAATGGTGACCCATTGGGGATTCGAACCCCAGGCACCCTGATTAAAAGTCAGGTGCTCTACCAGCTGAGCTAATGGATCAAAATGGCTGGGGTGGCAGGATTCGAACCTTGCGAATGCGGGAGTCAAAGTCCCGTGCCTTGCCGCTTGGCGACACCCCAACGACCCTGCATTCCTGCAGCAGAAAAGTGGGGTGAGTAGTGGGGCTCGAACCCACGACCTCCAGGGCCACAACCTGGCACTCTAACCAACTGAGCTATACCCACCACATGGCGCGCCTTAAGGGATTCGAACCCCTGGCCCACGGCTTAGAAGGCCGTTGCTCTATCCAACTGAGCTAAAGGCGCACGGTTCTTCTTCTCTTGCGCTGCGGCGTTCCCGCTGACGAAAATAGATTATACAGGATTTCCCCGCTTCTGTCAAGCGGTTTCGTGCATTTTCTCGCACGCTTTTTTGTTTTTCCGGAAATCCGCGTCACAGCACGAAATTTCGCACGATCATGCTGCCCCTGTCGATGACAAGCAGGCTCGCGCGCGCCGCGCCGCCCCGCCCGTGCATGCGGTCGCCCGCCGCGCCGGGGTTGAGCAGCAGCACGCCTTCGGCGTACTCGTTCATCGCCTCGTGCGTGTGCCCGAAGAGTGCGGCGTCCGCGCCCCGCTCCTTTGCCTTCATCACCAGGCTGTACAGGCTGGCGCACAGGTGCCCGTGCGTCAGGTACAGCCGCTTGCCGCCGATCTCGCAGACCAGCTCGTCCGGCAGTGCGGAGGCAATGTCGTTGTTTCCACGCACGGCATAGAGCGGCGGCTTGCCCGGCAGCTCCGCCAGGCGCAGCCGCAGATACGCCGCGTCCGACGCCACATCCCCCAGGAAGCAGGCCGCGTCGATCTCGCCCATCTGGTCGAGCAGCCGCCCGAGGGAAAACTGGTCGCGGTGGCTGTCGGAAAATACGGCGACGCGCGTCATGCTTCCTCCTCCAGCGCGCGCAGCACGGCCTCGATGCCGCGCTTTCTGTGGCTGATGGCGTTCTTCGTCTCCGCCGACACCTCGGCAAATGTCTCCCCCGTCTCGCACAGGAACAGCGGATCATAGCCAAAGCCGCCCGTGCCGCGCCGCTCAAAGAGGATCTCCCCGTCACAGGTTCCCCTGCGCACGATCGGCGCATGACCCGGGCGCACCAGCGCGATCGCCGCCACATAGCGGCCGGTCCGCGGCGCGGGCACATCCTTCAAATTCGCCAGCAGCAGGTCGTTGTTCGCCTCGTCGTCGCCGTGACGCCCGCAGTAGCGCGCGCTGTACACGCCCGGCGCGCCGCCCAGCGCATCGACCTCCA
>CAMENN010000114.1 GCA_945928315.1 uncultured Clostridia bacterium
CATGACCGACCGCGACACCGTCAACTGCACGGAGCGCATGAAGGTCACGACCTGCCTCAACCCGCTGCATACCGCGATGAGCATGTACGGCTGCCTGCTGGGCTACACGCGCATCTGCGAGGAGATGAAGGACGAGGACATCGTGAGGCTCATCAAGCGTCTTGGCTACGTCGAGGGCCTGCCGGTCGTCGTCGATCCCAAGATCATGAGCCCGAAGGCGTTCATCGACGAGGTCGTCGAGCAGCGCCTGCCGAATCCGTTCATGCCGGACGATCCGCGCCGCATCGCGACCGATACCTCCCAGAAGGTCGGCATCCGGTTCGGCGAGACGATCAAGAGCTACGTCGCGCAGGGCCGCGATCTGGGCACGCTGGTGTCCATCCCGCTGGCCATCGCCGGCTGGATGCGCTATCTGCTGGCGGTCGACGACAACCTGCAGCCGATGGAGGTCTCCGCCGATCCGATGAAGGACGAGCTGCAGGCCAAGCTGGCGGGCATCGAGGCCGGCAAGCCTGAGACCTACAAGGGTCAGCTGCGCGGGATTCTGGCGAATCCGTCGATCTTCGGCAGCGACCTGTGCGCCGCCGGTCTGGCGGACCGCATCGAGCAGATGTTCGTCGAGGAGCTCGCGGGCGCGGGCGCCGTTCGCGCGACGCTGCACAAGTACATCGGTTAAGCCATGCGCATCGAAGAGCGGCACTATGCCGAGACGGCCCGGGATTATGCCCGGCGCATGCTCAAGGTCAACATCATCTCCATGGAGCTGGAGCCCGGCGCGATGGTCAGCGAGAACGAGCTGGCCGCGCAGATGGGCCTGAGCCGTACGCCCGTGCGCGAGGCCCTGATGGACCTGGCCCAGTTCCATGTGGTCGATGTGCTCCCGCAGCGGGGCAGCCGCATTTCGCTGATCGACTACGCGCTGGTGGAGGAATCGCGCTTCGTCCGGCAGGTGCTGGAGACGGCGATTCTCGACCAGGTCTGCGAGCGGGCGACCCCCGCGGACATCTCGCAGCTGCGCCAGAATGTGCGCCTGCAGGCGCTGACGCAGGAGCCGGAGATGAGCGGCTCGCTGAGCATGATGGAGCTCGATGATGCGTTCCATCAGATTCTCTTCCGCATCGCGCAGAAGGAGAACACGTTCCGCATGCTCGGCGGCATGACGATCCACTTCGACCGCGTGCGCACGCTGGCGCTGAACGTGGTCAAGGACACGAAGATCATCAACGACCACCAGCTCATCTGCGACGCGATTGCCAACCGCGACGTCGAGGGCGCGCGCGAGCTGATGGTCAAGCATCTTTGCCGCGTGAAGCTCGATGAGAAGTCGATCCGCGCGGCCTGCCCGCAGTACATCAAGGATTAACAAAAAACCGTCACCACCCGCGGATTGCGCTTGCCCGGCGCGTCCGCGGGTGGTATCATATGGGGAGACATGCCTGAAACGGGAGGATGACGATGAAACACAGATGGGCTGCGCTGCTTCTGGCGCTTGTATTTCTGCCGCTGAGCGCGGCGCTGGCGCAGGATGCGGATATGGATGCGGCAGTGGACGCAGCCTTCGCGCGCGCGAAGGCGGTCGGCGGGGCGGTGGTCGTCGCCATGGGGCAGGAGATCGTCTATGAGCGCTACTACGGCGAGCAGCAGAAGACGACGCATGTGCCCGTGTCGGAGCATTCCTATTTCCGGATTGCGTCCGTGACGAAGCTGGTGACGGGCATCGGCCTCCTGCAGCTGATGGAGCAGGGCGTGCTCGATCCCGACGAGGACATCAGCACCTATCTGGGCTACACCGTGCGCAATCCGCGCTATCCGGACGATCCCATCACGCTGCGCCAGCTCATGTCCCACACGGCGGGGCTGAACGAGAATTCCTCCTACACCAACCGCGCCCGCACGCTGCGGGAGATGATCGACGTCACGCAGAAGGCGCGCGCCAACTTCAAGGACGTGCGCCCCGGCACGGTTTATGAGTACAGCAACTTCGGCGCGGGCATCACCGGCTCCATCATCGAGGCGGTGACCGGACAGGACGTCTCCGGCTACATGCGCGAGGCCGTCTTTGCGCCGCTGGGCATCGACGCGGCCTACACCGTCACGCAGCTGCAAAGCCCGGAGGACATCACCGCCTCCTATAAAAAGGACGGCTCGCTGAATGTGTCGCCCAGCTATCTGCTGCGCCAGCCCTATGAGGCAGCGGCGGACCCGGACACGCATTACCGCCTGACTGTCGGCAGCCTGTTCATCCGTCCGCGCGATCTGGCGAAGCTGGGCATTGCGCTGTGCGGGGACGGCACGGTGGAGGGCGTGCGCGTGCTCAGCGAGGCCTCCGTCGCCATGACGCGGCAGGAGCAGAGCCCGGAGACGACCGGCATCACGGCGAAGTCGCCGTACAGCTTCTTCGTCATCCGGCAGGATACGCTCCTTAAGGGGCGGCGGGTCTACGGCCATCAGGGCACGAGCGAGGGCATCGTCTGCAACCTGTATGTGGAGCCGGAGAGCGGGCTGACGCTCGTGGTGATGAGCAACGGCTGCAACGCCGTGCGCGATGACGGCATCATGAGCCTGACGCGGCGCATCGCGGGGATCGTCGAGGAAGCGTATCTGCAATAAGAAAAGCAAACAGACAGGCCGGGATGTCCGGCCTGTTTTTTGCAGTATCGGAAATTACGCAAAGCGTCGTGCTGCGGGCACCGGGCAGCCTGCCTTTGCGAAGCTGTTCGGATGCAGGTGGGGGAAAAGCGTGTTTACCGCGCGCTGTGGAGTACCGGATCATGCAAAAGTGGAGAACAAAGACGAAATTCTGTGGAAATTTGGATAAGAGTGGAATAAAAGAGATGAAAAGTGGATGAAAAATCGAATAAAGTGGTGAATATGTGGAGAAAAGTGGGAGGAAGGGCGCGCGGGGACGCCCGTGAGTTGAGGTTTTGGGAAGGATGTGGTACAATAGGCCCATCCCATGGTATTCGGAGAAAGGAGCACGGACAGATGGAACGGCTTGACGGTGTATACGCCGCGCGGCGCGCCGCGGTGATGGACAGGATGGGGGCGCACAGCCTCATGGTGCTCTACAGCGGAGAGGGCGTGCCCGCGAGCATGGACGACCGGTATCCCTTCGAGGCGAACCACCACTTCTTCTACCTGACCGGCCTGCGCCGGGAGAACATGGCGCTGGTGCTGAGCACCTCCGCTGCAGAGCCGAAGGCGGTGCTGTTCATCGAGGAGCCGGTGCCCCTCAATGAGCGCTGGACCGGCCGCCGCGTGACGAAGGAGGAGGCCGCGCAGATCAGCGGCATCGCCGATGTGCGCTACATCGACAGCCTGCCGGGCGCGATTTCCCGCTTCGTGACGCGCGAATGGGTGGAAACCGCCTGGTTCGACTGCTATCGTGACGCGATGGACGATGCGGACAGCTACAACATGCGCAAGGCGAAGGCGTTTGCCGCGGCGTACCCCGCGGTGGTGCTGCGCAATGCGCATCCGGTGATCTCCGCGCTTCGCATGCGCAAGGACGAAAGCGAGCTGGCCGCCCTGCAGGAGGCCATCGACCTGACGGGCCGCGCGCTCACGCATGTGCTCACGCGCCTTGCGCCGGGGCAGATGGAGTATCAGGCGCAGGCGGAGTTCGAATACGCCATCCGCTACGGCGGCGCCGAGGGTCCGTCCTTCGCGACGATTGCCGGCAGCGGCTTCAACGGCTGCATGCTGCACTACGACACCAATCACTGCCGCATGGAGGATGGCACGCTGCTGCTGATGGACCTGGGCGCGAAGGTGCGCGGCTACTGCGCGGACATCACGCGCACCTATCCCGTGAACGGCCGCTACAGCCCGCGCCAGAAGGAGATTTACGACATCGTGCTCGCGGCCAACCGCGCTGTCGCGCAGGCGGCCAGGCCGGGCATGACGCTCTCGCAGCTCAACGACATCTGCAAGCAGACGCTTGCCGAGGGCCTTATGCGCATCGGCAAGATTGAGTCGGCGGAGGACATCGGGCGCTATTACATGCACGGCGTCTCCCATCACCTGGGCATCGACACGCACGACGCGACCGGCCCCGACGCGCTCGAGCTGGCGCCCGGCATGGTCATCACCGATGAGCCGGGCCTGTACATCGACGAGGAGGCGATCGGCATCCGCATCGAGGACGACCTGCTCATCACGGAGGACGGCTGCACGGTGCTCTCCGAGGCGATCCCGCGCACGACGGAGGAAATCGAGGCCATCATGGCCGGGGAGAAGCGCGCATGAAGCTGAGCATACAGGCCCGGGCAAAGATCAACTGGACGCTCGACGTCGTGGGCACGCTGCCGAACGGCTATCACGACCTCGACATGCTGATGCAGTCCGTGACGCTGTGCGATCAGCTGACGATCGAAGACGCGCCGGAGTGCACGCTGTCCGTGCGCATGCAGGGCGGGTATGTTCCGGCGGACGGGAGCAATCTCGTGCTGCGCGCGGCGCGGGCCTTGCAGGAGGCGACGGGCGAGACGCGCGGCGCGCGCATGACGCTGCGCAAGTACATCCCCGTGGCCGCGGGCATGGGCGGCGGCAGCAGCGACGCAGCGGCGGCGCTCAAGGGCCTGAATGTGCTCTGGAACCTCGGCCTGACGGACGAGCGGCTGGAGGAGATCGGCCTGACGATCGGCGCGGACGTGCCGTTCTGCATCCGCGGCGGCCTGCAGCGCGCGCGGGGCGTGGGCGAGCGCCTGACCCCGCTGCCGCTCAAAAGGCCGCTGTATCTCGTCGCGTTCCAGCCCTGCCGCGGGCTTTCAACGAAGGAGGTCTTTGCCGCCCTGCACGAGGAGGGCATCGACCCCGCCGACCGGCCGGACAACGACGCCGCGCAGCGCGCGCTGGCATCGGGCGACGTGCGGCTGCTGGGCCGGAGCATGGGCAATGTGCTGGAGCCGGTGTCCCGCAGGCTGCGTCCGCAGCTGGACGAGGCGATCCGCGCCATCGGGGAATCCGGCGCGCTCGGTGCGCGCATGACGGGCAGCGGCTCGGCGGTCTTCGGCGTGTATGCGCATGCGGGCGACTGCAAGCGCGCCGCACAGCAGCTGATGCAGGCCTATCCCGCCTGCCGGATGATGCGCACCGCGGAATGCGGCGTGGTCATCACGCGCGAGGCGTGAGGGGTGTATAAAATCAAACATTTTGGGCGATCCTTGCCTTTGAACTCAATCCGATGGACGGAGGGTGAAAGCATGGATCGTCTTTTGATTGCGCTTCTGCTGGCGCTTTTGCTGGCAACGGTGCCCGTGCGCGCGGGCATGGATGACGGCGCGCAGGCCGTGTTCTTCAGCATGCTCTTTCCGCAGCTGGCGCCGGGCGGCGGCGAAGCGACGCCGGGAGAGGCGGTGGCGCTGTGAGCCGGTGCAGAAAACGGGCCGTCCGGGGCATCACAGCGGTCCTCTGCGCGCTGATGATGCTGGCCTGCGTGCCGCGCGCGGAGGCGGCTGTCGCCTGGGGCTCGCGCGGGGAGCAGGTTTCACAGGTACAGCGCAAGCTCAAGCAGTGGGGCTACTACAGCGGCGCGGTGGACGGCGTGTTCGGCCAGGCGACGTACAACGCCGTGGTGAGCTTTCAGAAGAATAACGGCCTCACGGCGGACGGCGTCGTGGGCGCGCAGACCGCGACGGCCATGGGCCTGAGCCTCACGGGAACAGTGGCGGCGTCCTCGAGCGCGGCTTCGTCCTATGAGAGCGACGTCGAGCTGCTGGCGCGGCTCATCCATGGAGAGGCGCGCGGCGAGCCGTATGTGGGCATGGTGGCGGTGGGCGCGGTCGTGCTCAACCGGGTGAAGAGCAGCCGCTTTCCGAACACGCTGGCGGGCGTGATCTATCAGGCGGGTGCGTTTGATGCGGTGAGCGACGGGCAGATCAACCTGACCCCGAACGAACAGAGCCGCCGCGCCGCGCGCGATGCGCTCAATGGCTGGGACCCGACCGGCGGCTGTCTCTATTATTACAATCCCGCGACGGCGACCTCCTCGTGGATCTGGTCGCGCGAGGTGCGTCTGACCATCGGCGACCATAGCTTTGCGGTGTGAGGTGCGCATGAGTACGGAAAAATGGAACCGAAGGCAGATTCTGACGGTGACGCTGGGCGTGGCGCTGTGCCTGTCGCTGGCGGCGAATGTGTATCTGAGCGCGAACAACCGGCGCGTGAACGCGCAGCTCGGCGCGCAGCGTCAGCAGGCGCTCTCCGACGTCGTCTCCGCGATGGTGGACATCGAGGTCAATCTGCAAAAGCTGATGATCACCTCGGGCGCGGCGCAGAGCGTGTCCCTGCTGGGGGAGACGGCGCTGCTGGCGCGCCATGTGGAGACGGGGCTGTCCCAGCTGCCCATGCGCTATGAGGGCGCGTCGGATGCGATGAAGTTCGTGGGCCAGGTGGGGCAGTATGCACTGTCGCTGGCCGTGCAGCTGAGCGACGGAAGCATGCTCAGCGACGAGGACGAGCGCCAGCTCTCTGACATGCTGGGCGCCTGCCAGGCACTCAACGCGCATCTGCTGAGTGTAGGCGAGAAGCTCTATGCCGAGCCGGTGGAGGCCGTCTCCGCGATCGACGGGGACGGCGCGATGAGCTGGCCGGAGGAGGCGATCGCGGGCGAGAGCGCCATCGCGTATCCGTCGCTGATCTTCGACGGCCCGTTTTCCGACGCGCGCACGGAGGGACAGCCGAAGGGGCTGACCGGCGAGCGCGCTGCCCGGGAGGCGGCCCGGGAGGCGGCGGCGCGCTATGCCGGTGTGGACGTGAGCCGCGTGCGCGACGCGGCGGACAGCGGAGGACCGTTTGAGGCGTTTGGCTTCACCGCGCAGACGGACGCGGGCGCGCTGAGCGTGCAGGTGACGGGCGTGGGTGCGCATCTGCTGTGGATGATGCCCGAGCAGGCGGCCTATGCGGAGCGGCTGTCGCAGGAGGAGTGCCTGCGGCGCGCGCAGGAATACCTGGCACAGAGGGGCTTTGGCGAGATGGAGCCGTGCTTTGTGCAGCACTATGACGGCATGGTCGTCGCGAATTTTGCCGCTGTGCAGGACGGCGTTCTGCTCTATCCGGATCAGGTGAAGCTGCAGGTGAGTATGGACAGCGGCGCGGTCGTCGGCGCGGAGTGCTCGCAGTTCTGGATGAATCATACGTTGCGGGAGAATCTCACCCCGGCGGTGACGGAGCAGGCGGCGCGCGATGCGCTCTCCGCGCGGCTCACGGTGATCTCGAGCCGGCTGTGCGTAATCCCCACGGGGACGGAGGAGAAGCTCTGCTGGGGCTTTGAAGGGCAGTATGCCGGAACGACGTACTGGGTGTTCGTCGATGCGCATACGGGCGAGGCGACGGAAATTCTGCAGGTCGCCGATACGCAGGACGGAGAGATGGCGCTGTGAGGCGCATGATGGGAGCAAAGCAAAAGAAAAAGCGCCTGGGCAGGCGCAGGGATCAGTGCGGGGCGGGTTCATCGTCCGTCATCTCCGCCAGAGAGCGGAAGGGGGATTCTTCGGTGAGCTCGAAGGCCGGGGATTCGCTGGCAAGGTCATAGCTGTCGGGCTCCAGCCATCCCTCCAGGGCGACAGACAGCTCCGCGAATACGTCGCGCAGAGCGTAATCATCCGGAGCCGGGGAGCAGCGGCCGCTTTGCATGTCCTCGGTGATGGAGTCCCGGAGCAGATCGTCGGGCGTAGCGCCCAGCGCGCGGCAGAGAATGAACAGCGTGTTGAGGCTCGGCGTGCGGACGCGCTGCTCCAGATTGCCGATGTAGTGCGCGGACAGGCCGGTGCGCTCGGCGAGCGCCTCCTGCGTCAGTCCGCGGCTCTCGCGCAGCGCGGTCAGGCGTGCGGCGAAGCCCTCCGTATCATAGGTCATGGCGGTCCTCCCGGGTTTTGATGATTCAAAAGATTCTGTGCGGAAAGGAAAAATCCTCCGGACATGGCAAAATAAAGGAAAAGAATTGAAATTGAGGTGGACCTTTCGAAAAGAGTGTGGTATAATACCTCTGACTAATCCATCGTAGTATATCCCAAAATCGACCTCCTTGGATTCGCCTTCGCGTCATCAACAGGAAGTCCGGCTTTGAGTACCCATCGGTGAAGGTCAATCAATTTTTAGGAGGATACGATTATGTATCAGGACGAAACCCTCGTTTGCCGCGACTGCGGCAAGGAATTCATCTTCACGGCTTCCGAGCAGGAGTTCTATGCCGAGAAGGGCTTCCAGAACAAGCCGCGCCGCTGCCCGGAGTGCCGTGCCGCGTTCCGCGCCGCCAACGGCAATGCCCGTCCGCAGCGCGAGATGTTCACCGCGATCTGCGCTGACTGCGGCAAGGAGACCCAGGTTCCCTTCCAGCCGCGCGGCGACAAGCCCGTCTACTGCCGCGACTGCTTCGCGAACCATCGCACCCCGCGCTATTGATTGAAACATGGACCCGCCCTTGCCGGCGGGTCCTTTTCTGTATACAGTCTGTATGTGCGGAAAATCGCGAGGATTTTTTCAAAAAAAGTTTACACGCAAAATGTTCGTAAATCATTCGTCTGAATCGGGTTATGATCCGGAAAAGCAGGACGGCTGTTCGGGAAAAACCGAAAATAGTCCCGAATGACGAACGAGAATGTTCGGAATGAGGCTCAAAAAACGAAAAAATGCTTGAAAAAAAGGTGTTGACAAAGGTCGAGGCTTGAGGTATACTGACGTCACTTGAGCGCGAGACGCCAAGTCCTGATCCTTGAAAACGATACAGAATAAAGAAGACAAACGCGAGACTGTGATTTTCA
>CAMENN010000115.1 GCA_945928315.1 uncultured Clostridia bacterium
AGCGAGGCGGAGCGTCGGGAACTGCAAGGAGCACCGGCAACGGTGCGACTATGCAGGCTCCCCGGACTGAAATCCCCCAACGTTCCTCCATCGCGAAGCGATCAGAAAAAAGCAGTCAGGGAGCGAAGCGATACCTGACGGGGGAGTTCCTCAAAGCTTGATTCGCGGGCAGTGAAGCGATCCCTGACGGCGAACCGCCCCCCGGGCTGTATGGCGAAAAGACGGAAAGGAGCAACCGCATGCGCCTGAGAGAGCGCGACAAGCAAACCGTCCTCCTGTGCGAAATGACGGGCATGGAGGACGACGTATACACATGGGGCGAGGCGACGCCCATCCGCGCGGCGGTGTATCCCGCCGGGGAGCGGCTCGACCCGCAGGTCTATGGCGAGCGCATCGGGGATATGCGCCTGATGCTCTTCGACGGACCCGCGGCGCTCGTCCCCGGCATGGGTGTGGCGCTGGAGGGGGAGACGCCCGGGTACCGGATCGTCTCCGTGGAGCGCTGGGCGCATCAGCGCGCCGTGCTCGAGCGGATTCCGGAGGGGAGGCGCGGCGGTGGAGCTGAGGCTTGAGCTGCGCGGGATGGACGGGCTGTCTGAGCGTCTCGCGCCGGATGGCCTGCTCGCCGCGGCGCGCGGGGCGATGGTTTCGGAGCTTTTTGCCGTCGCGCAGGACGCACGCGCACTCTGCCCCGTGCAAACCGGCACGCTGCGCGACAGCATCGCGGTGCGCGTGCAGGAGAGCGGCGCGGCGGGCGAGGTTGTGGCTTGCGCACCCTACGCGGCGTGCGTGGAGCTGGGCACGGCGGGCAGGGCGGCGCATCCGTTCCTGTATCCCGCGTTCGCGGCGCGCCGGACGGACATGACGGAGCGGATAGCCCGCGCGGTGATCCGCCGGGCGGAAAGCGGAGGCGAGGGATGATTCACAACGAGGCGAAGGAGATCCGGGCGCGGCTTGCGGCCATCGAGGGCGTGCAGAGCGTGACGCGCGGCTGGCCCAAAAGGCTGACCGCGCTCCCGGTCATCGCCATTCACAAGTCGGCGGATGCGCCGGTCACCTTCCGGGATGACCGCGAGCACATCGCCGAGCTGGAATACACCATCCGGATCTTTACGGACAGGGCGGAGGATGCCGACGCCATCGCCGTGGAGGTCGATGCGGTGATGGAGAACCTGGGCTATGTGCGCACGTTCTCCTATGACGACGACGCGCAGGACGTGCGGATGGACGCGCTGCGCTACCGGAAGTACGTTTGACAGAAAGGACGATGAGCGATGGCGAAGAAGAGAGCGATTATCGGCTTTAAGGGTGTGGCGCTGGCGCCGGTGCTGCAGGACAGCATCACCGCGTATGAGACCGGCGAGGCCGTGGGCATCCAGTATGCGGGCAGCATGTCCCGCACGCCCAAGGAGGTCAGTCAGGAGCTGTATTATGACGACGACCTGTACGCGCAGCTGCGCGAGGTCAGCGGCGACGATGTGGAGGTGCGCTTCGCGGAGATTCCGCTCGATCAGCTGGCCGAGCTGGGCCTGGGCCGCTACGACGAGGAGACCGGCACGCTGGAGGCCGACTTCAACGTGACCGGCAGGACGTACGCCTTCCGCTGCGTGACGGGCACGGTGGACGGCCTGCCGATGTTCTTCAACTGGCGCGTGTTCGAGCTGACCGGCCTGCGCTTTGACAACTTTGCCACGCGCAGCGGCAGCCTGAGCGTCTGCGAGGTGATCATGAGCGGCGTGTTCAAGCGCCCGAAGCTCGCCGGCGCGGCGGCCTATGCGATCCGCCAGCCCAAGGACGACGGCACCGATCTGGCGGCCTGCAACGCGTGGATCGCCGCGGCGGAGACGCTGCCCAAGGCGTAAACGGCGGCGCGAGGGGGAGCGCATCTCCCTCGCGCCCGCTTCCTGAAAGGAGGACACAGCATGAATGACTGGGACAGCGCGGCGCTTTCCCTGCGCCAGAGCGAGACGGTGCGCGGCTATGAGATCCGGCGGCTGCCGCTGGGCGAATACCTGCGCGCGCTCGACGCGCTGAGGAACGCACCGAAGGCGCTGTTTGCTGCCTGCTTTCCGGGCGAGGACGCGGCGCAGGTGCTCACAAGGCTTTCGCACATCGATGCGGACGGCCTGGGCGAGCTGCTGCTGCGCGCGATGACGGTGGTGCCCGGCGAGGCCGTGCGCCTTGTTGGCGTGCTCACGGGCGTGCCGGAGGAGAGGCTGCTCGGCGATCCGCAGATCGGCCTGGACGGCATGGCGCAGATGCTCGAGGCGTTCTGGAGGATCAACGGCCTCGGAAATTTTACGCAGGCGGCCCGGCGCGCGGCCGCGGCGGTGAGGGCGGGCATCGGGCGGACTGGTTCCAGCGGCTGATCGCGCAGGGGCTGGCCATCGGCATCCCCAAGCGGGCGCTCCTGGAGGACTATTACCCGGATGAGCTGCCCGCCGTGCTGCGCGCGTGGGGTGAGCTGCACGGAATGCAGGCGCAGGAGGAGACGACGGACGTGATGGAATTTCTGGCGATGGGAGGTGAGCGGGAATGACGATGGAGGAGCTGGTCATCGCCGTGCGGGTGACGGCGGAGGACGCGGAGGCGGCGATTGAATCGCTGTGCGGGGGCTTCTCGCAGCTCGGGCGTTCCGGGGAGGCGGGGCTTGCCGCCGTGCAGAAGCAGGCGACAGCGCTCTCCCGCACCCTTCAAAGCACGTCGGCGGTCAGGCGGCTGGTGTCGGCCTACAGGGACCTGACCGCGCAGGTGAAGCGCGCAGGCGGCTCCTGGGATGACCTGTCCGGCGAGGTCAAGGCGTTCGCCCGGCAGATGGGCGTCGCCGACGGGGACATCGACGGCGTGATGCGCAGCCTGACGGGCCTGGAAGCGCAGCTCGACGGCTCGATGCAGGGCGGCATTCTGGCGATTCAGGGCGTGCTTTCCGCGCTCGAAACCATGCGCGCGCAGATCGTCTCGATTCCGCAGGCGGAAATCACCGCGGACAACTCGCAGGCGCTCAGCGCCATCGATGCGGCGATCGCGGCGGTGAACGTGCTTCTGGCGCTTCTGGGCCAGGCGGGCATCAGCTCGGGCGGACAGACGGTGAGCCGCGGCGGCGGGGGCGGTGGACGCAGCCTCCGGAGCGACGCGGAGGAGGCCGCGCGGGCGGCACAGGAGGCGGAGCGGGCGGCCGAGCAGGCGCAGGAGGAGGCCTATCAAAGCGAAATCGAGCGCATCGAGCACAGGCGGCATCTAGGGCAGCTCACGGCGAAGGAGGAAATCGCGGAGCTCACGCGCGTCAAACGCGAATACGCGAAGACCGCCGGGCAGATCATGGACATCGACGAGCGGATCTACGACGCGAGGCAGGCGCTGCGCGAGGCGGAGGCCGGGAAGATCACCACGCTGAACGACGCCATCGTCGAGGCGCTGGAAAACCGCTACGAGGAGCAGCGGCGCATCGAGCAGCAGCGGATCTCGGCGTCCATCGCTGCGTGGGAGACGTGGAGCGATGAGACATGCGCGGCCATCCAGCGGCAGATCGACGCGCTGGACGAGAAGGAGCAGGCGGAGGACCGCCAGAAGACGCGCGAGGAGAACCTGCACAGGATCGCCGCACTCGAGCAGGCCATCGCCTACGAGAACGACGACTACAACCTCGCGCAGCTGCAAAAGCAGCTCACGCAGGCGCAGGCGGCCTGGGAAAAGGTGCAGTCGGACTGGGCGCGCGCGGATGAGCGCGCGGCGCTGAACGCGCAGATGCAGGCCATCCGCGATCAGGCGGAGGCGGAGATCGACAGGCTCGAGGCGGAGAGCGCACGCATCGACAGCGTCTATGACGGGCTGATTGAGGGCCAGAGTCTGGCGGCTGAGGCGCAGAAGCTGCTGATGGAGAGCACGCAGGACGACCTGCTGAGCCTGCTGACGGCCTATGCGCCGGAATACGAGGCGACGGGCCGGACGCTGGGCGAGAAGCTCTATGAGGGCTTTGTGTCGGCGTTCGGGGACATCGGCGCGTGGTTTGAGGGCCTGGACGCGCAGTTTGAGCAGATGGCGGCTGCTGCGCAGGAGGCGGCTCTTGGCCGCACGGGCGCTATTCTGGCAGCAGGCGGGGATCGCGCGCAGCTGGGCAGCGTGCCAGTGATCCAGCAGACGGTGAACTTCAACCAGCAGGTGGAATCCGCGGCGGATGTGACGCGCCGGATGCAGCAGGTGAGCGAGGAGCTGGCGGGGATGATATAAAAAGCCCCGGCGCGCATGGCTTGACAAGCGCGCCGGGATGACGTACAATGTAGGCAGGTAGGGGGCCGTGCGATTAGGCTCTACCGCTACCTGATGGTTGCGAAAGACCGCCGCGCAGTGGGGCTGTGCGGCGGTTCGCATTATCTGTCGTTCCTGTGATCGACTGCTATCAGCAGAGCGAGAATGGTCAGAACGATGATGAGCATCTCATAATCAGACATGCGCTCACCTCCCGTCTCTTCTGTACGTGGGGTTGAGCGGGAGAAGCCACCGGCAGCACCTGCCTGCCTACAGATTCATTATAGCATACCGCTTTGTCGTGAACAAGGCGGTTTTTTATATCCAAAAAACGCGGAAAGGGGAAGGAGAATGCAGCGAATCACCTATGTGAACACATACGGGGAGCGCCTGGTGTTCGGCGGAGAGCCGCCGCTTCTGCTGCGCTCGGTGAGCGGGCTGTCGCGCCCGGACGCGACGGTGGTCAAGACCCAGGGCGCCTATCAGGACGGCGTGCGCTTTTCCCGGCTGCAGCTGCCGGCCAGGGTGGTGCAGATCAGCTTCGATATGCCGCCGCTTGCCACACGGGAGGCCATGTACAGGGAGCGCATGCGCATCGAGCGGGTGCTCTCGGCGGGGCGCTGCGCGCGGGACGGCGCCATCGGCCTGATGATCTATGAAAACGACGCCGGCGCGTGGATCGCGGGCGCGGTGCCGGACGGCGCGGTGAGCTATGGCAAGCGGTTCCAGAACGGCTTTGTGAACAGCAAGCTGACGCTTTGCTGCCCGGACGCCTATCTGCAGGACAGGAGCGAGCAGACGGCGCAGATGCGCATGGGCCAGAGCGGCCTGACGCTGCCCTCGGCGCTGCCGGTGCGCCTGGGCGCGAGGCGCTTCCGCGGGACGCTGGTCAACGAGGGCACGGCGGACGCGCCGGTGACGCTGGTGCTGTACGGCACAGGCGAGACGCCGACGGTGCTCAACCGGACGACGGGCGCCCAAATCGTCGTCAGCCGCACGGTGTCCAGCGGCGAGCAGCTCGTGATCCACACGGACCCGAGGGCGCTCTCCTGCGAGATCGTGCATACGGACGGGACGACGGAGGATGCCTTCGGCTATCTCGACGCTTCGGTCGCGGTCAGCGCGTTTCTGCTGGAGCCCGGCGCCAACGACGTCGAGTATGTGCCCAGCGTGGTGAGCCGGGAGAGCCGCATGGAGATCAGCTGGAGGAGCTGCTATGAGGGCGTATAAGGAGGGAAGGCCATGCTGGCGCTGCACATCCTGACCCCGGAGCTCACGCTGCTGGGGGAGATCGCGGACTGCAAAAGCCTGCGGCTCCAGCGCAGGTTCCGCGAGGTGGGCGACTTTGAAATGACGCTGCCGCTCGCGCATCCCATGCAGGAGCGGCTTGCGCGCGACCTGATTCTATGCCCGGTGGGCGCGCCGCAGAAGGCGATGCTCATCGAGGAGATCACGCGGGACGAGGGGACGGACAGCGTCAGCGTGCGCGGCTATACGCTCTCCGGGCTGCTGCGGCGGCGCATCTGCGTGCCGCCAGACGGGGGCAGCGGGAGCTTCGGCTATGACCGGATCATCTCGGACGCGGAGAGCGTAATGCGCCACTATGTGGAGAACAACGTCATCGCGCCGGAGAGCAGCGCGCGCGTCATGGACTGCGTGGCGCTGGAGGCGGAAAACGGGCACAGGGGCAGGGAGAGCGTGGCATGGAGCGCGCGGTTTGAGCAGCTGGACGAGCTGCTCGCCGCCGTCGGCGCCTACTGCGACGCGGGCTACGCGCTCATCCCGGACTTTGCGCGCGGCAAGCTCGTCTTCACCTACCTGCCCGGCCGGGACAGGACGGGCACTGACGGCAGCTGCGTGATCTTCGGCGCGCACATGGGCAACGTGAGCGGCACGACGTCGGCGCAGAGCGCGAAGCAGATGCGCAATGCGGCGATCGTCGGCGGAGCGGGCGAGGACGAAAACCGGCTGTTTCTCTCCGTCTGCCCGGGCGGGGAGTCGGGACTTGCGCGGCGGGAGCTGTTCGTGGACGCGGGCAGCCGCGACGACCCGAAGGAGCTCGAGCAGGAGGGCGCGCACCGGCTGGCGGAAAAGGGGCTGAGCGAGACGATCCGCGCGAGCGTGATCGACACGCCGTCCTGCCGCTACGGCGTGCACTGGGACCTGGGCGATCTGGTGACGGTGGTGGCGCAGGACGCGCAGATGAGGGCGCGCATCACACAGGTGCAGGAGAGCCACGAGGCCGGGCGCGCGCCCGCGCTGGAGGTCGTGTTCGGCGAGCCGGCGGGCGGCATCGAGCGGATTGTGAAGGAGAGAACGAGGTTGGCGGTGAGGTGAAACCATGATCGAGAAGTACGGATTGTTTGACTCCCTGGAGGGGGACGAGCGCGAATACGCGGAGGCGGACTTCGCGCGGCTGTGCCGGGCCATATCCGGCAACGGCGTGCGCGGCGGCGAGGATGCGCTGAAGGTGAGCGCGGCGGCCAGCGGGCTGGCAGTGAACGTCGCGCCGGGTCTGGCGATGGTGGAGGGCCGGTATTACGAGCTGGTGGACGACGGCAGCGGCGCGTTTGCGCTGAACCTCGCCGCTGCGACGGCGAACCCGCGCATCGACCGCATCGTGCTGACGCTCGCCTATGGCGCGCGGACGGTGACGCTGGGCGTCCTGCAGGGCACGGAGGCGGCCTCGCCCGAGCCGCCCGCGCTCACGCGCAGCACGGCGAAGACCATGCTCAGCCTGGCGCAGGTGCGCGTGGCGGTGGGCGCGGGCACGCTGAGCGACGAGAACATCACGGACGAGCGCGCGGACGAAAGCCTCTGCGGGCTGCACATCGCCTCCGCGAACGGCGCGATGAGCGCAGCGCAGAGCGCGCTGGCTACGGCCAATGCGGCGCAGCAGACGGCCAATCAGGGGGTGACGGCCGCAGCGGCAGCCAAAACACAGGCGGACAAGGGCGTGTCCGACGCGGCGGCGGCGCTGGCGGAGGCGAAGAAGAGGATACCGAACGTGTCGGGCGCGACCGAGGGGCATGTGGCGGTGTTCGATGCGAGCGGCAACATCAAATCGAGCGGAAAGAGCTTCACCAATTTCACCCGGGCGACGATGAGCCTTTCCGGCACGACGCTGACGATTACGACGGTGGACTGAAGGAGGCGGGCGCATGGCGATCACAAACGAGGGCGACAGCCAGAGCTTTGCCTACACCGGCGGCATGCAGAGCTTCACCGCGCCGCAAAAGGGCATCTACAGGCTCGAGGTCTGGGGCGCGAGGGGCGCGCCCGGTCATGGCGGCGGGTATCATTGCGGCGGCTACGGCTGCGGCTATCGCCTGATGGAGAAGGGCGAGGTCATCTACATCTGCTGCGGGCAGGCGGGGAGCCAGGGCGCGAAGGCGTTCTCCTACAACGGCGGCGCCACCGGCGCGTCGAACGCGGGCGCGCTCGGCGGATCGGGCGGCGGCGCGACGCACATGGCGACGATGACCGGCACGCTTGAGGCGATCGGTTCGGGAAATCTTTCCAAAATTCTCGTCGTGGCGGGCGGCAGCGGCGGCGGCAACCGCGGCTGGGGTGGATATACGGCAAGCGGCACGGCGGGCGGCGGCGCGCAGAGCGACACCTGCGGCGACAGCGGCGTGTTCGGCAAGGGCGTCGCGGGCACGGCCTCCACCTGGCTGGAGGATCTGGAATACGCGTGCTGCTGCGGCGGAGGCGGCGGCGGACTGTACGGCGGATCGGCCGAGGGCCTCTGGTACGGCAGCGGGCGCGGCGGCTGCGGCTACATCGGAGGCGTGCCGGCCTTCACCTATGGCGGCGTGACGTACGCGCCCGGCTGGACGACGGATGATCAAAGCGCGTCCGGCGACGGGTTTGCGAGGATCACCTTCGTCAAAAAGGGCGAGCTGCCCATCTCTTTCAACGGGACGATGCTGCAGAAGCTCATCTTCAACGGTACGGAGGTGACGGGCCTGATCGTGAACGGGACGAGGCTGTTTTTCGAGCGGCTGAAGCGGCGGATGCGCGCATGGCACCCGCGCCTGCGCGCGGCGTCGTGACGCGGAGGAAAGGAGGAAGTATGGCATTCCGGTTTGTGGGCACGAGGATCATCGGTCCGCGCGGGGACAGCGGCGTGCTGGTGTTCTGCGCGGACGCGGACACGGCCTTCACCAACAGGGACAGGCTGGTGTTCTTTCTGAGCCGCCCGGACGGCGGCATGGTCATGAAACGGACGATGAAGATCGATGAAAACGGGTGTGCGACGCTGACGCTCGGCTGTGCGGAGACGGACGCGCTGGCGCCCGGCGTCTACCTGTGGAGCGCGCGCTATGTGCTGGACGCGGCGCTTGACAGCGAGGGAAACGCGACCGGCGGCACCTGGGTGGAGACACCCTGGCGCAACCGGGCGTTTGAGGTGCAGGAGGTGAACGGACAGCTATGCAGATGAGGAGCGAGGAGCGCATC
>CAMENN010000116.1 GCA_945928315.1 uncultured Clostridia bacterium
CTCTCAATGTCTTTATTTTTTCTTCAGGTGTTGCACTTGATATGATAACCTAAGACTGCCCCTTGCAGGGTTCAGGGGCGCGCCCCTGAGCAGGTTTGGGCGGCAGCCCAAAATTTCCAGGAATAACGTAATCTCAGAGCGGGCTGCGTAGCAGCCTACGATTGAGACGGGTGCTATTCGTGATGCGGGAATTCAGATGAGAATCAGTATAACCCGCCGCCCGGTGTTTTCCATGCAACACAAAAAGCAAGTGCGCGAAGCCGCTGCACTTGCTTTTTCTATAACTCTCCCGGGCAAATCTCCCGTCATTTCAGCTCGTCGCTGGCCAGGCAGCCGACGCATTCCCCGTCCAGCTGCACATAGTAGAAGCCGTCCGCCACGCCGATGACCTGCACGCTCGCCCCGACAGCGAGCATCGCCACCGCGTCGTAGGA
The DNA here is from genome assembly GCA_945928315.1 of uncultured Clostridia bacterium. Lineage (GTDB taxonomy): Bacteria > Bacillota > Clostridia > Christensenellales > Aristaeellaceae > Ventricola. Next base: position 435 of record CAMENN010000116.1, read on the forward strand.
GTCGGACGCCTCGCTGCGCAGCACCACGGACTGCGTGCCGTAAGGCGAGACGACCTCCATCGACCGCGTCGCATCGATCACGCCCGCCGCCTCACCGGCCAGGTACTGGCTGGACATGTAGCCGCTCACGCTGTTCACGCTGCCGCCCAGCGTCACCTGCGTCCAGCCGCTGCCTGCATCCGCGACGACCTCCACCTGCGTGCCGGTGTAAAAGCTCCCCAGCGAGCGGCTCTGCGTACTCGCCTCCTGGCGCAGGTTGAGCCGGCTGTCCGGATCGCTTCCGTTGTTCACCACCGCGCTCTGCGCCATCGCCCCGACGGGCGCGCACAGCAAGGCCGTCATCATCAGCGCCAGTCCGCTCTTCATCCATCCGCGCATCGCGTCCTCACCCTCCATCGCCGCCCCGACGGGCGGGAACATTTTTCCTTCATGAATACAACGAGCGCGCAGACCGGTTTCATCCCGCCCCGGCCGGATTTTTCTCCGCAGCGCCCGCCGGAATCGCCTTATTGTATCACAAAACGCCCCCTGTTTCCAAGGGATTGCGCGCCGGATTTTGCACGAAAACGCGCCGGGCCGCCCATTTCTTTTTACCAAATTCATGCAGGGCGGCCGATTTTCTGTTTACGCCCTTCCCGTTTTGTACTATACTATAGGATATTCTATGGTACACAGGATGCACGGGGGAGGAAAAGCAATGAAGCTCTATCTGACAGGCGAGCCCTGTACGCAGCAGCGCCACTGCTACGTGGTGCGCGGACGGACAGCGTCCTTCATCGTGGACTGCGGCTATCAGCGCTGCTACGGCCGGGACGCGCTTCCGCACCTGACCCCCGAGCAGATCAAGGAGAGCCGCTATCTCTTTCTGACGCACTCGCACGAGAACCAGTCCGGCGCGCTGCCCTATCTGCTGGAGAAGGGCTTCGCCGGCCGCGTGGTGATGACGACGGAGACGGCGCGCCAGCTGCCCTTCGCCGTAGACGACCCCATCGTGCTCGAGGGGCTGAGCGTGCCCTATGCCGAGGCGGAGCTGCCCGGCGGACTGGGCGTCACCTGGGGCCGCAGCGGCCATTGCAGCGGCAGTGCCTGGTTCCGCCTGCGCGACGGCGACCGCTCCATCCTCTTCTCCGGCGACTACTACTACCGCGCGCGCATCCACGCCTCCGATCCCATCGTCGGCCAGCACGCCGACCTGGCCGTGCTCGACTGCGATTACGGCACGCAGAGCGGCCACAACACCCGCGAGGAGCTGCTTTCCGAGCTGACCGACGCCATCGCCGAGGCACTGGCCGACGGGCGGCCCGTGCTGCTGCCCGTGCCCAAGTACGGCCGCGGCCTCGGCCTGCTGGCCTGCATCAACGAGCGCCTGCCCGACACGGACGTCTTTGCCGACGAGCACTTCCGCCGTGAGCTGTCGCACCTGGACGCCGCGGGCATGTGGGTGCGCCCGGAGGCGGGCGAGCAGCTGGGCAACATCTTCGTGCGCGAGATTCCGGAGGACTTTGTGGCGCTGGGCGTGTACTTCGTCAGCGACCCGCAGCTGGACAGCCGATATGCACGCGACCTGACGCGCCGCCTGCTCATCTGCGGCGCACGCGTGCTGATGACGGGCACGGTGGAGCCGGGCACCATCGCCGCGCAGCTGATGCACTCCGGCCAGGCACGCATGCTGCGCTACGGCATCCACTGCACGCAGGAGGACATGCTGCGCATCGCCAGCCAGAACGACTTCGGCACCATCATCGCCTACCGGTCGGACTACGCGCCGACGCAGGCGGTGTATGACATCTGATTCGATTCTCGAATATAAACGAGCCATCAGCGCGAAGCGAGGAAGGGTCAGGGAGCAACGCTCCCTGACCCTTCTTCGCTTTATGTATTATTCTCCCGTCAGCAGCGATTCCCCAGCCCACTCGCGCTCGTAGATCGCTTCGTACTCAGCCAGCGCCGCGTCCCAGTGCGCATAGCCCGCGTCACCGCGGCGGTCCGGCAGGTCATACGCCGCGCTGAGCGTTTCGCCCAGCCAGATGCTCACCTTCACCGCGCCGTCCGGGTTGAGATGGGACATCGCGTCGTAGCAGTCCGTATCAAAGTCCACCAGCCCCTCCACGTCAAAGAGGTTGTAGAACGCAATCCCGTATTCGTCGGCGATAGCCTGCGCGCTGTTCATCATGCGCTGCTTCGCCTCGTCCGCAGGATACGGCACCGCGATGAGCGCCACCTCGATGCCCTCGCTCTGGCACAGCTCAATGATGCTGCGCACGGCCTGCTTGCCAGGCGTCTGCGTCCCGTCCGCCTCCAGCGTCCGCGTAAACGGCGCCGGTTCGGCGCGGCCCACGCGCAGCTCCGCGCCGCGCATGCAGGGCAGACAGTCCGTCGTGTCCTGCGTGCCGCCGAGCAGCTCCTCCCAGCGCCCGTGGTTGGCGATCAGCGGGAAGACGAACTCCGCCCGCGAGCCCGCCGGGAACAGCGACCAAATTGCCTGCAGCTTCTCCGGCGAGAGCGGCACCTCGTCGAGGTACAGGTGCGCGAGCGCCGCGCTGCCGGATTCGCTCTGCGCGCGGTCGATGTAGCACACGTCCATGACCACCAGCTTCGGCTTGTTCTGCGCAAGCGCCAGCCGCAGCGTCCAGTACGTCGCCTCCGGCGTCTCCGCCGGGTTGCCGAAGTTATAGGAGACGATGCCGTAGTCGCGCCACAGCTCCATCGGATAGACCGCGTCCATCACATGGCTCGTCCCCAGAAAGTACACGTCGATCGGCTGCGTCTCCGCATAAAACGCGCTGTACTTGCGCGCGCCGTCCTCCCGGCGCAGCGCCCGGTCAAGCCCCAGCAGGCAGACGACCAGCGCGGCTGCCCAAAGGACAGCAAAGCCCACCTTCTTCACGCCGCATCACCCGCCTAAAACTGAAAATAGATGAACGCCTGCGCGTCGTAGCCCGGTCCCCAGATGCCGAAGGCCACGATCAGCAGCACGGCCAACAGCGCCAGCGCCCCCCGCGCCCAACCCGGCACGGCCGAAAGCGCGCCGGAGAGCGTGTGTCCGCACTCGTGCAGCGCGTCCAGCGCCAGCAGGATGACCAGCGCAACGCCCAGCACCCCCGCCTGCCAGACGGAGAAGTCCGTCGCGATCCCGGCGCCGCCAAAGGAGAACGCAATGCGCCGCAGCATCCGCAGCGCCGTGCCCAGCGAGCTGGCCCGGAAGAAGAGGAACGTGAGATCGATCAGCACGAAGGTGACGAGCATCCGCGCCAGCCTGCGCACCGCGCCCGGCTTCGGTTTGGGCAGGAAGCCCTCGATCACCTGCATCGCGCCGTTGAGCATGCCCCAGACGACGTAGTTGAGCGACGCGCCGTGCCACAGGCCGCTGACCGTGAAGGTAATCATCACGTTCAGCGCGCGCCGCAGCGGGGAAACGCGGCTGCCGCCCAGCGGGATATACAGGTAATCCCGGAACCAGGTGGACAGGCTGATGTGCCACCTGCGCCAGAAATCGCGCACGGACGTGGCGAAATACGGCTGGCGGAAGTTGTCCATCAGGTCGTAGCCCAGCACGCGCGCCGCGCCGATGGCAATGTGGCTGTAGCCGCTGAAATCCCCGTAGATCTGAAAGGCGAAGGCGGCCGTCGCCAGCGCGATCTGCCAGCCCGGCGCCTGCTGCCACTGGCCGTAGACCGCGCTCACATACAGGCTCGCGCGGTCGGCGATGACCAGCTTTTCAAAGAAGCCCAGCAGCATGACCGACAGGCCGCTCAGCGCGCGCTGCGCGTCGAAGTCGTGCGCCTCATTCACCTGATGCAGCAGGTTTTTCGAGCGCTCGATCGGCCCGGCCACCAGCTGCGGGAAGAACGAGACGAACAGCGCATACCGGAAGAGATTGCGCTCCGCGCGGATCTCCCCGCGGTAGACGTCCAGCATGTAGCCCAGCGCCTGGAAGGTGTAAAAGCTGATGCCCACCGGCAGCAGCACGTCCACCTGCGGCAGCGAAAGCGTGACGCCCAGCGCGCCGAAGCCCCGACCCAGAAGATTGATGAAGAAGCCGGAATACTTGAAGAAGCCGAGAATCCCCAGGTTGACGCACAGGCCCGCGAGCATCACGAGCCTGCGCCCGCCGCGCCCCTGCACGCGCTCCATCCCCAGCGCGCAGGCGTAGGTTACCACGGTGCTCGTGGCGATCAGCAGCACATAGCGCGCGTTCCAGCACATGTAGAAGTAGTAGCTGGCCACAAGCAGCCAGACCCAGCGCGTGCGCTTGGGCCAGAGGAAGTAGACCAGCACCACCAGCGGGAAGAAGACGAGGAACGACAGCGAATTGAACAGCATTACCGGACGGCCTCCAGCACCGCCTGCGCCATCGCGTCTCTGTCGCAGACGGCGCTGTGTCGGATGGGCATCTGCGGGAGCTTGGCGATCTGGTCCGGCTCACGCGTGCCGGTCAGCTGCGAGAGCGCGCGGCAGCAGGCGAAATCATCGAGTCCTTGCGCCGCCGCCTTCCCGGCGACGGCCTCCAGCACCGCCGCGCCGAACTTGTACGGGCTGGCAGTGGAGACGATCACGCTGGGCGTGCTGTCGCCCGTGCGCGCCTGGTATTCGCGCAGCACGGCGGAGGCCACGGCGGTATGCGTGTCCATCAGGTAGTGCTCCTTGCTCCAGGTGCGCGCGATCTCCGCGCGGATGCCCGCCTCGTCCACATAGCCCGCGTCGTAGCGCGCGGTCAGACCCGCCATCATCGCCCCGTCGATCGTGTAGACGCGCTCGCCGGCGAGCTTGCCCATCATGTCGCGGATCTTCGCGCCATCGCAGCCGGACAGGTCAAAGAGCAGGCGCTCGAGGTTCGAGGAGATCAGGATGTCCATGGACGGGGAGATCGTCCGGTGGAACGCGCGGGTGCGGATGTCGTAGGTGCCGGTGCGGATGAAGTCGGTCAGCACGTTGTTCTCGTTGCTCGCGCAGATCAGCTTGCCCACCGGCAGGCCGGCCTTGCGCGCATAGTCCGCGGCGAGGATGTCGCCGAAGTTGCCCGTCGGCACGCAGAAGTTGACCGGATCGCCCATGCGGACGGCGCCCGAGGCGAGCATGTCCGCGTAGGCGGAGAAGTAATAGACGACCTGCGGCACGAGGCGGCCGAAGTTGATGGAGTTGGCCGAGGAGAGCACGCGGCCCTGGCGGTCCATCTCTTTAGCAAAGGCCGGGTCGGCAAAGATGCGCTTGACGCCGGTCTGCGCATCGTCGAAGTTGCCGCGCACGGCGATGACGTGCGTGTTGCTGCCGCCGGTGGTCACCATCTGCAGGTACTGTGCGCGGCTGACGCCGCCCTCCGGATAGAACACGCAGCAGCGCGTGCCCGGCACGTCGAGGAAGCCCTCCAGCGCGGCCTTGCCCGTATCTCCGCTGGTCGCCACGAGGATGAACACCTCGCGCGTCTCCCCGTGCTTCTTGCCGCTGAGCGTGAGCAGATACGGCAGCAGCTGCAAGGCCATGTCCTTGAAGGCGAGCGTCGGCCCATGCCACAGCTCCAGCGCGTGCGCGCGGCTGCCGACCCGCACCAGCGGCGCGACGGCCTCGCAGTCAAACCCGGTGCCATAGGCCCCGTCGATGGCGGCGGCAAGCTCCTCGCGGGAAAAGTCGGGCAGGAAGCGGGTGAGCACGGCAAGCGCGCGCTCCCGGTAATTCATCCCGGCCATGGCTTCGATGTCCGCGTCGGCAAAGGACGGGTACTGCGCGGGGACGTAGAGGCCGCCGTCGGGCGCGAGGCCGCGCAGGATGGCCATGGACGGCGACACCGGCGCGGCGCCGCGGGTGGAAAGCATCTGCATAGGGGTTTTCCTCCGTTGTGTATGATGACGGCTCCCGGCCGTGAAGAAAAAACCGCCTTCCGCACGTCAACGGGCGGAAAGCGGCAGGGGTATCCTCGATCAGATCTGATACTTGCGGATGCACTCCGGCACGTTCGCCGCATCCTCGCTGAAGCTGATGACGAGATCGCAATTCGCATTGGCGACCAGCTTTTCAAGCTTGGCAAAGAAGGCCTCCAGCTCGTCGGGCTGCGTCTTGACCAGCTTGAGGAACGCATCGACATAAATCACGCTGATGTCGTAGTTGCCGGCCAGGATGCCTGCGAGGAAGCCGTAGAACGGCTCGCAGCCCTTGACCTCATACTCGCTCGCGTCGATGAAGCGGATCTGGGGCTTGAGGCTGAGTGTATAGCTCTTATCGTCGTCCACAAAGAGCACGTTGCCCTTCGCTTCCTTCACCGACGCATTCGCCATATCCAAAATACGCTTGGTCTTGCCGGAACCCTTCCTGCCAAAGATGATCTGGATCACGGTCAATCCCTCCCTTTCATGTTTTCTGGTGACTTCATTATAGCTTAAATCCCCACACATGGCTAGTCCTATTTTTGAATTTCTTTCAAAAAGCCTTCCGCAGTCAGCCGCACGGGGCGCGCCGGAGCGCCGCATACAGGGCGTGTGGATGAAAAATTTTCCGCATTTCCCCCGATTGCCTTGCTTTTTGCCCGGCATCATGCTATAAATGTGGTATATACGATTCACACCCCCAAGGCAGGGCGAAAGGAGCCTTTCCCAATGAAGCTGAAATCCCTTTTGACATTTTTCGCGCTGGCGCTGATGCTCTGTGTCACCGCCGCGGCGGACGGCACCCAGGCGGTCAACTGCTACTGGCAGCTTGAAGAGGTGCGCGTGGAAACCGCCGCCTCCGACCGCGCGGGCGACATCGTCGCGCAGACCGACGCGCTCCCCGTTTCCGGCCTGAGCGCCGCGCAGATGGTCGAGCAGATGCGCGGCACGCACACGCTGAGCCTTGGGCTCACGCGCCTTTCGAGCGACAGCCGTGCCGAGGCGCAGTATACCGTGAGCAGCGCGCCCGCGCTCATCCCCGGCGCTGCCGCCGCGCGCCTCTCCCTCTCCGCCGCGACGGACTGCGAGGCGAATTCCTACTATTTGTATGCCACGGTGAACGCGGGCGGCAGCCAGATCGTCCGCGTGCGCGGCAACGGCGCGTGGGTTGTGCGCGCCTTCTTCCCGCGCCAGGCCGTTCCCGGCACGACCCGCACACTCTCCGTGAACGCCAAGGAAATCAACGGCCTGGCCAGCGTCCGCATCCTCTACATCTACAGGGCCATGCCGGGCGCGATGCTCATCGACACCAACGGCGACATCGTGCTCTACGACCTTGACGGCAACGAGATTGACCGCATTGGCCAGTCCGTGGAGGACATGCTGCCCGTCTTCGCGCAGCAGAGCGGCGCGGCCGACGGCGACACCATCTTCTCCGCCGAGGCGCAGGAGGACGGCTCCCTGATCATCCGCCTCAACCCGAACAGTGGGCTGACGACGCAGGAGCTCATCCGCCTCATCCGCGCCGCCGCGAAGTCCGCGCAGGAGCCCGACGCCACCAGCGCCGCCACCGCCGTCTCCACGCTCGAGGGCGACAAGGACGCCGCGACGCTCTACCTCGCTCCCGGCACGGAGCTCTCCGATGAGATGATCGCCGCGCTCATCGCCGCTGCGCAGGGCAAGTCCCTCGACGTCGCCGCGATGCAGGAGGATGTGCAGGACGGCGAGGTCGCCCTCCAGGCCGCGAACACCCCCTCGCCCACGCCCATCTCCTACGCCGACCTGAAGGCGCTCATCGCGCAGGCGAATGACGGCGCCCAGGACGGCCGGACGGATGACGCCGCCTCCCTCTACGTCGCGGACGACGGCGAGGGCGCGCAGGCCGTCGTGCTCTACGGCGACACCGGCGTGCAGGCCCTCGTGATCGCCCCCGGCGCGGACGTGACCGGCGCCCAGCTGCTCGACATCATCGACAGGCTGGAGCGCGCGGGACGCCTGAGCGCCTCCTACGCCGCGACCTTCGGCCATGACGCCTCCGGCCTGGGCCTCACCGGCACGCAGGAGGAGACGATGCTCGTCAGCCCCGAGGCCGGCTCCAACGGCGCGGCGGTGTCCGCCTCCGACATGGAGGGCAGCACCTGGCTGAACATCCAGCGGGGCAGCATCGAAGCGCTGCTCAAGACCCTCGACACGCTGCTCGTCGAGCTGAGCGCCACGCCGACGCCGACGCCCACCCCGACACCCACCCCGACCCCGACGCCCACGCCCAC
>CAMENN010000117.1 GCA_945928315.1 uncultured Clostridia bacterium
GAAGGGTCAAGGGATGAAATCCCTTGCGGGGTTCAGGGGCGGCGCCCCTGAGCAGGTTTCAGGGCGGCAGCCCTGACGTCCCCTTTCTCCGATCAATCATATTTTCTCCCCAGGCTTTCCTTAAGCCTGTTCCCCATCAACCACACGGAGGGATTTCATGGTCACTTACAAGGACGCAGGTGTCGATGTCGAGCGCGGCTACGAGGCCGTGCGCAGGATGAAGCAGCATGTCGCGACCACGTTCGATGAGAACGTGCTCGGCGGCCTCGGCTCCTTCGGCGGCTTCTACTCCATCGAAAACGAGAAGATGGACAAGCCCGTGCTCGTCGCCGGCACCGACGGCGTGGGCACCAAGCTCAAGCTCGCCTTCCTCATGGACAAGCACGACACCGTCGGCATCGACTGCGTGGCGATGTGCGTCAACGACGTCGTCTGCCAGGGCGCGCGCCCGCTCATCTTCCTTGACTACATCGCCACCGGCTACCTCGATCCCGAGAAGGTCGAAAAGATCGTCGCGGGCGTCGCCGAGGGCTGCCGTCAGGCGGGCTGCGCGCTCATCGGCGGCGAGACCGCTGAGATGCCGGACTTCTACCCCGCGGGCGAGTACGACCTGGCGGGCTTCACTGTCGGCCTCGTCGATCGCGAGAAGTCCATCTCCGGCGAGCGCGTGCGCGAGGGCGACGTGCTGGTCGGCATGGCCTCCTCCGGCGTGCACTCCAACGGCTATTCCCTCGTGCGCAAGCTGGTGCTCACCGAGGGCCGCGACCTGAACGCCCCCGTGGAGGCGTTCGGCGGCAAGTCCTGGGGCGAGACGCTGCTCACCCCGACCAAAATCTATGTGAAGCCCGCGCTGAAGGCCTGTGCGGCGGCGGACGTGCACGGCATCGCGCACATCACCGGCGGCGGCTTCATCGAGAACATCCCGCGCATCCTGCCCGACGGCCTCACGGCGTACATCGACCTGGGCACCTGGCCCGTGCTGCCGGTGTTCAGCGAGCTGCAGAAGCTCGGCGGCCTCACCGACCGGCAGATCTACAACACCTTCAACATGGGCATCGGCATGGTCTTCGCGGTGGACGCCTCCGAGGCGGACGCGGTCATCGCCGCGCTCACGGCCTGCGGCGAGTCGGCCTACCGCATCGGCGAGGTCGGCAGGACCGGCGAGGACGGCGAAAGGCTGGTGCTCCGGTGAGCACGAGAATTGCGGTGCTCTGCTCCGGCGGCGGCACCAACTTGCAGGCGCTCATCGACGCCGTGGAGGCCGGAACCATCGACGGGCAGATCGTGCTCGTGCTGGCCAACGCCTCGAAGGCCTACGCGCTCGAGCGCGCAAGGCAGCACGGCATCCCCGCAGCGTTCGTCAGCAAGAAGCAGGCGGGCAGCGATGAGGCGTTCAACGACGTCATCCTCGAAAAGCTGCGCGCCGCGGACGCCGAGCTCGTCGTGCTGGCAGGCTATCTGCCCATCGTCGGCCGGCAGATCGTGCGCGCCTACGAGCACCGGATCATCAACATCCATCCGGCGCTCATCCCCGCGTTCTGCGGCCCGGGCATGTACGGCCACCACGTGCACGAAGCGGTGCTCGCCTATGGCGCGAAGATCTCCGGCGCGACGACGCACTTCGTCGATGAGCAGGTCGATCACGGCGGGGTCATCCTGCAAAGGAGCGTACCCGTGCTCGAGGGCGATACGCCTGAGACGCTGGCTGCGCGCGTGCTGACCGTCGAGCACGAGATCCTGCCGGAGAGCGTGCGGCTCTTCTGCGCCGGAAAATTAGGAGTAGATGGAAGACACGTCCATGTGCTATAATAAAGTGTTCGCACATGAAAATTCCGCGGAAGGCCCCGCGCGGCGCTGAGAATGCGCGCGGGGATTTTCGCCTGTCAATGAAGGGTGTCTGTCCATTATGAGAATTTATCATCCCGCAAGGGGCGTGGGCGGCGCACTGCGCGAGAACAGCTTCGTGGTCATCGATGACGCGGGCGTGGAGATCGGGCAGGGCGGGCTCCGGCTGCGCATGCTCAAAAAGATGCTGCCGGAACGGCCGCTGGATATTGAACTGGAGATGAGCGCGCATCCCGTCGCCGGGGATACGCTCTTCGGTGCGCTCTGCGCGCGCGCCGAGGCGATCCGTGAGGAGCAGGGCGGCACGCCTGCGCGGCTGTATACCCGCTGCGCCATCGACGACAGTGCGCGGCACGAGTACTTCACGCGCATGGGCTTTGACGATTACGACGGCGACGAGCTGTTCGTGCTCAATATCGCGGGCATGACCGGGCGGCGCAGATGCTATCCGCCCGTCGGCACGGCGATCATCGACGCGGAGCTGCGCACGCGCATCCAGCGCGAGGAGTTTCTGGTGCGCCTGAAGAGCTTCGGCTGCGTGGAGCACGCCAGCGAATGGCTGGAGGAGCGCATGCGCGGCCCGGTGTTCGCGGCGAAGAGTGTCTACTGCGGCAGCGACTACTGCGGGGACATGCTGGTCTACGGCGAGCCGAACGAGGCCGTGCTGGAGATGGTCTGCGTGGAGCCGAAGTGGCGCGGCAAGGGCGTCGCCCACGCGCTGATCGACGAGGCCGTGCAGCAGCTGGCGGGGCAGGGCGTGCCCTACCTGCGCGCCAACGCGGTGCGCCGCAATCAGAACGCCATGCGGATGTTCAGGAACTGCGGCTTCGAGTGGGTGCGCACGGACTGCTACCTGCTGGGCAGGGACATGTAACCGCAAGGCTTCTTGAAACAGCGCGAAGCGAGGAAGGGTCCAGGGACTGGTCCCTGGTGGGGGTTGGGGCAAAGCCCCAAGCCCCAAGCGTTCCCCATGGCGAAGCCATAAAAAAGAAAGCAGTCAGGGAGCGAAGCGTTACCTGACGGTGAATTTCCTGAACGCTCCAATAGAACTGCGCGCCGCGGCGGACGTCCCCCCGTCCGCGTCCCTGCGCGGCGGCTTCGCGCACGGCAAATATCTGCAAAACCATTTTCCCATTCATCTTGCATTTTCCCATCAACGACGAAGAAAAGGAAGGAAAGAGATTATGATCAAGCGTGCGATTCTGAGCGTGTCGGACAAGACCGGCATCGTCGAGCTGGCCCGCCGTCTCGCGGACAAGGGCGTGACCCTGCTGTCCACCGGCGGCACCATGAAGGCGATCGCCGCCGCGGGCATCCCCGTGACCGGCGTCAGCGACGTCACCGGCTTCCCGGAGTGCCTCGACGGCCGCGTCAAAACCCTGCATCCGATGATCCATGCCGGCCTGCTCGCCGTGCGCAGCAACCCGGAGCACATGAAGCAGATCGAGGCGCTCGGCGTCGAGCCCATCGACATGGTCATCATCAACCTCTATCCGTTCCGCGCGACCATCGAAAAGCCCGGCGTCACCTTCGAGGACGCCATCGAGAACATCGACATCGGCGGCCCGACCATGCTGCGCGCCGCCGCCAAGAATGCGCAGGACGTCGTGGTCGTCATCGACCCGGCGGACTATGACCGCGTGATGGATGAGTTCGAGGCGACCGGCGACGTGAGCCTCAAGACCAAGCGCTACCTGCAGTACAAGGTCTTCGAGCACACCGCGCAGTATGACTGCATGATCCAGCAGTACCTGCGCGGCCAGCTCGAGGAGCCGATCGAGTTCCCGCAGAACCTGACCGTCACGTTCGAAAAGGTGCAGGAGATGCGCTACGGCGAGAATCCGCACCAGAAGGCCGCGTTCTACCGCGATCTGGGCGACATCGCGGGCACGCTCCCGGCGGCGAAGCAGCTGCACGGCAAGGAGCTCTCCTACAACAACATCAACGACACGAACGGCGCGCTCGAGCTGCTGCGCGAGTTCGACACCACCGCCGTCGTCGCCGTCAAGCACGGCAACCCCTGCGGCGTGGGCGTGGCGGACGAGGTCAGCGAAGCCTACCGTCTGGCGTACGAGGCCGACCCGGTCAGCGTGTTCGGCGGCATCGTCGTGACCAACGCGCCCGTCGATGCGGCGACCGCCGAGCAGATGAGCAAGATCTTCCTCGAGATCATTGTCGCGCCGAAGTTCACCGACGAGGCGCTGGCGATCCTCACGAAGAAGAAGAACCTGCGCCTGCTGGAGCTTGACACCACCATCCGCGCCTATCCGAAGGACGAGCGCGTGATGCGCAAGGTTGCCGGCGGCCTGCTCGTGCAGGAGATCGACGACAAGCTGCTGCCGGAGGACGGCGAGCTGAAGGTTGTGACCGAGAAGGCCCCGACCGAAGAGCAGATGAAGGACCTGTTGCTGGCGTGGAAGATCGTCAAGCACGCCAAATCGAACGGCATCGCCATCGCGCGCGACAACCAGAGCCTGGGCATCGGACCGGGACAGGTCAACCGCATCTGGTCCACGCAGATGGCCATCGAGCGCAGCGGCGAGAAGGTGAAGGGCGCGGCTCTGGCCAGCGACGCCTTCTTCCCGTTCGACGACTGCGTGAAGGCCTGCGCGGAGGCGGGCATCGCCTGCATCATCCAGCCGGGCGGCAGCGTGCGCGATCAGGACTCCATCGACGCGTGCAACAAGTACGGCATCGCGATGGTGTTCACCGGAATGCGCCATTTCAAGCACTAAAATAACCAGAATGGAATCTGTGCTGATTCCAACAGGTACGCGCTCCGCGGGCCAGAGGGGTCAGGGGGGATTTCGATTTCCCCCCTAGACCCCTCTGGACTTCCCTACCCCCTTGAAACGACCAGGGCTGCGGCCCTGGACCCGGGGCTGTATCAGGCACACGGTGAATCTGTGTGAGTGGACTGGGTGACAATCCGGGGAGGGCATGACGTCTTTTCCAAGCAAGGAGGATTTGAGATGAAGGTTCTGGTGATCGGCGGCGGCGGCCGCGAGCATGCCGTCTGCAAAAAGCTGGCCGAGTCCCCGAAGGTGGACGCGCTGCTGTGCGCGCCGGGCAATGCCGGCATCGCGCAGGTGGCGACGTGCGTGCCCGAGGTCAAGGCGACCGACGTGGCCGGCATCGTCGCGCTGGCACAGCGCGAGCACGTCGATTTTGTCTGCGTGACGCCGGACGATCCGCTGGCGCTGGGCTGCGTGGACGCGCTGGAGGCCGCGGGCATCCCCGCGTTCGGCCCGAGCGCCTATGCCGCGCAGATGGAGTCGAGCAAGATCTTCTCCAAAAACCTGATGGAGAAGTACGGCATCCCGACCGCCCAAAGCGAGGTCTTCACCGACTGCGCCGCGGCGCTTTCGTATCTGGACACGCAGAGCGCGCCGATCGTCGTCAAGGCGGACGGCCTCGCGCTGGGCAAGGGCGTCGTCGTCGCGCAGACGATCGACGAGGCGAAGCAGGCCGTGCGCGAGATGATGGAGGGCGGCAAGTTCGGCAAGAGCGGCGCCCGCGTGCTCATCGAGGAGTGCATGGTCGGCCGTGAGGCGACTGTGCTGTGCTTCTGCGATGGCAGGACCATCGTGCCGATGGTCGCCAGCCAGGACCACAAGCGCGTGTTCGACGGCGACAAGGGGCCCAACACCGGCGGCATGGGCGCGTTCGCGCCGAGCCCGCTGTACACGCCGGAGGTCGCCCGGCGCACGACGGAGGAGATCCTCCTGCCGACGCTGCGCGCGATGAACGCCGAGGGCTTCACGTTCAAGGGCGTGCTGTATGTCGGCCTCATGCTCACCGCGGACGGCCCGAAGGTCGTCGAGTACAACGCGCGCTTCGGCGACCCGGAGACGCAGGCCGTGCTGCCGCTGCTCACAAGCGACCTGATGGAGATCATGATGGCCGTGCGCGAGCAGCGCCTTGACGAGAGCATGGTGCGCTTTGCGGACAAGGCCGCGGCGTGCATCATCCTCGCGTCCGGCGGGTATCCGGGCAAGTACGAGGGCGGCAAGGCCATCACAGGAATCGACGCGGCGGAAAAGCGCGGCGCGACCGTGTACCACGCGGGCACGAAGCTGAGCGACGGACAGCTGGTCACCGCGGGCGGGCGCGTGCTCGGCGTGACAGCGACGGGCGATACGCTGCGCGGGGCCGTCGATGCGGCCTATGCGGCGGCGCGGGAGATTCACTTCGAGGGCGCCCATATGCGCTCGGACATCGGCAGCCGGGACTGCTGAGAAGGGCTTCAAACAAGCGCGAAGCGAAGAAGGGGTCTGGGGACTAAGTCCCCGGGCTAGGGGTTTGGGGGATGAAATCCCCCAACGTAACCCCTGCGAAGCCCAACCCGAAGGCCGAACAGTCGCCGCAGGCGACGCTTTCGGCCGCGCCAACGCGGCTTGAAGCTGCCCCAAAAAGCCGCTGCATGCGCCGGCCTGCGCTGTTCTGGTGCCGCTTCGCCTTCCTGCATTTGTGAATTCCACAAAAATGAGTGCCCCACACATTCAATTCCACAAAGCGAGGTTTACAGCCTCGCTTTCTTATGTTAGAATGAGCGCGTTACGGAAAAACTGGGCGGGCGAGCCCCGCAAAATACCATCCGGAGGAACGATATGAAATTTGCTGGAAGCTATGTCGCGCTCGTCACGCCGTTTCAGGCGGATGGCAGCGTGGACTTTGGAAAGCTCCGTGAGCTGGTGAACTGGCATCTCGCGCAGGGCACCGACGGCATCGTCGCGCTGGGCACCACCGGCGAGTCGAGCACCATGTCCCATGAGGAGGACGACGAGGTCGCCCGCTGCATCATCGAAACCGTGAACGGCAAAATCCCCGTCATCGTCGGCGCCGGCTCCAACTGCACGCAGACGCAGCTGGAGAAGAGCCGAAAGTACCACGACCTCGGCGCGGACGGCTTGCTGCTCATCACGCCCTACTACAACAAGGCCAACGACGAGGGCATGTACCGTCACTTTGCCACCGTCGCGGACGCCATCGATACGCCGGTCATCCTCTATAATGTGCCCGGACGCACCGGCTGCGCCATCTCGCCCGCCTGCTGCGCGCGCCTGGCGAAGCACCCGAACATCGCCGGCATCAAGGAGGCCAGCGGCAACATCAGCTATACCGCGAAAATCGCTCGACTGCTCTCGGATGACTTCTGCATGTTCTCCGGCAACGACGACATGATCGTACCCGTCATGAGCCTGGGCGGCTGCGGCGTCATCTCCGTGTGGGCCAACATCTGCCCGAAGGAATGCCACGACCTCGTCGCCGCGTTCGCCGCGGGCGACGTCGCCACGGCGCGCGCCATGCAGCTTCGCTATCTCGAGCTGATCAACGCGCTGTTCTGCGAGGTCAATCCGATCCCCATCAAGGAGGCCATGAACCAGCTCGGCATGAACGTGGGCGGCTACCGCCTGCCACTGTGCAAAATCTCCGACGCCGGCCGCGAGACCGTGCGCCGCGCCCTGGAGGTGATCCGATGAGCGCGCTTCGCATCGGCCTGATCGGCAACGGCAAAATGGGCCGGATGATCGACAGCATCTGCGCGCAGGACGAGCGCTTCGAGGTCGCGGGCTTTGTCGGCCCCGGCGCATGCGATAGGCTCGGCGAGATCCCGCAGGCAGATGTCGCCATCGACTTCTCCTACCCCGGCAACGTGACGATGATGCTGGAGGATGCGCTGCGCCGCAATCTTCCGCTGGTCATCGGCACCACCGGCTTGAGCGAGCAGCAGGAGGACCAGATCCGCGCGGCGAGCGCGCAGCTGCCCATCGTGCGCGCGCTCAACTTCTCCACCGGCATGGCCGTGATGCGCCGCCTGGCGCGCATGGCCTCCGACGCGCTGCGCGGGGACTTCGACATCGAGATCGTCGAGACGCACCACAACCAGAAGGAGGACGCGCCCAGCGGCTCAGCCGTGGCGCTGCTGCAAAGCGTCGATCCGGACGGCGAGTTCACCGTCGTCTGCGGGCGCGAGGGCCGTCCGGGGAAGCGCGGCCATGAGATCGGCGTCCATTCGCTGCGTGGCGGCACCGTCGCGGGCGAGCACAGCGTGCGCTTCTTCGGCCCGATGGAGGAGATCGAGCTGCGCCACCGCGCCGACAGCCGCGAAATCTTTGCCCGGGGCGCACTGCGCGCCGCGCAGTTCGCCGCCGCCGCGAAGCCCGGCCTGTACACCATCGACGACGTGATTTTCGGAGGGAAATGATATGGACGCGAACGAGATCATCGAGGCCATCCGCTCGGCCAAAAAGAAGACGCCCGTGACGGCGTACATCAAGGCGAGCCGGCCGCTGCACTTTGAGAACTGCCACGTGTTCACCGGCGCGGACATGATCGTCAAGGGCGACTGGGCCGACATCGAGCCGGTGCTCGAGCGCAACCGCGACGCCATCGAGGACGCGGTCATCGAAAGCGACCGCCGCAACAGCGCGCTGCCGCTGCTGGACACCAAGGCCGTCAACGCGCGCAT
>CAMENN010000118.1 GCA_945928315.1 uncultured Clostridia bacterium
CGCCCACATCCTCGAAGGCCTGCTCATCGCGCTGGACAACATCGACGAGATCGTGAAGATCATCCGCGGCAGCGCGAACACCAACGAGGCGAAGGTTCAGCTGATGGAGCGCTTCGGCCTGTCCGACAAGCAGGCGCAGGCGATCCTCGACATGCGTCTGGCCCGCCTGACCGGACTGGAGCGCGAGCGCCTGCAGGAGGAATACGCGGAGCTGCAGAAGACCATCGCATACCTGCGCGCGGTGCTGGCGGACGACAAGCTCGTGCTGGGCATCGTCCGCGAGGAGATCCTGGCGATCAAGGCGAAGTACGCGGACGAGCGCCGCACGCAAATCAGCGTGATGGACGGCGAGATCGATCCGGAGGACCTCATCCAGGAGGACAGCGTGGTCATCACGCTGACGCACTTCGGCTATGTGAAGCGCATTCCGCGCACGACCTACCGCAGCCAGAACCGCGGCGGCAAGGGCGTGATGGGCATGACCACGCGCGAGGAGGACTACGCGGAGAAGCTGCTGGTGACCTCCACGCACGACGAGATCATGTTCTTCACGAACAAGGGCCGCGTCTACAGCCTCAAGGGCTACGAGATCCCGGAGGCCGGGCGCATGGCGCGCGGCACGGCAATCGTGAACCTGCTGCAGCTCGACGGCGGCGAGAAGGTGACAGCGATGATTCCGCTGCCGCGCGAGGAGGAGGGCCACTATCTGGTCATGGCCACGCGCTGCGGCACGATCAAGAAGACCGCGCTCGACGAGTTCTCGAATCTGCGCAAGACGGGCCTTATCGCCATCGTGCTGCGCGAGGACGACGAGCTCATCGGCGTCGAGCTGACCGACGCGAGCTGCGAGCTGATGCTGGCGACCCGCATGGGCCAGGCCATCCGCTTCAGCGAGAGCGACATCCGCGCCATGGGCCGCAATTCCATGGGCGTGCGCTCGATGGACCTTGCCGAGGGCGACGAGGTCATCTCCGTGGCGAAGGTCGAGGAGGGCAAGCAGGTGCTGGCCATCACCCAGAAGGGCTACGGCAAGCGCACGGATATTTCCGAGTTCCGCGTGCAGTCCCGCGGCGGCAAGGGCATCATGGCGATGCGCCTGACGGAGAAGACCGGCCTGCTGGCCGCGCAGCTGCTGGTGAGCGAGGATGAGGACATCATGCTCATCACCGACGACGGCACGATCATCCGCATGCCGGTGGACGGCATCTCGGTCATCGGCCGCGTGTCGCAGGGCGTGCGCGTGATGCGCGTGGAGGATGAGAGCCGAATCGTCGGCGTCACCGCCACGGAGCGCGATGAGGATCCTGAGGAGGACACCGAAGAGGAACCGACCGGCGGTCTGAATGCTGCGGACGGTGAGGCAATCGTCACCGGAGAGAACGCTGAGGACGAAGAACCGACCGACAGTCTGGAATAAGCGGAACGAGCGAGGGAGCCGATGGCTGAAGCCGCGGCTCCCTGCTTTTTGCGCCGGATCAGGGCGGATGCATCAAACACACGGACAGGTGAAGGTATGAAAAACAAAGCACTTCTCGTATTTGTGGCGGTCGCGGGCGTGAGCGTCTCCGGACCGATGGTCAAATGGTCGCTTGCCTGCGGCGCATCGCCCGTGATGATCGCCTTCGGGCGGATGATGATCTCCGCGCTGCTGCTGCTCGCGCCCGCGCTGCGCAGCGGCGAACTGCAGGCGGTGCTGCGCGCGCCGAAGCGGCAGCTGATGCTCGCCTGCGCGGCGGGCCTGCTGCTCGCGCTGCACTACACCGCGTGGATGACCTCGCTGTCCTTCGCTTCGACGTTCGTCTCCACGGCGCTGGTATGCACGCAGCCGCTGTTCGTGGCTGCGCTCTCCGGCGTGCTGCTGCATGAGCCGGTCAAGCGCGAGGCCATCCCCGGCGCGATCGTGGCCGTGCTGGGCGCAGTGTCCATCGGACTGCTCTCCATGGGCGGGGAGCAGGGCAGCGCCTTTGGCGATGTGCTGGCGCTGGTCGGCGCGGCATTCATCGCCGGACACTGGCTCTGCGGCCGCGCGGCGCGCAGGAATCTGCCGGCGCTGGGCTATATGACCTTTGTCTACCTGGTCACGGCGGCCTGCCTGCTGGTCATCTCGCCGTTTGCCGGCGGCTTTCAGGTCACGCTCTCCTCGATGGGCGGCATCCTCGTGCTGGCGCTGGCGTGCACGCTTGGCGGGCATGCGCTGATGAGCTACCTGCTGGGCTTTGTGAGCGCGGACGTCGTGTCCTTTGCGCTGCTGGCGGAGCCGATCGGCGCGGCCGTCTGGGCGCTCGTGCTCTTCGGCGAGGAGGTCAGCTTCCCCCTGCTGGTCAGCGGCATCATCGTCATCGTTGGCCTTGCACTCTATACGCTCGGCGAAATGCGCGCGGCAAAGCGCGAAAAAGCCGGCGCGCAGCGTTAAATCGCGCGCCGGGGATTGCGTTTGCCCGCATTTTTTGCTATGATATACGGCAGAGATTCAAGTGGGGGAGACGGCTTGTCCCCCGGAAAAGAGGCAGCAAATGGAGAAGAAGATCTATGATCTGCGCGACATTGCGGCGCAGGAAAAGGCGCTCTTGGGACAGACTGTGACGGTGCAGGGCTGGATCCGCAACCATCGCAAGCAGAAGAATATCGGATTCATCGAGTTTTTCGACGGCACCGCGCTTGCCGCGATGCAGATCGTCTATGACGAGCAGGTGGAGGACTTTTCCGGCGTGCAGGCGCTGCGAAACGGCGCGGCCATCGAGGCAACCGGCAGGCTCGTCGAGGGCAGAAACGGCGCGCCGGAGATGCAGGCGCAGACCCTCACGCTGATGGGCGACTGCACGGAGGATTATCCGCTGCAGCCCAAGCGCCATTCCCTCGAGTTCCTGCGTGACATCGCGTACCTGCGCCCGCGCACGCGCCTGTTCCAGGCCGTCTTCCGCGTCCGCTCCATCGCCGCGCAGGCCATCCACAACTACTTCCAGGCCCGCGGCTACGTCTATGTCCACACGCCGCTGATCACCGCCAACGACGCCGAGGGCGCGGGCAACACCTTCACCGTCACCACGCAGGAGATGGGCAAGCCCTGCAAGCCGGAGGACGACTTCTTCGGCCGCAGCACGGCCCTTGCCGTGACCGGCCAGCTGGAGGCCGAGACGTACGCGCTGGCCTACAAGCGCGTCTACACGTTCGGCCCGACGTTCCGCGCGGAGAACTCCAACACCAAGACCCACGCGGCCGAGTTCTGGATGATCGAGCCGGAGATCTGCTTCTGCGACCTCAATCAGCTGATGGACATCGAGGAGGACTTCCTCAAGAGCGTCGTGCGTGAGGTGCTGGACAAGGCGATGCCCGAGCTGACCTTCCTGCAGGGCTATGCCAAGAGCAACCTGATCGAGAAGCTGAACGCACTGCTCACCTCTACTGTCGCGCGCGTCACGCACGCCGAGGCCATCGAGATTCTGCGCAGCGCGCCCAAGCAGTTCGAGCATGAGGCCGTGCAGGGGCAGGACATCTTCAAGGAGCACGAGAAGTATCTGACCGAGGAGTATTTCAAATCCCCGGTGTTCGTCTACGACTGGCCCAAGGACATCAAGGCGTTCTACATGTACCAGAACGACGACGGAAAGACCGTCGCCGCGGTGGACCTGCTCGTGCCGGGCTCCGGCGAGCTGATGGGCGGCAGCCAGCGCGAGACGCGCCTTGACCTGCTCGTCGGCCGCATGAACGAGCTGGGCATCTCCACCAGCCAGATGGACTGGTACGTCAACCTGCGCCGCTACGGCGGATGCACACATTCCGGCTTCGGCATGGGCTTTGAGCGGCTGGTGATGTACCTCACGGATATTGAGAACATCCGCGACGTCATCCCGTATCCGCGCACGCCGGGCAACTGCGATTTCTGATTGGACTCTTTGGGGGAGACGGGGAGGAACGCATGGCACAGGCACAGACAGCGATGCGCGAGGACGTGGAGCTTTCGTTCAAGCGCTTTATCCTGACGGAGTCTGCGGACTTCGCCAGCGAACCGGCCGCGGATCTGTTCCGCGTGAACCTGCTGGGACGGATGCTCGACCGGTATGACGAGCTGATCGGCCAGCAGGTCAGCCCGCAGACCGCGCAGACGCGCGTCAAGCGGGAGTTTTCCGACATCGCGCAGATGATGCGCGATCAGGATTTCGATCTGGCGGAGGATGGGTTCACGGCGTCGCGCTGGCCGCAGCTGACCGAGGAGGAGGCCGCGCAGTACATCCAGGAGAGTGACAGCCAGCTGCACAAGACGGCACTGGGCACGGCGATGTGCTCCGCCTGCGTGCTGCCGCTGATGATCGGCGCGGCGTTCGGCGAGATGACTGGCAGCTGGCGCGGCGAGGAGTTCTTTTCGCTCATCGGGCTGGTCGGCATGTTTGCGATGATCGGCCTGGGCATCTTCACCATGACGACAGCGGCGAAGCCGAAGAAGCATGAAACCGTCAAAAAGGGCCGCTATTCGCTGAGCAGTAGCGTGCGCAAGAAGCTGCAGCAGCTGCGCACCGCAGTGGAGGAGAAGGCCCGGCGGCGACGTGGCAAGGGCATCGCGCTGCTGGTGGCCTGCGTGGCTCCGATCTTTGTCGGCACGGCGCTGGATTCTCTGCTGAGCATCTATTCCAGCGCCGGAGCGATCTTCGGCGTGGCGGGCATGTTCGCGATGATCGGCCTGGGCGTCTACGAGGTCGTGGTTGCCAGCGGCGAAAAGAAGACGATCGCCAAGCTGCTGGACAACGAGGACAAGCGATAACCGCAAAAAGCCGCCCGGAGGCGGCATGACGGGGCACCCGCAGGCTGAGCGGATGCCCCGTTTTGATGTATCTGTCACAGCTCGAGCCGCATGAATACAAGCGCCTGATAACCGCCTGTGCGCGGGCGGAGCCCGAGTGGATTGCGGCCGCACTCGACGAAGCCCGCTTTTTTGTAGAGCGCGATGGCGCGGGCGTTGTCCTCGACGACCTCCAGCTCCAGCTGCGCATAGCCTGCCTGGCGGGCACAGCCGATGCAGGCGGCCGTGAGCGCTGAGCCGATGCCCAGCCTCCAGTACGCCTCGTCAAGGCTGATGCCGAACGTCGCGCGGTGGCGCACCTTGTCCCTTCTGCCGACCGCATCGACGCCCGCCGTGCCGGCGATCGCGCCGTCCACCTCGGCGACGAGCAGCACCTCGTCGGGACAGTCAGCCTTCCCTTGCAGGAACTGCGCCTCCTGCTCGACGGTGAAGCTGATTTCGTCCGGATAGGTGAGCAGGAAGTCGGTCTGCCTGCGCGTCAGCAGGAAGCTGGCGAGCACCGCTTCGCTGTCGGCTGCGACGCCGTTTCTCAGGCGGCAGAGTCTGCCGTCGCGGAGGATGATGCTGCGGTTGTATTGCATGAAAAGGCCTCCTTTGCTGAAAATTTCGACAAGTATAGCACAGCTGCGTCAAAAAGTCAAACAATAAAACGCGCGGGAAGCGATTCCTGCGCGCTGTTTTTTGCCTTAATCGCCTGCGTGCTGCTGGCAGGCGTCGCAGTTGCCGGAGCAGCCCTTCGCCGCCTCGGATTCGTCCTGCGCGATGAGCAGCTCCTGCTCGCGGCGCTTGGCCTCCGCGTCGTTGGCGACGGCCAGCATCAGGCGGATGCGGTTCTCCTGATTGACCTTCGTGGCCGAGAGGTCGTAGTCGATGGGCACGATGTTGATGCCCGGATGCACCTGTGTGAGCCTGCGGATCATGCCCTTGCCGCAGATGTGGTTGGGCAGACAGCCGAACGGCTGCGTGCAGATGATGTTCTCGTAGCCGTTCTCCGCCAGCTCCAGCATCTCCGCCGTGAGCAGCCAGCCCTCGCCCATCTTGCTGCCGTAGCCGATGACGCCCTTGACCAGCGACTTGGTGTGCTGGAAGCGGGAGGGGGGCACGAAGTCCGGGCAGGTCGAAATCGCGTCGATGAGCATCTTCTCCATGCGCTCGACGTAGCGCAGAAGCACCGTGCAGAAGAACTTCTTGAGCGGGTTGCCGCCGTAGAGCTTCACGTCCTCAATGCGGTTGTCGATCTTGAACAGCGCAAAGCCGAGGATGCCCGGGATCATGTATTCGCAGTCCTGCGTGCGCAGGAACGCCTCCAGGCCGTTGTTGCCCAGCGGGGAATACTTGACGTAGATCTCGCCGACGACGCCCACACGGGTCTTTTTCTCGTGGCTGCGGTCGATGGCGGCGAAGTCTGCGACGATGCGGTCGAGGTTTCCGCGCATCTGTTTGCCGCCCAGGCCGCGGCCCTGGTTGAACTGGCTGATGAGCTCGTCGTTCCAGCGCTCGATGAGCGCATCCGTTTCGCCTTTTCTATACTCGTACGGCCGGGTCTGGTTGGAGATGTGCATGATGCAGTCGCCGTAGACCAGCGCCGCGACGACCTGCCGGATGAGCGGCAGCGTCAGTTTGAAGCCGGAGGCGCTTTCCAGGCCGCTCATGTTGATGGAGATGACCGGAATCTGCGAGAGCCCGGCCTTCTTGAGCGCCTTGCGCAGCAGGTGGATGTAGTTGCTGGCGCGGCAGCCGCCGCCGGTCTGCGTGATGGCGAGGGCGACGCGGTTCAGGTCGTACTTGCCGGAGTGCAGCGCGTCGATGAACTGGCCGATGACCAGCAGCGCGGGCACGCAGGTATCGTTGTGGACGTACTTGAGGCCCTCGCTCTTGACGTTCGGGCCGCAGTTGTGGAGGACCTCCACGTTGTAGCCGTTCAGGTGCAGCACCTTTTCGAGCAGGGAAAAGTGGAATTCCAGCATATTGGGCACGAGGATGGTGTAACCGGCCTCGCGCATCTCACGGGTAAACTCGACATGCTCGCTGGGCATGGTTCTCACTCCTTTCCGGCGGCGGCGTCAAGCGCCTCCTGCTGATCGATGGCGGCAAAGAGCGAGCGCAGGCGGATGCGCACAGCGCCCAGGTTGGTGATCTCGTCGATCTTGATCTGCGTGTAGATCTTGCCCTCGCGCTCCAGAATCTCGCGGACCTCGTCCGTGGTGATGGCGTCCACGCCGCAGCCGAAGGAGACAAGCTGAACGAGGTTCATGTCCTTCTGCGTGGTGATGTAGCGCGCCGCCGCGTAGAGGCGGGAGTGGTAGGTCCACTGGTTGAGCACGCCGACCGGCTCCTTGTGCATGTGGCCGACGAGGCAGTCCTCGGTGATGACCGCCGCGCCGAAGCCCGCGATCAGCTTGTCGATGCCGTGGTTGACCTCCGGATCGACGTGGTACGGGCGTCCGATGAGCACGATGATGCGCCGGCCCTCCTCACGCGCCTTGGCGATCATTTCCTCGCCCTTGGCGCGAATGTCAGCCATGTGCGCCTCATAGGCGGCATAGGCGGCGTCGCTAGCGCGCTTTACCTCGCGCAGCATGATGTCCGGGAAGTGCTTTTGCAGGATGGCGGTCAGCTTCTTCGGGAACTCGCGGCGGTGGTCAATGCCCACATAGTCGTGGATGAAGTCGATCTCGCGCACCGCGGGCATGTTCGCCGCGATGACCTCCGGATAGTACGCGACGACCGGGCAGTTGTAGTGGTTGTCGCCCAGGTGCTCGTCGATGTTGTAGCTCATGCAGGGGTAGAAGATGGTTTTGACACCCTGCTTGAGGAGTGCGTCCACATGGCCGTGGATGAGCTTGGCCGGGAAGCAGACGGTGTCCGACGGGATCGTCGACTGGCCGTCGATGTAGAGCTTGCGGGTGGAGAAGGGGGAGACGGCGACGTCAAAGCCCAGCTCCGTAAAGAGCGTATGCCAGAAGGGGAGCAGCTCGTACATGTTGAGGCCCATCGGCAGGCCGATCGTGCCTCGCGGGGCGTTTTCGCGGCGGTCGTTCATGATCGCCTGCAGCTTCTCCTGCTTGTAGGTGTAGAGGTTGAGGCCGCTGCTGTTCTTGCCGCGCGGGGTCGGGCGGTCGCAGCGGTTGCCGCTGATGAAGCGCCGCCCACCGCCAAAGTCGTTGATCGTCAGGCGGCAGTGGTTCTCGCACAGGCCGCAGCGGGTCTGTTTGACCGAATGGACAAAGTGCTCGAGCGCGTCGAGGGAGAGCACGGTGCTCTCGCCCGGCACCAGCGCGCGCTGGGATCTGGCGAAGAGCGCCGCGCCGTACGCGCCCATCAGGCCCGCGATGTCCGGGCGGACGACGTCCACGCAGAGCTCGTTTTCAAATGCGCGCAGCACGGCGTCGTTGAGGAACGTGCCGCCCTGCACGACGATGTGTTTTCCCAGATCCTGCGCGCTGGAGCAGCGGATGACCTTGTACAGCGCGTTCTTGACGACGGAGA
>CAMENN010000119.1 GCA_945928315.1 uncultured Clostridia bacterium
CGATCTCCCGCTGCTCCAACAACTACGGCCCGTATCACTTCCCGGAGAAGCTGATTCCGCTGATGATTGCCAACGCGCTGAACGACAAGCCGCTGCCGGTTTATGGCAAGGGTGAGAACGTGCGCGACTGGCTCTACGTCGAGGACCACTGCAAGGCCATCGACCTGATCATCCGCAAGGGCCGCGTGGGCGAGGTCTACAACATCGGCGGGCACAACGAGATGCGCAACATCGACATCGTGAAGCTCATCTGCAGGGAACTGGGCAAGCCGGAATCGCTGATTACCTACGTCACTGACCGCAAGGGCCACGACATGCGCTATGCCATCGACCCGACGAAGATCCACAATGAGCTGGGGTGGCTGCCGGAGACGAAGTTCGCCGACGGCATCAAGAAGACGATTGCGTGGTACCTTGACAACCGCGAGTGGTGGGAGACGATCATCTCCGGCGAGTACCAGAACTATTACGAGAAGATGTACGGGAACCGCTGAGCGGCTTCAAACCGGCGCGAAGCGTGTATGGGGAGTCCGGGGGGCGAAGTCCCCCGGGCAGGAGTTTGGGGAGGCCAACCCCAACGCACCCCATACCCAAGCTGTTCGATCGATATAAAGGAGCAACCATGAAGATATTTGTCACCGGCGTCGCCGGTCAGCTGGGCCACGACGTCATGAACGAGCTGGCGGCGCGCGGCCATGAGGGCGTCGGCAGCGACCTTTTGCCGCAGTACGCGGGCATCGCGGACGGCAGCGCCGTGACGCGCGCGCCGTATGTGCCGCTGGACATCACCGACGGCGAGGCGGTTTCGCGCGTGCTCTCCGAGGTAAAGCCCGACGCCGTCATCCACTGCGCCGCGTGGACGGCGGTCGATCTGGCCGAGGATGAGGACAAGCGGGACAAGGTGCGCGCCATCAACGCGGACGGCACGCGGCACATCGCGCAGGCGTGCAAAGCGCTGGGCTGCAAGCTGATGTACATCAGCACGGATTACGTGTTCGACGGGCAGGGCGAGACGCCGTGGCAGCCGGACTGCACGGACTACGCGCCGCTGAACGTCTACGGCCAGACGAAGCTGGAGGGCGAGCTGGCCGTGCGTGAGCTGACGGAGAGGTTCTTCATCGTGCGCATCGCGTGGGTGTTTGGCCTGAGCGGCAAGAACTTTATCAAAACCATGCTGCGGCTGGGAGAGACGCACGATTCGCTGCGCGTCGTCTGTGACCAGATCGGCACGCCGACCTACACGCTCGACCTCGCGCGGCTGCTGGTCGACATGATCGAAACCGACAAGTACGGCGTCTACCACGCCACCAACGAGGGCGGCTACATCAGCTGGGCGGACTTCGCGCAGGAGATCTTCCGGCAGGCGGGCATGGCCACGCAGGTGGTTCCCGTGACGACGGCGGAGTACAGCCTGTCGAAGGCCGCGCGGCCGTTCAACAGCCGGCTTGACAAGGCGAAGCTCGTGGAGAACGGCTTTGCGCCGCTGCCAGACTGGCGCGACGCGCTGGGGCGGTATCTGGCAGCGTTGCAGGCGCAGAAACCCTGAACTGAAAAGAAAACCGGCGCGCCGGCCCTTCCGGGTTGGCGCGCCGTTCATTGCAGCAAGGGGGATTACTCAAGCACGATTTCCTCGTCGCTGATGATGTAGAAGCCGCTGAAATTCAGGCTGGACAGGCTGCTCAGCCGGGCGCGGACGAGGCCCGGCTCGACGACCTCCAGCAGGTGCTTCTTGTCGAGCGTGTCATAGCTCTCGCGCATCAGGGGATCGAGGACGTAGACATATCCGTCATCCACGCTGGCCAGAAACAGGTAGTGCGAGGAGGACGTGAAGGCGCCCGCGGTGACGGTGGTGATGACGCTGCATCCGGCCTCGAGGGCCACGCGGGCCTTCTTCCACTCGCGGGTGGACCGGTAATGGAGGCCGTAGGCCCGGGCCAGCGCGGAGAACACACCGAGCGAGGTCGTCGTGTGCTCCTTGCGGAAGAGCTCGCGGCCGCTGTTGTTGCCCGCGGCGAAGGAGCCGAAGATGACCGGCAGATGGGTGAGGAAGTCCTCCCCCGTCGCGGGGTAGGTCACATCGTGTGTCCGATCGCAGGTGTAGTTGTTGACCGAGCAGGGGCAATAGGGGAAGCCCTTTGCGGGATCGGCCGCGGAGGACAGCAGGTCGTTCAGCCGGCCGGCGGGCACCTGCCGGGCGATGGCGATGGCTGCGGCGGTCGGGCCGCAGCCGCTGGACCCGAAGGGGCGGCAGTTGCTGCTGCGATAGGGCTCATAGACGGAGCGGGCCCATTCCGGGTCGTTCTGCGCGTAGTACTGCAGCGGACCGGCGCCGGGCACGTCGATGATGCGGCTGTAAAGGGATTCCTCCGCCAGCGCGGCGGGAAGGCAGACGAGCAGCGCCAGCAGCAGCGCCGCGAAGACGAGGGGCTTGCCGAAGCTCATTGTGCGCGGCCCTCCATCCATGCGTGCATCCGGGCGCACTCCTCCCGGGCGAGCCCCGGCCATACGCCCTCGCGCAGCGCGCAAAGGCTGTCGTCGTGTGCGCGCAGGGCGGGCAGCAGGTGCGCCCAGTCCATGACGCCCTCGCCCAGCGGACGGTTCTGCCAGACGCCCCCGGCATCGAACACGCCGTCCTTGACGTGCAGCACCGCGATCCTTTCGCCGAAGCAGGACAGGCACCGGTCAAGCAGCTCCCGCTGGGCCTCGGGCGCGGTCGTCTGCGGGGTGACGAGGTTGGCCACGTCCAACACGACGCGCAGGGCGTCGCTGGGCACATCGCGCAGCAGGCGGCGGGTCAGCTCCGGGGTGTTCAGTGTGTGCAGGGCCACGGGCTCGATGCCCACGACGGCGCCGCAGGCCTCGGCGACAGGCACGACCGCGCGCACGAAATCGACCAGACGCGCATAGGCGGCCTCCCGCTCGGACTCGTCGAACGTGAAGTGCGTGGTCTCCGTGCCCACGCAGAGCGCACCCAGCAGGACGCTCGCGCGCAGGCAGTCGGAAAAGGACGCCTTGGCGGCCTCGCGCACGGCGTCGTCGCGGTCGCTGGCGCTGACGTAGCAGCCCATCACGGGCAGTGCGATGCCCTGCGCGGCGAATGCTTCGCGGATACCGGAAAGCGCCTGCGGCGTCATGTACTGCGCGGCGGGCGCGGGAAAGGCCTTGGTGAAGGCGAGCTGGGTGGCGCGAAAGCCGGTTTCCCGGATCGCGGCGGCGAGCGCCTCGGGCGCCATCCGCCCGAAGTCGTGCCCTCTCATGCCGATGATCATGGCGATTGAACCTCCGTGGTCAGTCAGGGTGTGAACAGTATACGACAAAATCCGCACAAAAGGAAGGGCAAATTTGCCAGTCGCGGTGACTTGCCCGCCCGGCGCGCATGCTGTATAATGAAGAAAAAGAACTTCGCAGGAGGAAAAAGGATGGACATTCAGAGGATTCTCGCGGCGGTGGACCACACGCTGCTTGCGCCCGACGCCACCTGGGCGCAGATTCAGGGCATCTGCGACGACGCGATGACCTGGCACACCGCGACGGTGTGCATCCCGGCGAGCTACGTCGCCCGCTGCAAGGCGTACATGCAGGGCCGCGCGGACGCCGTCGGCGTATGCACGGTCATCGGCTTCCCGACGGGCTATTCCACCGCGGCAGCCAAGGCGTTTGAGGCGGCGGACGCGGTCAAAAACGGCGCGGACGAGATCGACATGGTCATCAACATCGGCGCGCTGAAGGACGGCCGCGACGACGAGGTGCTCGCCGAGATCAACGCAGTGAAGGCTGCCTGCGCGGGCCGCACGCTCAAGGTGATCATCGAGACGTGCCTGCTCACCCGCGAGGAGAAGATCCGCATGTGCGGCATCGTCTCCCGCTCGGACGCGGACTTCATCAAGACGAGCACGGGCTTTTCCAGGGCCGGCGCGACGTTTGAGGACATCGCACTGATGAAGGAGCACATGGCCCCCGGCAAGGGCATCAAGGCGGCGGGCGGCATCGCCTCGCTTTCGGATGCGCAGCGCTTTCTCGAGCTGGGCGCCACGCGCCTGGGCACCAGCCGCATCGTCAAGCTGGTCAAGCAGGAGCACGCGGAGGGGTACTGAACCGCGCCTGCCATATCCGCAGAAAATCCGGAAAATAGCAGGAAAATTCCGTCAAAACGATTGACATTCCGGAGAAAAGCTGGTATCATAGAAAGGCAAGCCGCTCGGGACAGGTCTGTCAAAACGCAAGCCGTTACCTACACCCGGCGAGTAAATCATTAGGAGGTGTCACCAAATGTACGCAATTATCGCGACTGGTGGCAAGCAGTACCGCGTCAGTGAGGGCGACGTGATCTACATCGAGAAGATCGATGCGCAGGTCGACTCCACGGTTTCTTTCGACGTCCTGCTCGTGGGCAACGACGGTGACGTCAGGATCGGCACCCCGATCGTCGAGGGCGCAAAGGTCGAGGGCAAGGTCGTCGGCCAGGTCCGCGGCGAGAAGATCGTCGTCTTCAAGTACAAGTCCAAGAAGAACTATCGCCGTAAGCAGGGCCATCGTCAGCCGTATACCAAGGTGGAGATCACCAAGATCGGCTGAGAAGTGACCACCGATGACCACCATCACGGTCTATAAGCGGCAGAACGGGGCGATCGCGGGCTTTGAGGCCAGCGGCCACGCCGGCGCCGCAAGGATACGGGGCTATGATCTGGTCTGCTGCGCGGTCTCCGCGCTCACGCAGACCGGCGTCAACGCGCTGATCGCCGTCGCGGGCGTCGAACCCGCGGTCAGGGTCGAGGACGGCTACCTGCGCTGCATCCTCCCGCAGGGGTTGGATGAGGCCGCGGCCGCTCGCGCGGACATCGTGCTCCGTACGGTCATTCAGGGACTGACAGACATTCAGAACATCTATCCGAAGCTGCTTCGGATACAGCAAAAAGAATGGAGGCAAGCAGATGCTTACGATGAATCTTCAGCTCTTCGCTCATAAGAAGGGCACCGGTTCTTCCCACAACGGCCGCGACAGCGAATCCAAGCGCCTGGGCGCCAAGCGCGCGGACGGCCAGTTCGTGCTGGCGGGCAACATCCTGTATCGTCAGCGCGGCACGCGCATTCATCCCGGCACCAACTGCGGCATCGGCGGCGACGACACCCTGTTCGCCCTGGTGGACGGCGTGGTCCGCTTCGAGCGCATGGGAAAGAAGAAGACCCGCTGCAGCGTGTACCCGGTTGCGCAGTAATTACTCCGCATGATGAAAGCGTCGGAAGTGATTCCGGCGCTTTTTTTGCGCGGCAAAGCCGCCGCTGCAAGTCCGTTGCGCGTCCTTGCAGCGTTTTTTTACATCATTTCTCGCGCGCCCTTCGGGCACACTCCAAATGATACAGGAAGCAACATGCTGTTGCTCCTCGCGGCGTACATGCCGCCGCTGCGGATTGCCATGAAGGGGCTGCGGCCCCTTCATACTACCCCAGGGCTGTATGAGCGGCGCGTCAGTTTTCGAAGCGGTTGTCAGGTTAAGAATCCAGACATTCCAGCTAAAACTCAGAATTTGCGCCCGAAGGTTTCCGAAGGACGATCGGAAAGCTCTTTGGCGGGGCGTTGGGGCAGAGCCCCAAGCTCCAATTATTCTTAGCGTGGCTGCTTTTTGGAATGACCAGGATTGGCCTGACAGCTCCTTTTTGATAGAAAATGTACGAGAATCCCTGATTCTTGCTGGAAAACGCCGAACTTGTGCAGTGGACGTAACGCACGCGCAAGCGCCCGTTCCTTTTGCAACTGACCCGATAAAAAGAGCCAGTTTTTTCCTTGAATCTCCGTGGAATTTTGCATCTTCTCCCTGATTTGCCCCAGTGCTATAATACTTCCTGCAAAATAAGCAATGGACAAAAGAAGGAGATTCACATGGAGACGCTGCTTTCCATTTCCATCGCGCTGTGCGCGGGCCTGCTGATTTCGCGCTTTGTCAAGCCGCTGAAGATGCCGGCCGTCACCGGTTATCTGATCGCGGGCATCCTCATCGGCCCGTACTGCCTGGGCAGGCTCGGCGTCACCGGCCTGGGCTTCACCTCGATGAGCGAGGTCAAGGCGCTTTCCCTGTTCAACGACGTGGCGCTGGGCTTCATCGCCTTCGCCATCGGCAACGAGTTCCGGCTCTCCCAGCTCAAGAAGACCGGCCGTCAGGCGACGGTCATCGGCATCTTCCAGGCGCTGGTTGCCGCGCTGCTGGTGGACGTGGTGCTCATCGCGCTGCATGAGTTCATGCTCGGCGACAAGCTCCCGCTCGCCGACGCCATCACCCTCGGCGCTATCGCGACCGCGACGGCCCCGGCCGCCACGCTGATGGTCGTGCGCCAGTACAAGGCCAAGGGCAAGCTGACCGACCTGCTGCTGCCGATCGTCGCGCTCGACGACGCGGTCGGCCTGATTGTCTTTTCCGTGAGCTTTGGCATCGCCAAGGCGCTCAACCTCGGCATGTTCGATTTGACGAGCATCCTGCTCGAGCCGATTCTCGAGATCATCGCCTCGCTGCTGCTGGGCATGATCATGGGCATCATCTTCTCCGCCGTGGAGAAGTACTTCAAGTCCAACAGCAAGCGCCTGTCCCTGTCCATCACGTTCGTCATCCTCACCGTCGCGCTCTCGATGACGGAGTTTACCATCGGCACGGTCAAGGTTGGCTTCTCCTCCCTGCTCGTGTGCATGATGCTGGGCACGGTGTTCTGCAACGTGTGCGACTTCTCCGAGGAGATCATGGGCAAGACCGACCGCTGGACGGCCCCGCTGTTCATCCTGTTCTTCGTGCTCAGCGGCGCGGAGCTGGAGCTGAACGTGCTGGGCGACGCGGCGATCGTCGGCATCGGCCTGGCGTACATCATCACCCGCTCCCTGGGCAAGTATCTGGGCGCGTTCATCAGCGCGAAGGCGGTCCACTGCGAGCCGCTCATCCAGCACTATCTGGGCATCACGCTGCTGCCGCAGGCCGGCGTGGCGCTGGGCATGTCCGTGACCGTCGCGCAGACGCTTGGCACCGGCGGCCAGATGGTGCGCAACATCGTGCTCTTCGGCGTGCTGATCTACGAGCTCGTCGGCCCGACGCTTACGCGCATCGCGCTGACGAAGTCCGGCGACATCACCCCGCGCGTGGAGACGGCGGCGGCGTCGGATGATTGACGGATTACAGGAAGCACACCGCTGCATGCGGTGTGCTTTTTTCAATATTCGCAATCCTCTGCGCGATATGAATGACAAATAAGTAGAAATATTCGCATATCGGCGCAGAAAATCCGGCGAGTTTGTGAAAAGACATACTTTTGCCATAAATCGCCTCCATAATGGGAACAAACACCGGGGATGACCCCGGAAAATAGGGAGGATATGCTGTATGAAGAAGACCCTGTCTGCCGCCCTGCTGGCGGCCCTGCTGCTGTGCCTGCTGGTCCCGGCGATGGCCGAGGGCGTGAAGATCGGCCAGGTTGAGTACGCCGCGCACGGCACCAAGTGCTTCGCGGTGCTGACCGTCGCGATGCAGGACGACGTGATCGCCGACGCGTACATCGACGAGTTCCAGTTCATGGCTGCGGACTCCAGCGTGGGCGTGCCGAACAGCGACGCCGGCTTCGGCGAGAGCTATCCGGAGGGCAAGGTGCTGGCCTCCAAGAAGGTCAACAGCGAGACCTACAGCGCGAACATGGCGACCAAGGCCGGTTCCACCGTGGCGCTGAAGGACAACTATGCCGCGATCGAGGCGTTCGTGACCGGCAAGACCGTCGCCGAGCTCGAGGCTGCCATCGAGGGCAAGACCGCCGAGGAAATGGTTGATGCCGTCTCCGGCTGCACGCTCGTGGATACTCTGGGCTACGTCAAGGGCCTGATCGAGGCCGCCAAGGCTGCGCAGTAAGGCCATATCAACCGAATGCAATGGGAGCCGCTTTCCGGTCGGAGAGCGGCTCCCGCTTTTTGTGATGGAATACTATTCTACGTCTAAATTCACACTTCGCAAACAAAACCCGTCTCAATCGTAGGCTGCTTTGCAGCCTGCTCTGAGACTACGTTATTCCTGGAAATTTTGGGCTGCCGCCCAAACCTGCTCAAGGGCGCCGCCCCTGAACCCTGCAAGGGGCATTGGTAGATTGTCAAGCAAGTGCAACACCGAAGAACACCTCAAAAGGAGAGCGCC
>CAMENN010000120.1 GCA_945928315.1 uncultured Clostridia bacterium
CCGACCTCCCGCTTATCAGGCGGGTGCTCTAACCGACTGAGCTATCAATCCGAACGAACTATATTATACCTGTACGGAGCGCGCTTGTCAATGCTTTTTTTCCCGTTTTTTTGCGAAGATGGGAAAAAGTGGGCGCATCAGACCAAAAAAGCGGGCAGTGCCCGCTCCCACCTCCGAACAGCCTGATCGGGCAATGCACCTCAGCGCCCGCTGCACGATGCTTTGACGCGATTCCCTATCCTGCAAAAAGCGGCGGCCGGAGCCGCCGCGCAGGAGATATGCGCTCAGTCGTCATGGATGGTGTAGGTCACATCCACGTCCTGCGCGAGGTGCGAGAGCCTGCGGATGCTCAGCAGGTCGCTCACCGCCTCGACGATCAGCACGATGCCGATGATCCTCAGCGCCATGTTGCCATAGAGCTTCGGGAAGAAGACGATGCTCAGCGCGATCAGGCAGACGGCGCAGGCGGAGAGCATCGCCGCCCACCAGCGCGGATAGCCGAAGGCGCGCAGGTTCAGCGCGCGCTTGATGCCCGCGACGCTGCTGACGAGCACGACCAGGCCGAGCACGATGAACAGGGACTTGATGATGAAGTCCGGGTTGCACAGCGCGAAGATGCCGAACACGGCGGCGAGGATGCCGAGCAGCAGCTCAAAGGTGTAGGCGCTCATGCCGCGGTCCAGGATGTAGGAGAGGATGTTGAACGCGCCGTAGGCCGTGATCACCACGCCGATGAGCGTGCTGAGCAGCTGGCTGCTGGTGTTGGGCGCCAGGGCGAGCAGCAGGCCAAGCAGCAGCTCGACCACCGCTGCCAGAGAAAAGCTCCACTTGATCTCCCGCCCGAGGGAGAAGATGGATTTATGCTGATTGCGCATGCGGAAAAACCTCCTTTTCGCGCGGGTTGGGGCGGCGCAGAAGCCCTGCGGACACACCCTCCGGACGCGCCTTCATTATAGTGTCACACCTGCGGGATGTCAAGCCAAAAACACGAACATTAAGATTCCGTGAAGAAAATTTCGCGTTTTCCCGCGGAAGGCGGGTGCGCCGATTGACAGTCCACCCGGATTCAGTCTATAATCGAAAATGAGTAGGTGCCCGAATGGGGCATTGCATGACGGAGGAAGCAACATGCTGATCAATCCAGCAAAAAAGAAGCCGTCCGGCCTGAACATCATCATCGTCGGCTGCGGCAAGGTGGGGCATACGCTGACCGAGCGGCTCGTCCGCGAGGGACATGATATTACCGTGGTGGACACGAGCGAGCGCGTCATCCGCGATACGACCGAGATCTTCGACGTGATGGGCATCCGCGGCAACGGCGCGAGCCTGAGCGTGCTTGAAGAGGCGGGGCTGCAGAAGGCCGACCTCATCATTGCGGTGACGGGCTCGGACGAGCTGAACCTGCTGTGCTGCACGGTCGCCAAGAAGGCGGGCGGCAATCTGGCGGCCATCGCGCGCGTGCGCAATCCCGACTACAGCAAGGAGCTGACGTACCTGCGCCAGCAGCTGGGCCTTTCCATGATCATCAATCCGGAGCTGGAGGCCGCCCGCGAGATCGCGCGCCTGCTCTCCAGCCCGCAGGCGCTGACCATCAGCGCGTTCGCCCGCGGCCATGCAGAGCTGGTTCGCTTCCGGATTCCGGCGGGCAATCGGCTGTGCGGCCTGCGCATTGCGGACCTGAACACCGTGTTCCGCTTCGACTTCCTCGTCTGCGCGGTGGGGCGCGAGGGCAATGTGCGCATCCCGGACGGCTCTTTCCTGCTAGCCGAGGGCGACGAGATCATGATCGTCGCCTCCACGCGCGATGTCCACCGCATCTTCGAGAGCATCGACATGCGCAGTCAGGCTGTGCGCAGCTGCATGATCATCGGAGGCGGCAAGTCCTCCTATTATCTGGCGAAGCTGCTGCTTGAGCAGCGCATGGAGGTCAAGATCATCGAGTCGAACCGCGAGCGCTGCGAGGAGCTGAGCACGCTGCTGCCCGAGGCCGTGGTCATCTGCGGCGACGGCGGCGACGAGGAGCTGCTCAAGGAGGAGGGCATCGGCACGGCGGAGGCGTTTGTGCCGCTGACGGGCCTCGACGAGGAGAACATCCTGCTCACGCTCTACGCCAAGCGCGTGCCCGGCCTCAAGACGATCACCAAGATCAACCGCATCACGTTCAACGACGTCATCGAGGGTCTGGAGCTGGGCAGCGTCGTCTATCCCAAGCACATCACGGCGGAGTCGATCATCGCCTATGTGCGCGCGCGCCAGAACTCCATCGGCAGCAACGTCGAGACGCTCTATCATCTGTTCGATAACCGCGTGGAGGCCGTCGAGTTCCATGTGCAGAAGGATGCGCCGGTCGTCGGCGTGCCGCTGGCGGAGCTGGGCCGCAGAAAGCGGGACGACATGCTCATCGCCTGCATCAACCGCGGCGGCAAGATCATCTTCCCACGCGGGCAGGATGCGATTGCGGCGGACGATTCCGTGATCATCGTCACCACCCAGACGGGTCTGAGCGACATCAGCGATATACTGAAGCCGAGGTGAGCGCATGAACATGAAGAGCATTTCCTACATCCTGGGCTGGATTCTCAGGATTGAGGGCGTCTTTATGGCGCTGCCTGCAGCCACGGCGTGGGTCTACGGTGAGCGCGAGGGCTGGACCTATGTCGCGGTGCTGGCGCTGTGCCTGGTCCTGGGGCAGCTGCTCACGCACAAAAAGCCCCACAACCCGAGCTTCTACGCGAAGGAGGGCTTCGTCACCACGGCGCTGGGCTGGATCGTCATGAGCCTGTTCGGCTGCCTGCCCTTCCTGATCACCGGTGAAATCCCGAGCTTTGTGGACGCGCTGTTTGAAACGGTCTCCGGCTTCACGACGACGGGCGCGAGCATCCTCTCCGACGTCGAGGCGCTCAGCCACTGCTCGCTGATCTGGCGCAGCTTCACGCACTGGATCGGCGGCATGGGCGTGCTGGTGTTCCTGCTGGCGGTCCTCCCGATGGTCGGCGGCAGCAACATGCACCTGATGAAGGCGGAAAGCCCCGGCCCCTCCGTGGGCAAGCTGGTGCCCAAGGTGCGCTTCACCGCGCAGATCCTCTATCAGCTCTACATCGTGCTGACGGTGCTTGAGTTCATCCTGCTGCTGCTGGGCCGCATGAGCGTTTTTGAGGCGCTGTGCACGGCGTTCGGCACGGCCGGCACCGGCGGCTTCGGCGTGCGCAACGACTCCATCGCCAGCTATTCGCCGTATATCCAGTGGGTCGTTACGATCTTCATGATCCTGTTCGGCGTCAACTTCAACGTCTATTTCTTCATCTATATCCGCAAGCTGCGCGACGCGGCCCGCTGCGAGGAGATGCGCTGGTATCTGGGCATCATCGCGGCGGCGACGGTGCTCATCTGTGCCAACGCCTACGATACGGCGCTCACCCTGGAGCACAACGTACGCAACTCCGCCTTCCAGGTGGCCTCGATCATCACGACGACGGGCTTCGCGACGGTGAACTTCGACCTATGGCCGGAGCTCTCCCGCACGATCCTCGTCATGCTGATGTTCTGCGGTGCCTGTGCGGGCAGCACGGGCGGCGGCCTCAAGGTTTCCCGCTTCGTCATCGCGGCGAAATCGCTGGGCAATTACATCAGCACTTTCCTGCATCCGCGTGCGGTGCGCAAGGTCAAGTTCGAGGACAAGGACGTTGAGCCGGAGACACTGCGGGCGATCCTGGTCTATTTCATCGCGGTGGTGTTCATCTTCGCCGTCTCCGTGCTGCTGGTGTCGCTGGACAACTTCGACCAGATCACGAACTTCACGGCGGTCGCCGCGACATTCAACAACATCGGCCCGGGCCTCAATGCCGTCGGTCCGACGTGCAACTTCGCCGGCTTCTCCGCGTTCGCCAAGTGCGTAATGATCTTTGACATGCTGGCGGGCCGCCTGGAGATCTTCCCGCTGCTGATGCTGCTCTATCCTCCGCTGTGGAGGGAGAGCATTTCGGAGGCCAGGCGCAGAAAGGCCAGGGCCGCGCGATGAGCAGGGAAATCCGATGGGGCGTGATTTCCACGGGCACGATCGCCCGGAATTTTGTCAGGACTGCGGCGGCCATACAGGTCTTCGGCGCAATCTACGGCACAAAGGGGCGCATCGAGATCCCGGAGTTCAAGAATCCGCAGCGGGCGACGCTGTTTGTGGATGGCGAGGCGCCGCTGACCGTCGAGCGGCCGTTCGAGGTCAACGGCTACGAGTACGAGATCCGCGAGACGGAGGCGTGCCTGCGCGCGGGCCTGACGCACAGCACGCGTATCACACCGCAGCAGTCCGTCGCCGTGATGGCGCTGATGGACAAAGCGCGCAGGCAGAACGGGCTTGTCTTTCCGTTCGAAGCGGCATGAAGACCATAGAAAAACCCCCTCTTCCTATTCAATGGGAGGAGGGGGTTCTGCATGCTTTTGACTTACTTGAAGTGCGCGGCGAATTCGCGCGGATTGACGCCGTATTCGGCCTTGAACGCGCGGAAGAACGAGCTGTAATCGGAAAAACCGCTCGTCGCGCCGGCCTGTGTGGCGCTCATGCCCTGAGACATCTTCACGCGGGCCAGCGCCAGGCGCTTCTTGCGGATGTAGTCGCAGACGGTGACGCCGACCTCCCGCTTGAACTTGCGCGAGAGCGTGTTGGCGTCCTGGAAGAAGCGCTCGGACAGGCTGCTCAGCGTCAGGTCCTCGTCCAGATGCGTGTCGATGTACTCGAAGATGTCGTAGAGCGGGGCGGGCAGCAGCGGCGTGGCGCTGTCCCTGCGCGATCGGGGCGCGTTGCTCGGCACGGGCTTGCGGCTGGGCAGCGACATCAGGTGGCGCTGGATAAAGATCAGCAGCACCGTGAGCATGGCCCGGCTCATCTCCCGGCTGGCGGGCGGGTGGTCGATCTGCTCCTCGATGAGGGAGAAGAGCAGCGGCTCCCCGTAGGAGCGCTCCTTGTCACTGAAGGAGAGCTGCCGGCCGGTGGCGGTCTGCGTCATCAGCGTGGGGATCAGCCCCGGAATGCTCTGGGCGAGGATGGCGAGGTAGGGCATGCTGATCCACAGCACGATGCGCTCGAAGTCCTGCCGCTCGCGCGGGTCGGGGCGGTGCAGGTCGAGCGGGGAGATGAGCAGCATGTCGCCCGGGAGCAGC
Source organism: uncultured Clostridia bacterium (assembly GCA_945928315.1). GTDB lineage: Bacteria > Bacillota > Clostridia > Christensenellales > Aristaeellaceae > Ventricola. The sequence continues at coordinate 5,155 of CAMENN010000120.1, forward strand.
GTGAAGCGGTTGCCCTCCACGATGTAATCCATGGAGCCGCCCAGCAGATAGTAGATCTCGAAGAAATCGTGGTGATGCAGCTTGACATTGCAGGGACTCGCATCAAAGTAATGGAAGATTTCGAAGTCGATCGACTTCATCGTCTGGCGTTCGTTGAAGCTGGAAATGTGAGAACCATTCATAATTCCCTCGCTGTATCTGTCGGATTTGCCGGAGACTACGTGGACATTATACGCCAGATTGTCGTAATTTGCAATATTTTATGGTGTAACATGCCATGTACAATTCGTGAAATATGGGATATATTGGTATCAGGAAATGCGCCTGTTTACGCGCATTCGGAAAAGGAGGAGAAGTCATGAACCAGATGTTCAGGAAGGCCGTTGCCATCGCGCTGTGCGCGATGATTCTGGTCTCCTGCGTCCCCGCCCTGGGCGAGGAGGCGCAGGCCGAACGTCACTACATCGAGCCGACCTGGGTGGAGAACCAGAACGGCCCGACCATCGGCTACACCGTCAAGGGTGTCATCGAGGTCGATGGAAAGTTCTACAAGGATTCCAACGGCAACGGCGAGCTCGATCCCTATGAGAACTGGGAGCTGAGCGACGAGGAGCGCGCGAAGGATCTGGTCACCCGCATGACGATCGATGAGAAGGTCGGCATGATGGTCATCAACTCCCGCGGCATGGGCATCAACGTCGCGGACAAGTCGAAGACCTCCATGGACGGCCTGCTCGAAGAGGTGGAGGACCTGAAGGATACCTCCATCTTCGGCACGACCTCCAAGCTGGGCACGGTCGATACCATTCAGACGCTGGGGCTGCGCCACTTCATTCTGCGCCAGAACCCGACGCCGAGCCAGCTGGCGCAGTGGATCAACGCGCTGAACCAGGTGGCTGAGGAGACCCCGAACGGCATCCCGGTCGTGGTTGACTCCAACTCCCGTAACGAGAACGCGAAGGCCACCTTCGGCATGAACGACGCCTCCGGCGTGTTCTCCACCTGGCCGGGCACCCTGGGCCTCGCGGCTGCCGCGATGGGCGACATCAAGGCCGGCGGCGACGCGCAGCTGATCTCCGACTTCGCTGAGATCGCCCGCTCCGAGTGGGACGCCTGCGGCATCAAGAAGGGCTATATGTACATGGCCGACGTGACCACCGACCCGCGCTGGCAGCGTACCTACGGCACGCTCGGCGAGCGCACGGAGTTCATCGCCGATGCGATCTCCCGCATCGTCGTGGGCTTCCAGGGCAGCGAGGACGGCGTGACCGAGAACGGCGTCGCCCTGACCGTCAAGCACTTCCCGGGCGGCGGCGCGCGTGAGAACGGCTTCGACCCGCACTACTCCCTGGGCCAGTGGAACCCCTACCCGACCGAGGGCTCTCTGGAGAATTACCACCTCGCGCCGTTCCAGGCTGCGGTGGACAAGAAGGTTTCCTCCATCATGCCCTACTACGCCAAGCCGTACGCCGCCAAGAGCGCTGCGCAGTCCTATCAGGGCACTGAGCTCGACCTGAGCGAGGCGGTTGGCTTCGCCTTCAACAAGGCGTTCATCGGCGACCTGCTCCGCGGCCAGATGGGCCATGAGGGCTACATCAACTCCGACTCCGGCATCATCGGCAACATGGCCTGGGGCATGATGGACTATGACGTGCCCTGCCGCGCGGCCTATGCCGTCAACGCCGGCACCGACATCATCTCCGACACCAACGACGTCTGGTCCATCAAGGAAGCCTGGCGCCGCGGCCAGGAGGAGGCTGACCAGTACGATGCCGAGTTCGTCCTCTCCGACGAGCGCATCGACGAGGCGAACGTCCGCCTGCTGAAGGAAATGTTCGCGCTGGGCCTGTTCGAGAACCCGTACCGTGACCTCGAGAACGCCGAGACCGTCGTGGCTGCCGCCCGTGCGGACGAGCGCGTCTACCTGGCGCACCAGAAGTCCGTCGTGCTGCTCAAGAACAGCGACGAGACCCTGCCGCTGACCGAGGACAAGCTCGCGGGCAAGACCGTCTATGTCGAGTACTTCAACGACACCGGCGATACCACCGCGACCAACAAGGAGCTGCGCAGCGCGCTGATCGACCGCGGCATGGCCGTTGTGGGCGATCCGGCGAAGGCTGACTACGCGATCCTGTTCTGCGACCCGAACTCCGGCGCCTACTTCTCCGCGACCGCGGGCTACCTGGAGCTGGACATCTGCGACGGCAAGGTCGTCACCGATGTGGACACCGTGACCGGCGTGCCGGTGGAGACCACCCACGAGGAGACCACGATGGTCGGCGCGAACCGCGTCGCCGAGATCGCTGCGGCCGTGCACGCCAATGGCGGCAAGGTCATCGCGAACATCGACTTCTCCCTGGCGTTCATGCCGGGCAACGTCGAGCCGCACGTGGATGCGCTGCTGGGCGGCTTCGACACCTTCACCGATGCGACCATCGACATCATCGTGGGCGCGTACAACCCGACCGGCGTGCTGCCGCTGACCCTGCCGAAGGATGACTCCGTCATCGCGGTCGACGAGAACGGCAACTGCATCTCCCCGAACGATGTTCCGGGCTATGCCAAGGATCAGTACATGCCGGACGAGATGAAGGACGAGAACGGCAAGGCCTATGCGTATCGCGACAGCGAGGGCAACTACTACGAGTCCGAGTTCGGCCTGAGCTTCTAAGCGGCTTTCCGGACTTCACACGCAATCGGTCCTGGGACGGGAGGAAAACTCCCGTCCCTTTTTTCATGTTTCGCGCACGCGTGAAGAAATTTATGCAAGATGTCCGCTTTGTGGAAAGAAAAAGGACAAAAACGCTTTTCAATTTTCGGACAATCTGATATAATGGAAACCAGAAACAGCCAGGCGCGAGCGAGAAGCGCCCGGCGAACGGCCGCAAACCGGCAGAAGGAGGACCGATTATGAAGGACTATATGGTAAAGGACATACGCAACATCGCTGTATTGGGACACGGCTCTGAAGGCAAGACGACGC
>CAMENN010000121.1 GCA_945928315.1 uncultured Clostridia bacterium
TTCTACAACAGGAGGTCTCTTTTTTCATTGTCTATTTAACGGGATACAGTCCAGTCCTCTGATCCCCCTTTATGTGTATATACGATTGATACTATTCTATGTCTAAATCCACACTCCGCAAACAAAACCCGTCTCAATCGTAGGCTGCTTCGCAGCCTGCTCTGAGACTGCGTTTTTCGGGAAGTCATGGGGGCCTTGCCCCCATACCCCTGCCTGGGGCGCCGCCCCAGACCCCGCAAGGGGCAGCGACCCTTGACCCCGCTTCGCTTCGCGCTGTTTTCAGCTGCTCTGCATTATTCCGCCTTTGGCCGCAGCAGCTCCGTCTGATAATAGCTGCCCGCGCGCCAGAAAACCAGCGTCGCGCTCTCTCCGGGAGCAATCTGTCCGCGGGCCTTGCGCAGCGTGGCGTCGCCCAGTATCGTCACGTCGCCGATGCCCACGATCACGTCCCCGGCCTCCAGCCCCGCGTCCGCGGCGGGCGAGCCGGCCTCGATCTCCTTGATCCATGCGCCCTGCGGCAGTCCGTAGTGTGCCTGATAGACCGGCAGCACATAGCGCGTCACGATGCCCAGCTCCCAGCCGGCGTTGGCCGTCTCCTGTGCAGTGAGCGTCACCGGCAGCGTGTGGATGAAGGAATCGCCTGCGCCGACGCCGGCCTCCACAAAGACCAGCTGGTCGTCATCGACGTAGACCTTTTTGCCGCCGCTCTTGTACCAGCAGACGGCGACCTGCGCGCCGGAGAAGTAGATCTGGTTGCTGACCTGGAAGTGGTGCGGCCAGATGGCCTCGTCAAAGCGGTCGTTCGTCTCGAAATCGGAGTAGGAACGGCCGTTGGCAATGGCGATGGAGGAGACGGAGTACTCGCGCTCGATCTCCTCGGCGAAGGTATCGGCCATGTCCGCGGCGGAGCCGTCACGCATGTACGGGATGATCTTCAGGCCGAAGGCCGTCAGCTTGCTGCCGCTGTTGTTGCGCAGGGAGAGCTGGATGCTGCCGTGGAAGCTGTAGGAGGTGACGTCCGTGCGCTGGATGGCGAGCGGCATGTCGGCGTTTTGCAGGTACTTGACCTCCTGCGGGCTGCCCTCGCGCTTCGGCGTGTCCTCGTCAAAGAGCGCGGCCTGCGTCAGCGGGTCGGCGATGCCGGTCACCGGCAGGCCGATGTCCTCCTGGAACTTCCCGACGACGTCGGCGGTGGATTCGGTGTAGTTTTTGTTTTCGTTCGGCTTGGAGAAGTAGCCCATCTCATAGAGGCGCTGCTTGAGCCGGAGCACCGCGTCGGAGCGGGTACCGACGGTGAGCGTCGGATACTTCGCCAGCTCCTCGCTGCTGTAGGCGGGCACAGCGGCCTCGCGCGCGTCCCTGATGGGGTCGCAGGAGAGCACGGGGAAGCGCTCGCGCACCTCCGATTCGCTGACGGGCAGCAGTTTGGCCGGGGCGATCTGCACGAGCAGCTCCGCGAGCATATAGCCCTCGCGGCCGCTCTTTTCCCGCACATGGTACCACAGCGCGCCGTCCGCGTCCTCGATCTGCCCGAGCACGGTCAGGTAGGTGTCCCTTGCCAGCTCATCGAGGCGCGTGCCGCCCGGCGTCTTGCGCAGGTTGGCACGCACGCCGGTGCGCACGAGCATCGGCTCGTCGAACGTCTCCTCCTTCGGGCCATCGGGGGTGGCGGTCGGCGTGGGGCGCGGCGTGGCGGTCGGTTTGGGCGTCGGCGTCTCCTCGGGCTCCGCCTCCAGCAGGCTGAGAAGCACATAGCCCTCCTGCCCGGTGCTGACGACGCGCACATGCGCCCACTCATCGTCCTCGGCGGTGACGACGTCGAGCAGACGGACCTTGCGGCCCTTGAGCAGCGTGTTGATGCGCGCGGCGCTCTTACCCGGCTGCGAGCGCAGGTTGGCCTCCTTGACGGTGCGCATGATGACGGATTCCTCCGCCTCGCTCTGCGCGGAGGGAGAGGGGGCGGGCGCTTCGGCCTGTATGGCGATGGGGACGCACGCCAGCAGCAGCGTGAGCGCGAAAGCAGCGGTATGTTTCATGGGGTCCTTTCCCGCGGGCATGGCCCGGCGTCTGTCGCTTGAATGCTTTCATTATACCATCTTCCGCCGGCGGGAGCAAGATGAAGCAGCCGCGCGGAAAAGTCCAAAGCCACTTGAACCCTTCTCTTGACAAGGATGAATCCTTCTTTGGTCAGAATCGCGCAAAAGGATGCGCAAAAATCCGGACGGAACGGGTTATGGCCGGATTTTGCATGTGAAAAAGTTTACAAACGAGCTTGCACCTTAAACCGCTTGAGGGTATATAATGGAGCAAGCGGCAGGGCGCAGCGGCGCTCTGCGCGTGCGCTTCGACAAACGACACAGGAGGGAAAACAGATGAAAAGGTTCATGGCTTTGGCGCTCAGCCTCTGCATGCTGCTGACCGGCTTCGTGATGCCGGCAGCCGCGCAGGAGGCCGACGCGGACGTGGTGATCATCGGCGCGGGCGGCGGCGGACTCTCCGCTGCGCTTGAGGCGGTTGAGCAGGGCGCTTCGCACGTCATCGTGCTGGAGATGACCGCCAGGACCGGCGGCGCGCTCAACTACACCAGCGGCTCCATGTCCGCCGCGGGCACCATCATCCAGAAGGAAGAGGGCATCGAGGACAGCGTGGAGTCCTACATCGCCGACATCATGAAGAACGGCAGCGACTTCGGCGGCCAGCCCAGCCTGGAGCTGGTGACCCTGTACGCCAATCAGGCGGCCGAGGTGTTCGACTGGCTCTACGAGAGCGGCCTGAAGGACAACACCTATTCCGTGGACCGTGCGACCGGCAACCGCGCCGTGTTCGCGCCGGAGCACGCGCTCTACTCCGTGCAGCGCACCTACAAGCCGTCCCCGGACGACAAGACGAAGTACAAGTCCGCCGCGCACGAGGTGCTCGACACCCTGGTCAATGCGGATGAGCGCATCACCGTGCTGACCAACACGAAGGCGACCGAGCTCGTGGCCAACGACAAGGGCCAGGTGCTCACCGTCGTGGCCGAGGGCCCGGACGGCGAGGTCTCCTACACCGCCAGCAAGGCGATCATCGTCTGCACCGGCGGCTACTCCGCCAACGGCAAGCTGATGGCGCAGTATGTGCCCTACGGCGAGGAGTACCTGGCCGGCGGCGCGCCCGGCTCCGATGGCAACGGCCTGCTGCTCATGCAGAAGGTGGGCGGCGCGCTCAACGAGGCTTCCATGAGCGCCATCCCGACCTTCCCGATGGGCCTGCAGAGCAAGGACAACCCCAAGACCGGCTCCATCGCCAACACCTATACCTGGAAGACCGGCGGCATCGTCGTCAACCAGGAGGGCAAGCGCTTCTGCAACGAGACCGAGTCGAACCCCGCCGTGCGCGAGGTCGCGCTGGAGGAGCAGCCGGGCGCCGTGCAGTATGACATCTTCACCGACAAGATCCTCGAGGACCTGCGCGCGGCGAACGGCGCGTACTTCTATGACGCCTACTTCGCCGAGGAAGGCCAGCCCGGCGCGCATGTGAAGGTGACGGCGGGCTCCATCGGGGAGCTGGCCGAGAAGATCGGCGTGCCCGCGGAGAACCTCGCGGCGACCGTCGAGGCCTACAACGCCGCGGTGGAGGCGGGCGGCACCGACGAGTTCGGCCGCCTGTATGACGGCACGAAGACCACCTACAACCTGGCTGTCAACAAGATCGAGGGCGATACGTACTACGCCGTGCCGCTGCACGCGCTGTGCGTCATGACCCTGGGCGGCATCACCGCCAACGAGAACATGCAGGTGCTCGACGAGAACGGCACGCCGATCCCGGGCCTCTACGCTGCGGGCGAGGTCGTCGGCGGCATCTGGGGCAAGTTCGTCTCCGGCGGCACCGGCGTCATGGGCCCGATCGTCTTCGGCAAGATCGCCGCGCGTCACGCGATGATGAGCGAGCCGGCCGAGGGCTATGAGGTCAAGCCGGCCTCCAATCTGCTCGACGAGAGCCTGTTCGTCAAGGAGAAGAGCACCGAGTCCCTGTTCGACATGAGCACCGCGATCAAGGACGGCGAGTACACCGCGACCGTCGATGGTCAGAGCGGCCCGATGACCGTGAGGACCGTCGTTGCGGACGGCAAAATTGCCTCCGTCGAGGTGACCGAGAACAACGAGACGCCGTCCGTCGCCGCGGCTGCGCTGGAGACCGTTCCGGCGAAGATCGTGGAGACCAACAGCGTCGATGTGGACGGCGTGACTGGCGCGACGCTGACCTCCGACCGCATCATGAAGGCCGTGGCCGAGTGCCTGACGCAGGCCGCGGAGTAAACCGGCGGCGCATGTCCGATGCGGCAACTGAACCGCAAAACAGAGAACCGGAGCTTCGGGAAACCGGAGCTGCCGGTTCTTTTTCTGTTTCCCGGAATTTGTTGGACAACTGTATGAATAAACATGCAGAGTATGCATGCATTCCCATGTTGAGTGCAATTGTTACATATATTACAATAATTTAACAATATTATATCACATATATTAAAAATTTTGTCACTAAAACAGTTGTAAATCTCCGGAAAGCATGCTGTACTTTCTCTGATTAAGTATCATCTGACGGTTATGAATATACATATGGATGACCGGGATCAGTACCTGAACGGAAGGCGGGTGATATGTGAGCGCTGCATGGCGAAAGAGGGGATGAGCGGTTTTCCGGGTGAGCCGGAAGAAGACTGTCTTTCCCAAAAGCCGGGAGAAGCTCCCGCCCGATCAGGCCGCGAATCTGACGGGAATGAATGCGCAGCGCTCATGGGGATCGTCATAGCGTCCGGGCGGCAGCTTTGGCGAATCAATCGGAACGACAACAGAACGGTGCAAACAGAAAGGTGGATACGCACATGAAGAGAAAGTGGAAAGGATTATGGACAGTATTCCTGCTGGCTATGCTGCTGATGGTCTGCGTGTCAGCGGGCGCGGAAACGGTGGCCAAGATTGGCGACAATGAGTATGAGACGCTGGATGCGGCGGTTGCAGCGGCAGTTGATGGGGATACCATTACTCTATTGCAGGATGCAGAGACTGAATCGGGTTTTGGACTCAATGGTATTACAGTAACCGTGGAAGGTAACGGACACAAGATTGATTTCAAGGATAAAACGATATACTTGAAAAAATCTACTGAGCCAGCTATTCTGACATTCAAGGATTGCCAGGTAAAGATGACCGTAGGAACACCGCAAGTTTCCGGTGAGAGTTATCCATGGGCGGGTATTGTTCTGAATTGGAATTGTCAACTGATTCTTGATGAAACAACTTTTGATATGGATGGCTCGAAATACATTGGCTCAACGGGCGTATATATGCATGCTGGCGCTGGAATGACATTACAAAACGGTTCTTCTGTTGAAATGAAGAACTATACAGGGAACGGATTCTCTACAGATGATGGAAAATACGATGTGAATGTAAATATACTAGGTGGCTCTTCGATGACAATCGAACAATGTCGAACAGGTTTTAACTCGAATTACGTTATCACTGTGACTGATTCGAAGCTCAATGTTCTGAACAGCAGAGGGCATGGTTCAAATGGTGCGGATTATTTTATAACGCATTCAAATGTTACATATGAGAATAACGGTAGTCATGGAATGTCTGCTCGCAATGTGGAAATCAGGGATCATTCTGTTGTTAATAGCAATAATAACCGGTATTATGGTGTATTTGTTAATGGCAGTGGGGAGTTTCTTGTAGATAGTACTTCATCCTTGACTACGAATGAAAACGGATATGCCGGATTACGTTTGTTTACTTCAAGCCTTCCTGCGACAGTGGAAGAGGGCGGAAAGCTGATTATTGATAAGAATTTGAGTGATGGCCTCTGGAATCAAAGAACTACGTTTTTTAAAAAAGGCAGCTACGTCGAAATTATGTATAACCATGATGCTGGTAAAGGTGGCGGAATATATAACACTGGAATTTTGAATCTGCCATCTAACGCTGTTATCTATAACAATCATGCCGATAAAGCCGGTGATGATATTTATAGCACGGGCACCATCACCTTCGGCGCTGTAGGCAGCGGCTGGTATCTCGACGGTGACCCCGACTGTTACGACGCGATTGATGGTTGGTATGATGACTCTGAGGAAGAGGAATCTGATGACTCTGTTAAAGGTGGACGCTGGGAAGCGCACGACGAGACGGCCCTACATATCGTTAAGAAAAATGCAGGAAAGTACGTGGAACTTCTTGCCATAAAGGCCGCGCACGACATCATTAAACCTGAAGAGACACCGGAGCCTTCTGATCCCGGCATCAACCTGACCTTCCGCAAGGTCTGGGACGACGTGGGCAACGCGAACCGTCCGGACAGCATCACACTGAAGGTCTACAGGAACGGTGAGTACTTCCGCGATCTGAAGCTGTCCTATAAGGATTCGGACGAGAAGGACAAGAATTCGAATACTTGGACCTTCCACAAGTATGGCTGGTCGGACGCGGCGTACACCGTCGTCGAGGTGGACGTCTCCGGCTACGCCAGCGGGGTGGAGGTCAGCGAGAATGATCCGGATTACTTCATCATCACCAACACCTACATGCCCGCGACGGGCGACGACACGCCGGTGACGCGCTATCTGCTGATGCTCGGCGGAGCGGCGCTGCTTCTGGCGGCGGCATGCGTGCTGCGTGTGCGGAAGAAAGCGTAATTTATGACCGTGGGGGGACGCGGGCTGCTCGGCCCTGCGTCCCCTTTTTTCAGGCGAAGGAGGCCCCATTGACGATACCCCCAGGAGAAGACGGCGGCCCTCGCAGCCCCCGAACGAGCCGCAGCCGGAGCCCGCGCCCGAAGCGCCGGCGCGCAGGCGAAGGCCCCCGCAGCCGGCCAGTCAGGCGCAGCCTGTGCGGAAAAAGCAAAAAAAGCGCAAAAAAAAGAGCGCCCGGCGCAGGAGGCTGAACCGGCTGAAACGGCGCGTGTGCCGCGGCGCGAAGCGGCTTGCCGCTGCGGTGGGGCAGGGAACCGTCGCGCTGCTTGCCCGGACGGGACGCTTTCTGCGCCGCCAGGTGCACAGCGACGCGCTGTCGCCGCAGCAGAACGCCATGGCGTCGTTGGCGGCGCTCGCCGTGGTGCTGATCCTCATCGGCGGAGGCGGGCTGCTCAGCTGGAATGCGCAGACCCGGCGCACGGAGCGCACCAACGAGGAGCTGCTCTCGCGCTATGAACTGGGGCAGCAGCTCGCGTTCAGCCAGAAGATCACGCCCGCGCCGCTGGAGGGCTCCGGCCTGTCGGACGTGGTGGTGATGGCCCCGACGGCCACGCCCGCTCCGACGGCTGCGCCCACCCCGGCGGACGACCAGCCGACGCCCCGGCCGACGGCGACGCCCAGACCCGTCTACCAGACGATCGGCACGCAGGTGCGCACAGCGCTGACCCCGCTCTACGAGATCAACAGCGACCTCGTCGGCTGGCTGTCCATCCCGGGCGTGATCGACCTGCCGGTGGTCTACCGCAACAACGTCTATTACGAGACGCATGATTTTTACGGGCGGGAGGACAAGGCGGGCACGCTGTTCCTGGACAAGAATCATCCGCTGCGGCCCACCACACAGAACATGCTGATTCACGGGCATAACATGCGTGACGGAACGATGTTCGGGCGCCTGCTGCAATATGAGACGAATCTCAGCTATGTGAAGGACCACGGCATCATCCACTTCGATACGATCTATGAGGAGCAGACGTATGTCGTGTTTGCGGTGATGATCGCGTCGTTCAATTCGTCCAGCAGCCGGTATTTCGACTACTATTCGCACGCGACGTTCGCCTCGGAGACGGAGTTCACCAACTACGTCTGCGCGGTGCGGGCGCGCTCGCTGTACAGCATTCCGGTCGATGTGCGCGCGGACGACGCGCTGCTCACGCTCTCCACCTGTCTGGACGACGACCGGCTGGTCATCCTGGCGCGGCGGCTGCGCGACGGGGAGACGGAGGCGGGCCTGCGCGCCCAGCTCGGCGAAACGGACAAAAGGTAATACTGTTTTGCTTCTAAATGCTTTATGCAGCGCGAAGCGTAGCGGGGTCAAGGGGCACTG
>CAMENN010000122.1 GCA_945928315.1 uncultured Clostridia bacterium
AACCATTTTACTATAACGAGAGCCTGAGTGTTTGGCTGCGGGGAAAACCGCGGAAAATACCTACGCGGAAGGCATAGGTCGGGGTACGCAGGTATTCGGCGGTTGTTCCCAAATAGGCCGCCAGCGTGTGCGCCATTGCCTTGCGGTCGGTGCAAATCGTTTTGATATTCATGGTGTAAGTGAAAACAATGCCCAAATGCGACGAACCAGAAGCCAAGAGCCTGCTTCCTCAATACATAAGGCTGCAGGCTCTGTCTATTGGTTATAATACGCTGTCACAAAGTCTCGGAATCCGCTGTTACCCATAATTCAACAGGTAAACCATGCTTTGCCGAAGCAAAACACCCATTTCTCCACAATCTCTTCATGATACGCTTCCAGCACGCGCATAATGTTGCGCAGCGCCGGTTCGGGAATCCTCGATCCGTTGCTGCACAGACGGCAGTGCCCGGATGCAAGGAGCCAGATCTTCGTCGCGTGGGGAACAGGATGTCCCTCTGACACATGTACATGAACAGGTTCCAGCGGTTCACCTTCGTTTGCCCAGAAGAATACACAGTAGCGGTCAATCCTCAAGACCAGAGGCACCGCGGAAGCCTCCTTTTTGCGAAAACTCCAGAATCAGCGGGGTCATCTTCAGAATGACCCTTTTGATGTGCTCAAGCTCGTCTGCTGTAAATCCGGCGGCCTCGCGCCATTCCTGCGCAGGGAGGGCATAAACGGCTCGGCAGAGCGCGTCTCTGCGAATATATACCAGCACGCTGCGGTCTGCAAGCATTTCGGAGTGGGAAATCTGCGTGCCGTCGTCAAGTGTGATAAAGGGATACTCCATGACCATTCCTCCTGTTGGGGTGGAGGAATCTGTCAAAACCCGCCGGGAAGAAAAAGAAGCGGGATCGTCGTGACTGACAACCCCGCTTGAGCTGGTGGAGCATAGCGGATTCGAACCGCTGACCTCTACAATGCGAATGTAGCGCGCTACCAACTGTGCTAATGCCCCAAATATTCCCGACGAATTTTGTGCAGATTCACCATTAACTGCCTTGGGCGTGGGGGCGTACCTTGGAGAACTTCGTTCTACCAACTGTGCTAATGCCCCAAATATTCCCGGCGAATTTTGTGCAGATTCATCATTAACTGCCTTGAGTATGGGGCGTACATCGGAGAACTTCGTTCTACCAACTGTGCTAATGCCCCAAATATTCCCGGCGAATTTTGTGCAGATTCACCGTTAACTGCCTTGGGTGTGGGGCGTACCTCGGAGAACTTCGTTCTACCATCTGTGCTCATGCCCCGTATGCTCTTGTGAACGACATATACTATACCACACCCGGGCGGAAAATGCAACCCCTTTTTTTCACGAAACGCCCGATTCCCGGAGGGAAACGCGGGACCCGGCCAGACCGCCGAAGCAGCCTGGCCGGGTCCCGTTTTCCAGCGAAAACTCAGTCCCACCCCTTGAAGTAGTACACGGTATCGTCCTTCGGGCGGATGTCGGTGAGCGTGCCGGTATAGTGGCGCAGGTTGCGCGGGACGTACGGCCGGGTCGAGAGGAACGCCTCATTGACCTCGATGCCCAGGCCGGGCTTGTCCGGAACAAGAATGAAGCCGTCCTGATAGCGGATCTCCTCATCGGTCACGTCCGCGCGGAACGAGCCATCGGTGATCATGATCTCATGGATCAGGAAGTTCGGCGTGCAGGCCGCCAGCTGCAGGATTGCCGCATTGGACACCGGCCCGGACGGGTTGTGGAACGACACCGGCCATGGCAGCTTTCGCACATCGCCGCGACCTTCTTGCTCTCCAGAATGCCGCCGTTGTGGAAGATGTCCGGCTGGGCGATGTCGATGGCCTCCTTGTGCAGCACGTCCCAGAACGCATATTTTCCGTAGAAGCGCTCGCCCGCGGCCACCGGCACCTGGCTGTGGTCGCGCACCCAGCGCAGTGAATCGATGCAGTCCGGCACCGTCGGCTCCTCGATGAACATCGGCTTGAACGGCGCCAGCTCGCGGCTCATCTCCACGGCGGTGTAGTGGTTGAAACGGCCGTGGCACTCGATGAGCAGCTCCACCTCCGGGCCGACTGCCTCGCGCACCGCGCCCACGCACGCCACGGCGGCGTCCATCTCCCGGCGGGAGAGCGTCATGTGCGCCTTGCCGAACGGGTCCCACTTGAGCGCCTTCACGCCCTTGGAGACGGTGTACCTCGCCTTTTCGGCGAACTGCTCCGGCGTGCGCGCGCCGGTGAACCACGCGTTCGCGTACATCGGCACCTGCTCGCGCATCCGTCCGCCGAGCAGGTTGCACACCGGCGCGTTGTAGAACTTGCCCGCGATGTCCCAGCAGGCGATCTCGATGCCGATCGGGTTGCGCCCGACGATCAGGCGCTTCATGTCCTCCACGCAGCCCTCGAGCGCGTGTTCGCGGGTGCCCAGACTGGCCTCGCCCCAGCCGCAGAGCCCCTCGTCCGTCTCCACCTTGATGAACGTCCAATTTGTGCGGAATGCGTCCATCGTGCAGGCCTTGGTGTCGGTGATCTTTATGCCCTGTTCTCCTTCTCCCAGATGCGGATGGCGTCCCTGTGCATGCGCGCGAGGTCCCGGATGGCCGCGTAATCCCCCGCGGCGCTCAGGTCCTTTTTGAGCACCGTGACGCCCGTGCCCACGGCGCTCACCCCCGCGCCGAGCAGCTGCGGGATCGTCGCCGGGTTGACGCCGCCGGTGGCCATCAGCGGGATGTGCGGCAGCGGTCCGCGCAGGTTCTGGATGTAGTGCAGGCCGAGGTCGTCCGCCGGGAACAGCTTGACGATGTCCGCGCCCTCATCCCATGCGGTGCACACCTCCGTGGGCGTCATCGCGCCGGGGATGGAGGTCATGCCCAGCCGGCGCGTCTCGCGGATCACCGCGGGCTTGGTGGAGGGCGAAATCACGTACTCCGCGCCCGCGTCAAAGGTGGCCTGCACCTCCTCCACCGTCAGCGTCGTGCCCACGCCCAGGCAGATCCTGTCGCCGAACGCGCGGCGGATGGCCCGTAGCTTCGCGCAGTTGTCCGCAATCGGGTCGGGCAGCAGGTGATCAAACGTGCTCTCCAGGCAGCACACCCCCCGCCTCCAGCAGCGCTTCGCAGCAGCGCAGCAGCGCCTCCTCGGGGATGCCGCGGGAGATGATGACCAGCTTTTCCGCAAGCAGTCGTTCCTTCACATTCATGGCTTTTACCTCCTCATTCATGACAGCGGACCGCACGCTCCGGCCCGGACCGCCCTTTTTCACTGCATATATCATAATCATCCGCAGGATTTTTTCAAGGGGTTTTCCAGATTTCAAAAGAATGATATAATAATTTGCAAATTCCCTATATGTCCGGCTGCGCCGGCCTCGCCCGGGCGCAGCGAAAGGAAGGATGGTCATGGATTTTCTGATTGGGACGCTGACGCACGCGGGCGGCGCCGGCATCGGCCGGGTACGCCTTGAGGACGGGAGGCTGCGCCTGCTGTGGACGGACGGCGCGCTGACGGACCCGAACTGGCTGTGCTCCGGCCCGGACGGCCGCATCTTCAGCGTCAGCAGCGATGCGGACGCCCCGATGAGCGGCTGCGTGAACGAGCTGCGCGTGACGCAGACGGGCATGGAGCTCGTCTCCCGGCAGCCCACCAGCGGCGTCGAGCCCTGCTTTCTGGAGGTCTCCCCGGACGGCCGCCTCCTGCTGTGTGCGAACTACGGGACGGGCTCCCTGGCCGTCTTTCCGCTCACCGAAACGGGCATCGGGCCCATGCTCCAGCTCGTCCGGCATCACGGCGCAGGCCCCCACCCCACGCGCCAGACCGGGCCGCACCTGCATCAGGTGGTGGCCCTGCCCATGCTGCCCGGCTGCTATTGTGCCGTGGATCTGGGGCTTGACGCGCTGGTGGTCTACCGGCAGGATGCGCGCGGCCTGCTCACGGAGCGCTACCGCATCCCCGTGCCCGCCGGACAGGGGCCGCGCCATGTGGCCTGCACGCGCGCGGGCGACGCCTATCTGATCACCGAGCTGGGCAATCGGGTCTATCCGGTCCGCTTCGGGCCGGACGGCGGCAGCGTGCTCGCGCCCGGCGTCTCCACACTCAGCGACGAGGCAACGCCCGGTTTCGCCGCTGCGCTGTGGCCCTCTGCGGATCAGCGCTGTCTCTACGCCTCCAACCGCGGCGAGGGCACGATCGTGCGCCTTGCCCTGCCCTCCCTGCGCAGGGAGGCCAGCCATGCGCTGATGGGCAGCGCGCCCCGCGACTTCTGCGTGGTGGACGAGCACCGCCTGCTCGCCGCCTGTCAGGACGCGGGACTGACCCTGCTGCAGGACGGTGTGATCACGGATACACTGCGTTTCCCCGGCGCCGTGAGGGTGATGAGACTACCGTAAGCAAAGAGATGAAGCCTCGGTCTGGCCGCTTTTCCTGCGGAAAGACCGGGGCTGCGTTTTCTGCAATTCTGTCCTCACCGCCCCGTCTCCCGTCCCGCTGCAGCCGACAGGTCCCGCGTCGCCGGGCTGTTCAGCAGCTCCCCCTCCCGTGAGAAGCGCGAGCCATGGCAGGCGCAGTCCCGCGTGCGCTCCTGCGGATTCCACTTCAGCGCGCAGCCCATGTGCGGGTATCTCGTCCGCGTGGGCGTCAGCAGGCCGGTACCTGCCTCCCCAGCCGTTTTTCAGCAGCCGAAGGCGCAGCATGGACCGTGCGGGCGAGAACAGCGCAGCCGCGCGGTTTTCCCGCTCCTGCAAAAGATCGCTCAGCAGATTGGCCACGGCCACGGACGTGGTCATGCCCCACTTGTTGAAGCCGTCGCCACGTACAGCACCGGCGTGCTCCCGGCATACCGCCCGATGCAGGGTTTGCCGTCGAGCGTCATGCAGTCCTGCGTCGCCCGGCGGCGGACCCCGCTTGCGCCGGGATAGCTTTCGCGCACAAAGGCGGCCAGCGCGTCCCAGCCACCGCAGATGCGCTCCGCCTCGATCAGCGCACAGCGCACGCCCGCCTGCCCGAGCCGGTATGCGCTCAGCAGCCCGCCGCCGATGATGAGCACGTCCTGTGCAGGTCCCCGTCGAGCACAGGAAAGGACGGCAGCCGCGTCCCGTCCATCCAGAGAGCGTCCATAGCGATCACCTCCCGGGCAGGATGCGCCGCGTTTTCCGAATCCATGCGCGGCAAAACGCCCTCCCGCCGCAGCAATGGTGCCGCGGCAGGAGGGCGTCCGTTTTTGGGATTGTTGGTCCGGCGGCCGTCAGCCGGTATAGGCCTGCGCGATCGCCTCCAGCGCGCCGGGGTTGGCCTCCGCCCAGGCGGCATAGCCCATGCCGCTGTCCGCGACAGCCCGGCCGAGCTGCACGAGGAAGGCCGGAATGTCCTCTGTCCGCATGGCGCCCAGCTCGCGCCCCATGGTCTCCCCACCCTGGCGGTCCGCGCCGCCCGCGAAGAGCGCAAAGCCCGGCTGCGGCTTGCCGTCCACATGCTTCACGCCGCCGCGGAAGCCCAGCGCGCCGATCTGATGCGTGCCGCAGGAGGAGGGACATCCTGAGATGTGAATCTGCGGCAGCGCGTCCGCTGGCAGCTCCGCCGCACGGACCGCCTCCACGCAGTCTCTCAGCAGCGCCTGGGAATCCCGCAGGCCGACCTGGCAGATGCTCGCGCCGATGCAGGCGACGGAGCACTCAAACGGCGTGACCGCGCTGTCCGCGGTGAGCGCCAGCACCCGCGCCGCCTCATCGCCTGTGAGGTTGACGATGTAGGCGCTCTCGTCCGGGGAAAGGCGCATCGAGACGCCCGGCATGCCGGTCAGCGCGTCCGCGAGCGCGCACAGCGTCTGCGCATCCGGCTGTCCGCCGATGGGGTGATAGTGCACGGCGTAGAGGCCCGGCTGCTTCTGGCGGATAACCCGCGCGCCGCCAGCCGTCGAGCCATCCCCCTGCTTGCGCACGGGCGCGCTCAGCTCCGGCAGCGTGAGATCCTCGCCGGATTCGCGCACCTCGCGCAGCTTCTCCAGATACGCCACCTTATACGCCTCCGGTCCGCCCAGCGCCTCCTGCATGTAGCGAGTGCGCGCCTTGGCGCGGTTTTCATAATTGCCGTATGCGCGGAAGGTCAGCCACATCGCCTTGATGTAATAGAGGATCTCGCGCGGCGGCACCGCCTCGGCGACCAGCACGCCGAAGCGCGGATTGTTGCCCAGGCCGCCCGCGCTGTACACATCGAACAGGCCGTCCGCTCGCGCGGCAAAGCCCAGATCGCGGAAGGTCGCGTGCGTCACGTTGGCTGGAGCGTTCGAAAAGCCCACCTTGAGCTTGCGGGGCATCTTTTCCGCCTTGATGAACGTCGTCAGGTAGTCGCCCGCAGCCTGCGCCCACGGCAGCACGTCGAAGTACTCCCCCTCCTCCACGCCGGAGAGCGGGGAGCACATCACATTGCGCGGGTAGTCGCCGCCGCCGCCCATCGTGATGATGCCATGGTCGAGCGCGCGCTCGATGATGTCGCAGACCGCCTCCTGCGTCAGGTCGTGCAGCTGAATGGTCTGGCAGGTGGTGAAGTGGACGCGCCCGATGCCGTGCTTTCGGATCATCTCCGCCGTGAACGCCAGTTTCTCCGGCGTCACGCAGCCCGCCGGCATGCGCAGGCGCAGCATGCTCGCCTTGCCGTCGCGCTGCGCGTAGGTGCCATAATATCCCGAAAAGCCCTTGTAGTCCATCTTGGTCATCTCTCCGGCGAAGAATGCAGCGCTCTTCTCCCTGAACTCCGGCAGATCCGCGCGGAAAGCCTCAACGCTCGCCGCCTGTACGGGGGTTTTCATGTCCAAAATCTCCCTTCCTCCCCATCACGCCCGGGGCATGATGGATGATACGGGTATTATACCATACTCCGCGGCGTTTTTATAGGGCGGGAGCGCCAAAAGTGCCGCCGGTCGCTTCGTCCGGTCAGAAAGCCCGGTGTGATCCAGACTGGCCCGTAATGAGCGTATCCGCCTTCTTCCCCCGGTCCGCTTCGGCAATCCGATTTTTCCTATTTCTTTTTGGAAATAGCGAGACAAATCCGCCAAAATCCTCTATACTGTTCACAGAACGCGGCGGTTCGCCGCACAAGGAACGGGGAGGGATTCCTTTGACACACATGCTCACGCGAATGCTTGTGCTCCTCACAATTCTCTGCCTGCTGCCCGTCTGCTCGCTGGCCGCGCTGCGGCGAGGCGACAAGGGCGAGGACGTGCGCAGCCTCCAGCAGATGCTTTTTGAGACCGGCTGGCTCTTTGAGGAGCCGGACGGCATCTTCGGCCGCAACACGGAGAGCGCCGTCAAGGACTATGAGCGCTATGCCGGACTGCCCGCCGACGGCGTCGCGGACGACCGGATGCTCGAGACGCTCTCCGAGAGCTGGCTTGAGATGCTCGTGGAAACGGGCCAGCTGACGGAGGGCGAGGGCGCGCTTGCCGACGGACGCTATCCGGCGTTCTGCACCCATCAGGGGATGGACGGCGCCAGCGCCATCGAATACTGCGCCACGCACGACGCGCTCTCTTTGCAGACGCAGGCGCTGGTCGCCGCCGGCCGGGCGAGCCAGGCCGCACAGCTCTGGCGCGAGGAGATCGCGCAGCTCTATGACCTCTGGCTCAGCCGCATGGACGAAAGCCAGCACGCGGCCATCGCCGCCGCACGGGACCAGTACCTCGCCGCGGCGGATGCGCAGCTCGCCGCCATTCGGGGCTACTACGCCACCTTCCAGATCGCCCCGGCCGCGGAGGACGCGCAGGCCGCGCTGGAGATTCAGCTGCGCGAACACGCCGCGTGGCTCTGCGCGCTCATCAGCGGCGCACTGACCACGTCCGGGGGCGTATGACACTGGTCCTTTTCTGAATGGTCTTTCCTGGCGCGAAGCAAAAAAGGGAGTCCGGGGGATCGTTTTCCTCCGGCTCCCTTCTGTTTATCCGATGATGATGGCGATTGGGTTACGCCGCTTCATACTGTTATGTAGTACCCTCTTGTCAAGTGCAAATTAGGGGAAAGCGTACCC
>CAMENN010000123.1 GCA_945928315.1 uncultured Clostridia bacterium
CGCATCGAGGAAATGGTCGAAAAGGCCCGCCGCGAGGTGGACAACCAGATCCGCGAGGCCGGCGAGCAGGCCGTGTTCGAGACGAATATGCACGGCATCCATCATGAGCTCGTCAAGCTGCTCGGCCGCATGCGCTACCGCACCAGCTACGGACAGAACGTGCTCAAGCATTCCATCGAGGTGTCCCACCTCGCCGGCCTGATGGCCGCGGAGCTGGGCGCGGACGTGACGCTTGCCAAGCGCGCGGGCCTGCTGCACGACATCGGCAAGGCCGTCGATCACGAGCTGGAGGGCACGCACGTCGAGCTGGGCGTGGAGATGGCCAAGCGCTATCACGAGAGCCCGGAGGTCATCCACTGCATCGCCGCGCACCACAACGACGTTGAGCCGCAGACCATTGAGGCTGTGCTCGTTCAGGCGGCTGACGCGATCTCCGCGGCCCGCCCGGGCGCCCGCCGCGAGTCCATCGAGAACTACATCCGCCGCCTCGAAAAGCTGGAGGAGATCGCCTCGAGCTTCCAGGGCGTCGAGAAGAGCTTCGCGATCCAGTCCGGCCGCGAGGTCCGCATCATGGTCAAGCCGGAGGACATCTCCGACGAGGGCACCATCGTGCTCGCCCGCGAGATCGCCAAGCGCATCGAGAATGAGCTGGAGTATCCGGGCCAGATCAAGGTCAACGTCATCCGCGAGACGCGTTGCACCGAGTTCGCCAAGTAAAGACAAGAAGGACGACCTTTACGGCCGTCCTTTTTTGCTGTATAGGAAATTGCGTCAAAGCAACCTGTCACATGCGGCATGCGCTGATGGCCGCATCCAGCGCGGCAATGGAGTGGATTTCCCGCTGGCGCACAAGCAGCTGGCGGCGCACCGGCAGGGGCGATTGCTCGTACAGCGCACGGGCGCGGGAGTCGCTCTCCAGCAGCGCATACAGGTTCGGATACAGGTTCACAGGGAATCACCTCCTGACGCGTATCCTGCGCAGCAAAAGGCCGCCTTATGCTTGACGCTCGTGTGCTCCGGGCGATATAATGGAACAAGTTGTGATGCGGCTTTGCCGCTCAAGCGTGAGGATCAGCGCGAAGCGATGAAGGGCCGGGGCAAGGCCCGGGCGGGTTTCAGGGCGGCAGCCCCGTTCCGGCCAATCGGAGCGCACAGCAAAAGATGCAGGAGGCGGCTATGACGGAGCTTGACAGGGCGCGGCAGGTGCTGGCGGATGTGTTCGGGTATGATGCGTTCCGGCCCGGGCAGGAGAGCGTGATCGCCGCCATTCTGGCCGGGCGCGACGTGATGGCCGTCATGCCCACCGGCGCGGGCAAATCGCTGTGCTATCAGATCCCCGCGCTCGTGCTGCCGGGCATCACGCTGGTGGTCTCACCGCTGATCTCGCTGATGCAGGATCAGGTCGGCGCGCTCCTGCAAAACGGCGTGCGGGCCGCGTATATCAACAGCTCGCTCACCGAGCGGCAGATCACGCTCGCGCTGCACAATGCCGCGCGGGGCGTCTACCGCATCGTCTACGTCGCGCCGGAGCGGCTGATGACGCCGAACTTCCTCGCGTTCGCGAAGAGCGCGCCGATCGACCAGGTCGTCGTCGATGAGGCGCACTGCGTCAGCCAGTGGGGGCAGGACTTCCGGCCGGGGTATCTGAGGATCGAGCCGTTCATCCGCGAGCTGCCCAGGCGCCCGCGCGTCAGCGCGTTCACAGCGACGGCCACGGAGAGCGTCCGTCAGGACATCATCCGTCTGCTTCGCCTGCGCGATCCGTTCTGTGCGGCGACGGGCTTTGACCGGCCGAACCTCTTCTTCGAGGTGCGCCGCGGCGGTGACCGCAACGCGCAGCTGCTGAGCTTTCTGCAGGAGCACCGCGGACAAAGCGGCATCGTCTACTGCGGCACGCGCAAGGGCGTGGAGGAGATCACGCGCATGCTCGTCTCCAAGGGCATCGACGCCGTCGGCTACCACGCGGGCATGGACGACGAGACGCGCCAGCAGGCGCAGGAGGACTTCGTCTCCGACCGCGTGCCGGTGATTGTGGCGACGAACGCCTTCGGTATGGGCATCGACAAGTCGAACGTGTCGTTCGTCGTGCACTACAACATGCCCAAGGACCTCGAAAGCTATTATCAGGAGGCGGGCCGGGCCGGGCGTGACGGCGAGGACGCGGTCTGCTGCCTGTTGTATCAGCCGGCGGATGTGCGGCTGAACAATTTCCTCATCGAGCACTCGATGGAGGCCAGCGAGCTTGATGAGCAGACGCAGGCCGTCGTGCTCGACCGTGCGCGCGAGCGCCTCAAGCAGATGACCTTCTATGCGACGACGACCGGGTGCCTGCGCACAAAGATCCTGCGCTACTTCGGCGAGACACCGAGGAAGGCGCGTTGCGGC
The DNA here is from genome assembly GCA_945928315.1 of uncultured Clostridia bacterium. Lineage (GTDB taxonomy): Bacteria > Bacillota > Clostridia > Christensenellales > Aristaeellaceae > Ventricola. The sequence goes on from CAMENN010000123.1 coordinate 2,386, forward strand.
AACTGCTCGGCCTGCATGTCTGCGATGGGCGAGCGCGATGTGACGCGCCAGGCCGGACAGATCGTCTCCTGTGTGATCGCGCTCAAGGGGCGCTATGGCAAGGGGACGGTCGTCTCCGTGCTGCTGGGCAAACGGGACGAGCGCACGCGCGAAAAGGAGCTGGACAAGCTCTCCGCGTTCGGCTGCCTGAAGGACGAGGGCGAGAGCAACGTGCGCACGATGATCGAGGAGCTGGTCGCCGACGAGGCACTGGAAGTTACGGACGGGGACTATCCGCGCGTCAAGGCCGGGCCGCGCGCCATGGAGCTGCTGCGCGGGGATGAGCCGGTGCACATGACGCTGGGTGAGCCGGGCAGCGCGGCGCCCCGCGAGCGGCGCGTGCAGCAGAAGCTGCCGGTGGACAAGGCGCTCTTTTCACGGCTGGCGGCGCTGCGCCGGGACATCGCGGAAGAGCAGCACGTGCCGCCGTTCATCATCTTCACCAACGCGACGCTGCGGGACATGACGCAGAAGTGCCCCGGCACGCGCGAGGAGATGCTGCGCGTCGCGGGCGTGGGTACGGGCAAATACGACCGCTACGGTAGAGCGTTTCTCGACGAGATCGAGCGGTATCAGATGGAGCAGGAGGCGGGCCATGCGCGGAAGAAGCGGTGACGCGCGATGGTTGCAGCACGAAGGAGGAAAAGAAGCATGGATCGGGTGATTGACGCCGGTGCGCTGCGCGCGTGCATGGAGCGGATCTTTGAAAAGGAAGGATTTTCGTCGGAGGATGCGCGCGCGATCGCAGACGTGCTGATGCAGGCCGACCTGTTCGGCATCGAGAGCCATGGCGCGCAGCGGCTGATGACTATCACCGGAACATCCGGTCGGGCAGCGTGAACGTTTCGGCAAAGCCGGAAGTCCTGCGCGAGACGCCTGTCTCCGCGCTCATCGACGGGCATTTCGGCATGGGCGCGCTTGTTGCGCAGTTCGCGATGCGCATGGCGATCGAAAAGGCAAAGCAGTCGGGCGTGGGCATGGCCGTCGTGCGCAATTCCTCGCACTACGGCATCGCCGGGTATTACACGCTGATGGCGGAGCGCGAGGGTCTCGCGGCCTTCTCCATGACCAACACGGGGCCGATCATGGTGCCCACGTTCGGGCGGGAGATGATGCTGGGCACGAACCCCATGGCCTTCTGCATGCCTGCTGATCCGGTTCCCTTCTGGTTTGACGCCTCGACCACGGTGGTGACGCTGGGCAAGGTGGAGGTCTGCCAAAAGCGCGGCAGGCCGATGCCGCAGGGCTGGACGATCGGCCCCGACGGCGCGCCCTGCACGGATGCGTCGCGCATGAACGCCTCCATCCTCGCCGGAGAGCGCGGCGGCATCCTGCCGCTGGGCGGGGAGGGCGAGACGCACGGCGGCCACAAGGGCTATGGCCTGGGGATCATGGTCGAGGCGCTGACCGGCGTGCTGGCGCAGGGCATGACCTCGCCGCAGATGTGCGGTGCGCACGGCGATCACACCTGCCACTTCTTACTCGCGTTCGATCCGGCGATGTTCGGCGATCCGGCGGACATCCGTGCGCGCATGAGCGCCTATCTGGCCGCCCTGCGCGCGAGCGAGAAAATGCCCGGCTGCGCGCGCATCTACACGCCGGGGGAGAAGGCATTTGAGGCGATGGCGCGCCGCCTGCGCGAGGGCGTGCCGGTCGAGGAGAATACGCTCGCCGAGGTGCGGCAGATCGCCGGCGAGCTGGGTGTGGAGGGAATCTGAGCGATGCGGAAAATGACGGAGGGCAGCATTGCGCGCCACCTGGTGGCGTATGCGCTGCCGCTGATCCTGGGCAACTTCTTTCAGCTGACCTACAATGCGGTCGATTCGATCATCATCGGCAAGTTTGCCGGGGAAGGCGCGCTGGCCGCGGTCAGCGCCGCGAATCCGGTGATGACCATCGTGATCCTCGGCGTGTCGGGCATCTCCATCGGCGCATCTGTGCTGATGAGCCGGTTCTACGGCGCGGGCGATCATGACGCGCTGCGCCGGGAGGTCGCCACGACGGTGCTCTTCGGCGCGGCCTGCTCGCTGGCCGTGTTCGCGCTGGGGCTGTGCTTCGCGCCGCAGCTGCTGAGGCTCATGAACGTGCCCACGGACATCCTGCCGATGGCGCAGCGCTATCTGCGCGTCATCTTCGTGGGCTTCCTGTTCACCTTCCAGTACAACATCCTCGCGGCGGCGCTGCGCAGCGTGGGCGATTCCAGAACGCCCGTGTGCTTTCTGGCAGGCGCGTCCGTGCTCAACGCGATGCTCGACCTCCTGTTCATCGCGAGGCTTCGCTGGGGCGTGACCGGCGCGGGCCTGGCGACGGTGATCGCCGAGGGGACGAGCGCGCTGCTCTGCGCGGTCTACATGCAGCGCAAAATCCCGCTGCTGCGCCTGGAACGCAAGGATTTGCATGTGGACCGCGCCCTGCTGCGGGAGACCGTCTCCAGCGGCTCCATCACGGCCCTGCAGCAGGCCTGCCAGCCCATCGGCAAGGTGCTCATCCAGAGCGTCATCAATGCGCAGGGCGTCAGCATGATCGCGGCGTTCAACGCGGTCAGCCGCGTGGACGACTTCGCCTTCATCCCGGAGCAGAGCATCTCCTCGGGCATGATGACCTGCATCGCGCAGAACCGCGGCGCGGGCAAGAGCGACCGCGTGCGCGATACGCTGCGCCGGGGCATGCAGATCGAGGTGACCTACGGCGTGTGCATCGCCGTCGCGATTCTGCTGCTGAAGCGTCCGATCATGCTGCTCTTTGCCGCGCAGGACAGCCGCGAGATGATCGACATGGGCGTGAGCTACCTGGCGATCATGTCGATGCTCTACGTCCTGCCGTCGCTGACCAACGGCATACAGGGCTTTTTCCGCGGCATGGGGGAGATGAAGACGACGCTTGTGGCGACGTTCATTCAGATCTCCGTGCGGGCGCTGGTGATCTATCTGCTGGTGCCGCGCATTGGGCTGGACGGCGCGGCATGGGCCTGCGCCGTCGGCTGGGGCTGCATGCTGGTGTATACGACGATCCGCTACAGGCAGGTGACGAAGCGTGCGGGCCTGTGAGCGATTCAACAGAATACAGAAAGGCTGCGGAGCCGGATGACTCCGCAGCCTTTTGCCGCATGCAGGCGGGAACGGATTCCACGGGCGCGTGCGGCGGAAACGCTTGATTCACTGCCCGCTTTCAGATGCAGTTGGCCGCGACATACAGGGCGGTCATCAGCAGCGGGACGATCATGAAGCCCAGAGCAAAGCGGGCGACATCCAGGACGTCGCGAGCCGTCATCTTCTGACTGTCGGCCATCGCCTGTGCGGCTTCGGAAAGACTATACTTGATCATTGCAATTCCTCCTTCAAATCTCCGCCCGCGGATACGGGCGGTCATGACTGCGGCAGTCTGCTCAGTGCAGGTTGCCGAGGATGGACACGGCGATCAGCGCCAGCGGCGCGATCATCACCATCACGCTCAGGATGAGCGCGTCGGCGTTGCCCTTGTGGGATGCGCAGTGCACACCGGAAATCGGATTGCTTGAATTCATCTGACGATTCATCATGTTGAAAACCTCCTTATCCGCCTCAATGGGGCGGGACTCTATGTGATCAGCGGGGAGGGGCGTCTGCTTTGCGGCGCTTCCCGGCTGTTGGCGGTATCATAGCACAACCGCCCAAAGCCTGTAAACCCCCTTTGAGCAAGTTTGTCAGAGAAGGACAAAAATGGAAATGACGAATGTTCTGCGAAGGGGTAAAAAACGTGAACACTTCACAAAAAGCTTCTGTGGGAATCATGAAAAACGGAAAAACGCCGTTTCCGGAAATGCATGTCATATTTTTGACGATTCAGAGAAAGCCGGTCAATAGGCCATGAAACAGAAGCATTAACGCATTGCATACAAGGATTATTCCGAGAATCCGCTGTGCGAGTTCAAAGAAAAAATGCAGGAAAGTGACGGAAAACCGAGGGGAATGCGGAGAAAAGATGTACGAGAAGCCCGCTTTTTTCCGGACGAAAACCGGAATGAAAAACAGATAAAGATAGAAAAAACTCCCTGCCGCAACAGCGGCAGGGAGCGGTTTGAAACCGGTGAATTACTTTTCCTCGCGGCGGGCGCGGGCGGCGAGCTTCTTGCGCATTTCGACCTCGAGGACACGCTTGCGCATGCGCAGGTTCTTCGGGGTGATCTCCAGCAGCTCGTCGTCATCGATGAACTCCAGGCACTCCTCCAGGGACAGCGTGCGCATGGAGACGAGCTTCATGGCCGTCTCGGCGCCCGCGGCGTTGCGGATGGAGGTCAGGTGCTTCTGGCGGCAGACGTTGACGTCGATGTCGCCGGTGCGCGCGTTCTGGCCGACGATCATGCCGGTGTAGACGGCGGTGTTCGGGCCGCAGAAGAGCGTGCCGCGATCCTGCGCGTAGAACAGGCCGTACATGACGGCTTCGCCCGTCTCCGTGGAGACCAGCGCGCCGCAGTTGCGGTGGGGGATGTCGCCCTTGTAGGGCTCGTAGTGGTCAAACACCGCGCTCATGATGCCCTCGCCGCGGGTATCGGTCATGAACTCGCTGCGGTAGCCGAACAGGCCGCGGCTGGGCACGGTGAACTCCAGGCGCACGCGGTCGGTGCCGGTCATGTTGTCCATGACGCCGCGGCGGCGGCCGATCTTCTCGATGACCGCGCCGGCGTACTCACTGGGCACGTCGCAGATCAGCTTTTCCACAGGCTCCAGCTTCGTACCGTTCTCGTCATAGTGGAAGAGGACCTCAGGCTTGGAGACCTGGAATTCGTAGCCCTGACGGCGCATGTTCTCGATGAGCACGGACAGGTGCAATTCGCCGCGGCCGCTGACGCGGAAGGCGTCCGGCGTTTCGGTCTCCTCCACGCGCAGGGAAACGTCGGTCTGCAGCTCGCGCATCAGGCGCGCTCGCAGGTGGCGGGAGGTGACATAGGTGCCCTCGCGGCCGGCGAACGGGCTGTCGTTGACGGAGAAGGTCATCACGACGGTCGGCTCGGTGATCTTGACGAAGGGCAGCGGCTCGACGGTGTCCGGCGCGCAGATGGTGTCGCCGATCATGATGTCCTCGATGCCGGTGATCGCGACGATCTCGCCCATGGAGGCGCTGTCCGTCGCCACGCGCTTGAGGCCGTCGAAAGCAAAGAGGCTGCTCAGGCGGAAGTTCTCGTGCAGCTCCGGATTCTCGTAGTTGCAGCGGGTCGCCATGGTGTTGAGCTTCAGCGTGCCGCGGGTGATGCGGCCGATGCCGATGCGGCCCACGAAGTCGTTGTAGTCGATCGTGGAGATGAGCATCTGCGCCGGGCCCTCCGG
>CAMENN010000124.1 GCA_945928315.1 uncultured Clostridia bacterium
GCTGGAGGCGAAGGAAGGCATAAAAAAACTGCTGGCTGATGTTGCCAGCAAGTATTGATCGTCATTGAATTTGATATGTAAACGAAATCTGAACCCGACAAGGACAAACACAGAAAAGCCGAAGACCATTTTTCGTTATTGTTACATATCGTAAAGTCTTTGATTTTACTTGCCTCGCAGGTCTCCTGCGAGGCACTACGAATCAAAAGGCCACAGGTTCGAATCCTGTTGGGTGCACCACAAACCGTTGACGTGCTTTGCGCCGTTGGCGGTTTTTCTTTTTTACCGCATCTCGGGCGAATTATATTCCTTTATTCTTTTTATTCTACAAAGTTGCTTTTACATACGCGAAGCGATGAAGGGATTTGGGGATGAAATCCCCAAGCGGATTTGGGCGGCATCCCAACGTAACCCTTGACAGAGAACTCTGTAGAATAACGTTTGAGAAGTGAGATAGTATAAACTACTTCAAGCCTGTAATTATGATGTGAGCAACTATGTTGCAACATAATGACAGGCGTGCTATAATTGAATTAGCCTTGCCTCTCAGGCAAAGCGCGACAATGTCAGCAGCTTCGGAATGGTCAGCGAGAATTACGAACACCACATGGTTTGCTGTGATTCGTTTGCAGGAGACAGGAGACTTTTTAATGGAATTAACGCAGTATCAATGGGAAATATACTTGAAAGCCGGTGGCCAGAAGATGGTTGACCATTTTCAGCGTGTTATCAATGGAGATCGTGACGGATTTGAAGAATTGATTGTAGAATGCCTATATGCTTTCTGTCCGGACAAGGCTCTGATTGAGCAATGCGCCAAGGGTATCGAGTCGGTCGTGTCTTTTGAAAACGAAAACGGGGCAGTTCAGCCACAGTATCAGTTTATTGATGAACAAGGCAACCCAATCCCTGAACAGGATGTTCCTTTCCTTTTCCTGAATGATACCAAGGCAGCATACCTGGAAGGCTGCGAGAAAACTCCCAAAGAAATGGACATGTTCTTTGACCTTTGTGACGGTATAACAATGGATTCGACTGCTTGGGCGTTTTCCGCACCCAACCATTGCATACCTTATTATTATTCCGGGTGCTACAATGTGCTGTGCAGCATGGCGGGAATCTTCGGCATCGAATTGCCAGCGATCCCTGGAAAGGTTCGGTATAACGATCGTTACGACTTCTACGGCAAACTTTGCAATGTGTTCCATGCCTTCCGTCTGAAAAACAGATGGTCAGCGGCAGAACTATGGGCATTCCTGTATGACTACGGCCCGAAATCGGCAGGCGGAATGACCTGGATCTGGAACGAACTTCCTTCCCCCCGTAAAGCCTATGTCTTTGGCCTTCCGGCAGATGTGGAGCAGGAAGAAAACGCGAAGCATAATATCTTCTGCTTCCAGGGTAATGACGAAATGCAACCAGGTGATATCGGCGTGCTGTATCATTGGAGCCCTGCAAGCTGTTTCAGTTCTGTCTGGCGGGCTGTTGCACCTGGTTTCTATGATCCGCTGTTTACGCATTATCGCTATGTGTATTATGGCCGCCCCATTGAAATTCCCAAAATTACGTACAAAATGCTGAAAGCTGATTCTGTGTTTTCGCAGACTTCGCTTGTGAAAACGAGAATGCTTCGTATGGATGGTGCACCGCTCAAGAACAGTGAGTATATGCACCTCCTGGATATGTGCGCAGAAGAAGGTGAGGTAGACAACGATATTCCGCGGCTGGAACTGCGAACTGAGATCCAGTATGATAATCTTGAACTGGAGAGAGAGGTGGAAATCCAGCTGCTTGAGCCGCTACTTGAGCGTTTGGGTTGGACTCCGGAGAATTGGTGCAGACAGTTGCCGGTGAGGATTGGCCGTGGTGTCAGCAAATATCCTGACTATGTGGTAAAGCCTGTATATACCAAGCACCAGGAGCGCGGAGAGATTGTTCTTGAGGCCAAGCTCACAATCCCCAACAGCAAACAGTTGGAGACAGACCGCGGCCAAGCGCATTCCTATGCAGTTTTGCTGAAATCGAAGGCTTATGTCCTTGTAGCGAAGGAAGGCATTTGGATTTCTGAACAGAAAGATGATTTCAAGGCGATAACCGGCTATACCTGGACGCAGCTGGAGGACGAGGATATATTCAATCATGTGAACACCTTGATTGGCAACGTACAGCGTGTTAACAGCAGAAAAAAGAAATAACAGAGAAACGGCAACACAAAGAGGGCGAACTCATTGAACGAAATCGGTTTGTTTATAGCATTCGGATCGCACTTGACTGTTTCATCGTTCTGTCCTCCTTTATGTCAGCGTTGGCCCGGAGACATCCCTCTCCTAGCCGCATCCCTTCTCCACTTCACACGCATCCCAACCAGGCACATCCATTCTCCCTAAAGGCCAAAGAAAGTCTGTGAATCAAAAGGCCGCAGGTTCAAATCCCGCCCAGTGCACCACGAACCGCCCGCGTGCTTTCGCCGTTGGCGGGTTTTTTCATCACCGAATAAACCCCGTGCACAAAAGAGCGGCCCTTTCCGGGCCGCTCTTTCCTGTTTTCCTGTTTTCCGTTTTTCCTTTTTTCCGTTTTCTGCGCGGTTCATTTCCCCGCCCCGCTCACCCAGGTTCTCCCGCCCAGGCTCGCCCGGATGAACATCCCATACGCGGCGACATACACCGCGGCGCACAGGTACATCGGCGTGTTGTAGGCCACGGAGCCGTTCCAGATGCACTTGGCGTACATGATCAGCGTAAGCACCTCGCTCACCGCGGCGTAGCCCAGCAGCTGCCCGCCGCAGACCGCACCGACCAGCAGCAGCACGTTCAGGAAGTAGGCGTAGCGCTCATGCATGTTCGGCAGGAACATGCAGCAGGTCCACAGCGTGGCAATCAGCACCGTCAGCAGCGCCGCGTGCGTCATCTTCGGCTTGCGCGAGAGCAGCAGGAGCAGCCCCGCGCCCAGCAGCGCAATCGTCAGCAACACGGCCGGACGGCCGAACACATCATAGCGGTCGGAGATCAGGTTCCAGACGTTCGGGAAGCTCAGCGCCATGCCCGTGTGCTGGCCCGTCTGCTCGAGGTAGATGCGGAACGTGCCCCACGGCCCGCGCCCGCACAGCAGGCTGATGACGATGCTCATCGCCGGGATGATCAGGAAGTTCAGGATGCTGAAGCGCTTCTCCGCGCAGTACAGGCAGATCAGAAACGGCAGGATGAAGATCGCCTGCAGCTTGAACTGGAACGCCGCCGCCACGCAGACAAACGCCAGCGTGTCCCTCTTTTTGAGCAGGCACCACACGCTCAGCATCAGGAAGCAGGTGTAGATCGAGTCGCACTGCGCCCAGTAGGCCGAGTTCACAAACACCGACGGCAGCAGCAGCACGCCCGCATACGCCAGCGCCGCGCGCACCCTGTCGCCCGTCAGCTCGCGCGCCACCAGCGCCGCACTCCCCGCCAGCAGGTAGTCAAAGAGCACGGACAGTCCCTTGTAGGCCGTCAGCGGGTGAACCGGCAGATACGTCATCAGCGCGATGCACAGCTGGTAGAGCACGTTGTAGTTGCCCACCTGCGTGCCGATCGCCGCCAGGCCGCCGTTCGCCTTGATCTCGTCGTACCAGGGGCGCAGAAAGCCGTCGTAATCGCCCGAGTGGAAGTCGAGCCCGTACAGGCGGATGAGCGCCGCCAGCACGCTGACGGCCGCCGCAAACAGCCAGATCCTGTTGCGCTCCGCCCAGTTAAGCGCGCGCCGTTCAAGCCTCGTCATCGAATCCTTCCTTCCGCCCCGCGGGGCCGTCACTCCTTCACGCGCCACATGCGCGAGGTCGAGCCGTAGACCATGCCGTCCTCCAGCGGAATGCCCGCGTCCAGGAACAGCTCCTGCACCGTCACCAGCAGAAAGCCCCGGTCCGTCAGCGATTCCACGATCTCCCGCGTGTACCTCGAGCAGTTCGCGTTGATGTCGTGCATGAGCACGATGGTGCCGTCCTTCACGCTCCATTTTGTGCGCTCGACGATCTCCTCCACGTTGTCGTTGGAGGAATCGCCGGTCGCCAGCGACCAGTGGATCAGCGGATAGCCCATGTCATAGCCGTCCTCTGAGCCGCCCGGCGCGCGCATCAGCGTGGGCGGAACGCCCGTGACCGCGCCCAGCGCCTCGGCGAAGCGGTCGCGCTCCGCCTCCTTCTCCTCCCGCGACAGCTCCCAGGTGTAGCTGTGGCCCCAGGTGTGCGTCTGGATCGAGTAGCCCGCGTTCTGCTGACGGGAGAGCACGTTGTGGTTCGCCGCGATGCGCTCGCCCAGGATGAAGAACGTCGCCTGCGCGCCGTAGCGGCGCAGCTGGTCGAGCAGGTACAGCGTGTTCTTCTGCGCACAGCCGTCGTCGTAGGTCAGCGCCGCCATGCGGAAGCGGCTGTTGTCCGTCTGCGCCTGCCCCCGCGCCGTCATCTCCGGGCGAAGCTGCGCGTACGGCACGGTCACATGCAGCAGCGTCCCGTGCCCCGGATACACCGCGTCCGCGCGGTAGGTCAGCGTCATGCTCGCCGCGCCCAGCGTGAACGGCGCCGATTCCAGCGCCGCCCGCGTGCACAGCGCGCCCAGCGCCGCCTCATCCGCCGTCTCGGCGGGGAAGGCCGCGCCCAGCTGCTCGCGCACGGCCTGCGCCAGCAGATCATAGCCGCTGCCGTCCGCCGCGAGCACATCCGCCATCGTCACGCGCTCGCCCGTCGTCATGTCGTAGACCCGCGCGTCGTACGACGCGCGGAGCAGCTCGCGCCCGCCCGTCGTCTCCGCGATCGTCAGAAAGCTCATGAAGCTCGTGCCGGAGCGGGTGATCACCGCGCCCACGTCCAGCAGCTCCGCGCCGGAGGCCTGCGCAGCCGGGAGCGCCGCCTGCACCATCTCCTCCACGAGCGCCGCAATCTCCGCGTCCACCTGCGCGCAGCTCGTCCTCGGGCAGGTGCGCTTCACCGTAAGCGTCCCTCCAACCGTCTCGGAGCGGGTCGTCTGCACCGCGGTCAGCGCCTCGGGCATCCGCGTGTAGAACGCCTCCTCCGCGCAGGCCGCGCCGCACAGCAGCATGAGCAGCAGCAGCAGCGCCAGGCTCCTGCGGATCATTCGCCGTCCCTCCCCGTCGGGTTCTCGCCCTCCCCGGCGACGCGCACGCTGCGCACGCCGAAGTACTGCGCCATGGACTCGTTCGTCCAGACCGTCGCGTCCTCATACGCCGTGGGCTTGCCGGTCACCGTCTGCACCGTCCAGGCGGGCAGCACCACATCGTCCTCCGGACCCGCCGCCGCGCACAGCGCATATTCGCGCTCAAACTGCGCGATGTAGGCGTCCTGCGTGCCGTCCAGCTGATCGCGCACCAGCTTTTCGTAATTGCCCAGCTGGCCGCCCAGCAGGCAGATCGCCAGCGCACAAAGCGCACCCATCGCCAGAAGCCGGCAGCTGCGCGGCGAAGCGATCTGTGCGCGGCGCGCATCCGTCAGGCGCATGAGCGCCATGCACCACGCCATCGGCAGCGCGAGCACCACAAAGCTGTGGTACATGTTCACCACGCGCCCGGAGCCGGCATAGCCGGAAGAGTACATGTGCGGGATGATCATCGCGCAGAGGATCAGGTACGCGCCCAGCAGCGTCGCCGGAATGGGCGGACAGCGGCGGCGGACCGCCTCCCCGCGCGGCAGTGCCCGGCACAGCAGTGGCGTGAGCGCCGCCATCAGCGCGAGCAGCGGGGTCTTGAACGCAAAGCGCACGACGTAAAGCGCCGCGTCCCGCAGCGTCCAGCCGATGGAGAGCAGCAGCCAGGTCATGCCGCTCTGATGCGCGCCGTCCGTCTCCATGCGCACGCTGTTGCCCGGGGCGATCACCGAGAGCAGCAGTCCTGCGCCGATGGGCAGCAGCAGGAGCGCCGTGCGGACCGCCGCGCGCCGCCCATCCGGACAGGCAGTCCCATGCGATGCCCACGCTCTTTGCAGCGCCATCATCAGTAGCGCCGCCGCGGTCATCATCGCGGTGATGTAGTTGTCCATGCCCAGCGCGAAAAGCAGCAGGCAGCAGGCAAGCGCCATGAGCGCGCGCCGGACGCGCGATGCATCGCTCACGGCGAAGCGGTCGCACAGCACGAGCGTAAGCAGCGCGACGGACTGCGCGCCCATGTAAAACCACGCGCCGTTGAACCAGTAAACACCCTCGACGATGTCCGGCAGGAAGACGAGCTGCACGGCGGCGAGGGCCATGGCCACCGGCAGCCAGACGCCGCGCGGCAGGCCGATGCGCACGCCCAGCATGTGCCGCAGGAAGACGATCGCCGAGGCGATGATCAGCGCGAGCAGCACGACGGCGTGCGCGCCGTAGTGCGGGAGCGAGAACACGGCGGGGTTGAGCGCCATGAGGATGACGCCGGTGACGGTGCCCTGCCAGTCGCGCCAGGTGCGCAGCGCATAGCTGACGGCGTCCTTGACGACGTGCAGGAGGCTGCCGGTCTGCGCCCACGTCGGGTGGGTATAGACGGCGAAGGTGAAGTCATCGGTCGCCGGATGCGCGGCGCGCGTCCCCAGAAAGAAGGGCACGAGCAGCGCCGCCCAGAGCACGGCGCTCAGGGCATAGAGGATTTTGCGATGCCGCTTCATGCGGGCCCTCCTTTCGGGGAATAATTCGGGTTTTGCTCCCATGGCTGCGAATCCGCTCGGGCCTTCGGGATTCCGCCGTCAGGGATCGCTGTGCGAGTTCAGTACGTTGGGACTGCCGTCCCAAACCCTGCTCAGGGCGCCGCCCCAGACCCCGCAAGGGACATCAGTCCGGGGAACTCGCACAGTCGCACCTTTCAGGCGCTCCTTGCGATTTCCGACGCTCCGCTTGCCTGCTTCGCCCTCTGGGCGCAGCAGGCTCCGGTCCCCTTGACCCTTCCTCACTTCGCGCCGGTTTGAAGCCTTTGGGCAATACCCGCTTACCGCCCGTCCTTCATGTCGATGTCGGCAAAGCCCGCGTCGCGCAGGTTCTCGCCGATCTTGCGGTCGTCCACGCCCAGCATCAGCTGCCTGCGCATGCCGACGCTGTGGCGCACCGGCGTGATCTTCGCCGGGCCGTTGATGCAGCCGCCCTCGCAGGCCATGCCCTCGATGATCGTCTCGCTGACCTTGCCCGCGCGCAGCATGAGCAGCGCCTTCTTGCACTCGGCCGCGCCGGAGCACTTGAGGCAGGAGACCGGCAGGTCGAACTGATCCTCGACGAGCACCTGCTGCACCGCTGCGGAGACGCCGCCGGTGGTCGCGAAGTTCTTGCCGTAGAGCGAGCCCTGCTGCACGCTTGCCGCAGCGACGGCTTCGGGATCGACGCCCTTCGCCTCGAACATCGCGGCAAGCTCCTCGAAGGTGATCGCGTAGTCCGCGCCCTCGGCCTTCGCTCTTTGATAGCGCTTGACCTCGCTCTTTTTGGCGATGCACGGGCCGATGAACGCCACCTTCGCGCCCGGATGCTCCTTCTTGATGAAGCGCGCCGTCGCCACCATCGGGGAGACGGTGTGGCTGACCCTGTCCATGAGCTGCGGATAGTGCTTTTGCACCATGTTGTAGAACGCCGGGCAGCAGCTGGTGGTCATGTGGCCGCCCTCGCGCGCGACCTCCTTGGCCTCCTGCGCCTC
>CAMENN010000125.1 GCA_945928315.1 uncultured Clostridia bacterium
CGATGCTCGAGGTGCGCGACCTGTTCGTGCGCGGCGACCGCGGCAACATGGCGCTCAACAAGCTGAACCTCACCGTGCGCGCGGGTGAGATCGTCGGTCTGGCGGGCGTCTCCGGCAACGGCCAGCGCGAGCTGGCGGAGGCGCTCACGGGACTGCGGCAGATCGACAGCGGCGAGATCCTGCTCGACGACGTGAGCCTGGTCGGCAAGTCGCCCCGGCAGATCATCGCGCAGGGCATGGGCTACGTGCCCGAGGAGCGCAACGTCGAGGGCATCGTCCCCTCGATGTCCATCCGCGAGAACCTCGTGCTCAAGGACGTGGGCCGCGCGCCGTTCTCCCGCGCAGGCGTCATCTCCAACAAATCCATCGAAGAGAACGCGCAGGCGCTGCGCGAGCAGTTCGACATCCGCTGCGCCAGCGTGAACGCGGCGGCGGGCTCGCTCTCCGGCGGCAACATCCAGAAAGTGATCCTCGCCCGCGAGATCTCCCGCGGGCCGAAGTTCCTCATCGCGGTCTACCCCATCCGCGGCCTTGACATGGGCGCGGCGGAGTTCATCCACAAGCAGTTGCTCGCCCTGCGCGAGACGGGCGTGGGCATCCTGCTCATCTCCGAGGAGCTCGAGGAGATCATCAACCTTTCCGACCGCATCGCCGTCATTTTCAAGGGACAGATCCAGCGCACGCTGGGTCAGGGCGAGGCGACGCAGCGCAAGCTGGGCATGATGATGGCGGGGGTGCGTGACTGATGAAGCATTTCAAAATGGTATATACAGCCGGCGTGATTGCGCTGGCGGTGCTGCTGACGCTCGGCGTCGCGGCGATGATTCTCTGCGTGCTGGGCGCGAACGTGCTGGATACCTTCTATGTCATCTTCTGCTATCCGTTCACCACGCTCAAGAACCTCTCCGGCGTCATCAACATCATGACGCCGCTGACCATCGTCGGCGTGGGCATCTGCGTGGCCTACCGCAGCGGCATCGTGAACATCGGCGGCGAGGGACAGATGATCATGGGTCTGCTGTGCGCCGTGGTGTTCGCGCTGAACACCTCCCTGCCCGCGGCCGCCGCGCTGCCGGTCACGCTGCTCATCGGCATGCTGGGCGGCGCGATCTGGGGCGCGCTGCCGGGCCTGCTGCGCGCGAAATTCGGCGTGAGCGAGCTGCTCTCCACGGTGATGTTCAACTACATCGCCACGCAGTTCTACGCCTACTGCCTGCGCGTGCCGCTGCTCGATCCCGCCGTGGCGGGCGGCTCCGGCGACCCGCAGACGGTGAAGCTCAACACCTCCCTCTGGCTCCCCCGCATGAACGAGGTCGTGCCGACACTTGACAAGGGCATGCGCTTCCACGTCGGCATCTTCATCGCGCTGGCGCTCGCGGTAATCGTCTTCCTGTTCATGTGGAAGACGCCTGCGGGCTTCCGCATGCGCGCAGCCGGCGCCTCCGACCGTGCGGCGCGCTACGGCGGCATCAGCGTGAGCAAGTATCTCGTGCTGGCGATGTGCATCTCCGGCGCATGCTGCGGCCTGGCAGGCACGGTCGAAATTCTCGGCGTGCACCACCGCGGCCTGGGCAGCTGCACCGGCGGCTACGGCTTCTCCGGCATCGTCGTGGCGCTGTTCGGCGGCCTGCATCCGTTGGGCGTGATCCCCGCGGCGTTCTTCTTCGCGGTGATCTCCTACGGCTGCTCGGCGCTGCAGATCAACAAGATTCCCGTGCCCAGCAACATGATCGACGTGCTGCAGGGCCTCGTGATTCTGGTGATCGTCGCGGCGAAGCTCATCATCGCCAATCCGTACCTGATGGACCGCGCGCAGCGGCGCGTGACGAAGCTGCTCGGCAGAAAGGAGGGCGCCTGACATGCTCGACTTCATCGTACTGTTTCTGACGGTGGGCATCCCGCTCTCCAGTGCGCTGCTGCTGGCTGCGCTCGGCGAGACGGTCAACCAGCGCAGCGGCGTGTTCAACCTCGGCTGCGAGGGCGTCATGAGCATGGGCGCGTTTGTCGGCATGCTCATCCCCTTCATGGCCGGCGGCTCCGCGCAGGTCGCGTGGTATGTGAACCTGGCGGGCCTCGTCGCCGCGGCGGTCGTCGGCGCGCTCTTCGGCCTGCTCTTCGGCGTGGTCGTCATCAGGTTCGGCGCGCCGCAGGGCATCGCGGGCATCGGCCTGCAGCTCTTCGGCACCGGTCTGGCCGGCACGCTCTACCGCCACTTCATCGGTGGCGCGCAGGGCGTCTATGGCATCGGCGCACTCAAAATTCCGGTGCTGTCCGACCTGCCCATCGTCGGCAAGATGCTCTTTTCCTGCAACCCGATGGTCTACTTCGCCTTCCTGATGGTCCCGGCGGTGCATGCCCTCCTGTTCAAAACGCCGTGGGGCCTGCGCGTGCGCGCCTGCGGCACCATGCCGCGCGCGGCGGATTCCATGGGCATCGACGTCAGCCGCACGCGCTATCAGGCACTGGCGTTCGGCAGCGCGATGGCTGGCCTGGCAGGCGCGTATCTGTCGGTCTGCTACGCGAAGATCTTCACGGATTCGCTGATCGGCGGCCGCGGGTTCATCGCGGTGGCGCTGGTCTACTTCGGCCACTGGTCGCCGGTGGGCGTGATGGGCGGCGCGCTGCTGTTCTCGCTGGCGCAGGCGCTCCAGCTCGCCGTGCAGGCCTATGGCTTCACGACCTTCCCGTACGAGTTCCTGGTCATGCTGCCGTATGTGCTGGTGGTGGTCGTGCTCATCTTCGTGGGCAAGAGCAAGCACGTCGGCCCCGCGATGCTGGGCAAGCCGTTCAACCGCGAGATGCGGACGTAAATCCATATACAAAACCGACCTGCAGTACTTCCTCATCGGAAGAAGCCGCAGGTCGGTTTTCTTATGCCTTTCAGATCGCCGAAATCTCGAGCGTCACCGGCCACTCGCTCCTCATGCCCGGCGCATCCACATGCAGACCCTCCGCGTCCACATGCCACGTCGCCGTACCGTCATAGCCCAGCACGCGCACATCGTCGATGATCCCCCAGAAGCGCGGCTTGCCCTCGCCCCGGGCGAACGTGCGCACGGTGAAGCGTCCATCCTCCGGGCAGCGCAGCGCCGTCGCGTAGACCTTGCCGCCGTTCACCGTGAAGCGGTAGTCCGCCGGCGTGTAGACGATGGGTTTGCTGTCGGAAAACTCGCCCGCCGGGGAGGCCGTCGGCCCCTCGCCGGCAATCTTGAACGGATGTGCGCCGCGCACGGCCTGTCCGTTCACGTCCATCCAGGCCGCCAGGTCGGTCAGGATCTGCCGGTCGCCCGGTGCGATCGTGCCGTCCGCCTTCGGGCCGATGTTGAGCAGCATGTTGCCGTTCTTGCTGACCGTGTCCACCAGCGTCGCGATGATCTCCGAGGACGGCTTGTAGTCGAGCGTCTCCGTGTAGCACCAGGAGTTGCGCGCGACCGCCGTGTCTGTCTGCCATGGGAACGGCATCGGCCGGTCAAAGCCGCCGCGCTCCACGTCCGCAATGCCCGTGCCGGGCTGCATGGCGTCGTGCTTGTAGCAGATGGCGACGCGTTTGCCCCACTTGACGCCGCAGTTGTAGTAGAACGCCGCGATTTGTTTGAGGTACGGCGTCACCGCGCGGTGCTGCACCCACCAGTCGAAGTAGATCAGCGACGGCTGATAGCGCACGATCAGCTCCGCGGTGCGCGCCAGCCAGTCGTTCAGGTATTCCTCGCTGGGCGCAGGCTCGGCGAACTGGTCCTCGTGATCCGCGGGCTCCGGCATCGCGGGCCAGTAGAGATCGCCCTTTTGGAGCGGCTCGTGAATGTCGCTGTCGAACTCGCGCCCGTGGCACATGAACCACCAGTGCTCCACCCTGTGGCTCGACGTGCAGAAGTGCAGGTTCTCCTGCTCCGCCGCCGTGCGCAGCTCGCCCAGCACGTCCCGGCAGGGGCCCTTTTCCGCGGCGTTCCAGTGCGACAGCTCGCTTTTGTACATCTGGAAGCCGTCGTGATGCTCCGCGACCGGGAACACATAGCCCGCGCCCGCGCGCCTGAACAGCGCCATCCAGTCCGCCGGGTCAAAGCGCTCCGCCTTGAACATCGGGATGATGTCCTTGTAGCCGATCTCCCTGTGCGGGCCGAACGCCTGCAAATGATGCGTGTAGGCGGGCTTTTCCTTCATATACATGTTTCGCGGGTACCACTCGTCCGTCGCCGCGGGCACACAGTACGCGCCCCAGTGGATGAAGATGCCCAGGTGCTCCCTCGTGAACCACGCGGGAATCTCCATCTGCGCGAGCGATTCCCAGGTGGGCTTGTACGGCCCGGCGGCGTTCGTCTCGTCAACCAGGCGCAGGTAGTCCGCTTCCGTCATGGTGATTCCTCCCGCTTACTTCACGCGCACGGGCGAGCTGAACGCGCGCCGCCCCTCGCTGTCCACAACCTCCGCCCGCACGAACGTCTCAAAGGGCAGCAGCCGGCAGCGTGCCGTCGTAATGCCCTCGCCCTGCGTCACGCGGCTGTCGTTCCAGACCGCGTCGGAGTAAAACTCCACCTGCGCCGCCGGGGAGCAGGCGACGACCGCCTCGCCGCCCTCGACCGTCAGGGAGACGCTCGGACCCATCGTCGCGTAGAAATCGCCCGCGCGAAGCGCCTCCATGACTGCCTCGTGGGACTTCTCCCGCGCGTGCACCATGATGGCGCAGACCGCCGCGTCATGCACGTAGCGGTGCGCGTCATCAGCGCCCATGCACGGCAGCAGCACGCCCAGCGAGGCCAGCTGATCGACAAACAGCCCGGAATAGGGCCGCACGTTCGGCGGCACCGCGCTCGTCGTGTTGTAGATTTCCGTGCCGCAAAGGCCCGTGAGCCTCGCCACGTCCTCTGCGCTGTTGAGCGACCACGCCGGATGCGCCAGAATCGCCACGCCGCCCGCGGCATTGATCTCATCAATGATCCGCTGCGGGCTCTTCTCCGTGCGCTCGAGCGCGGGCGCCGTCTCCATGCCTACGCCGACGATGTGGTAGACGCCCTGCTGCACCGTGTCGCCGATGTTGTATTCGCAGCCGGAGAGCAGCAGCAAGCCGCCCGCCGTCGTTCCCTTCTCCGAGCGCACCCAGTGGTCCGTCACCGCGATGAAGTCGTAGCCCGCCCGCTCATAGCGCGCAATCGCTTCCTCAACACTCACCCTTCCGTCGCTGCGTGTCGTATGCATGTGCAGATTGCCGCGCAGCCAAACGCCTTCCTGTCTCATGCCGTCTCCTCCTTGATCTAGCTTTCGTCCCTCAGTGTACCGCAATTGAAGCGAAAATGCAAACCCGTCCGTGAAAAAAATGCCCAAATCCGACACTTCCCGCATACTGTGGGCCGTTTGCCTCATTTCCCTGTTGACTTTCCTCCAGATATTGCATATAATACTCCAATACTTGAATGTTTAGGAGGACAGGCTATGCTTATCCCTGTACTGCTCTTTGCGCTTGGACTGGTGCTGCTGATCAAGGGCGGCGACTGGTTCGTGGACGCCGCGTCCGGCATCGCGCACCGGTTTCACATGCCGGAGCTGCTCATCGGCGCGACGGTCGTCTCCATCGGCACGACGCTGCCGGAGGTCATGGTCTCCGCGCAGGGCGCCATGGCCGGCAGCGGCGCGATCTCGTTCGGCAACGCCATCGGCTCGGTGATCTGCAACACGTCGCTCATCGCGGCCATCACGCTGCTGGTCAGCCCCGCGAAGACGGACCGCCGCACGCTGATTCTCCCCTCTGCCGCGTTCTTCATCGCCGCGGCGTTCTACTGCTTCAACGCCTACGCGTTCGGCGCGTTCTCCCGCGCGTCCGGCATCGTGCTGCTGGCGATGTTCGTGATCTACATGATCGTCACGGTCATGCAGATGAAGAAGAACCCGGAGCCCGCAGCGGAGCAGGAGGAGGCCCCGGAGGGCAGCGCCACGCGCGATGTGGTGATGCTCATCGTCGGTGCGGCGGTCATCGCCATCGGCGCGCGGTTGCTGGTGGACAACGCACAGATCCTCGCCAAGGCGATCGGCGTGCCGGAATCCGTCATCGCGCTGACGCTGGTGGCGCTGGGCACCTCCCTGCCGGAGCTGGTCACGGCGATCACCTCGCTGATCAAGGGCTGCGGCGCTTTGTCGCTGGGCAACATCATCGGCGCGAACCTGTTCAACCTCGTGCTCGTCTCCGGCACGGCGATCACGATCAACCCGTTTGACCTCTCCACGGCCAGCGCCACGAGCCTGACCATCGACATCCCGATGATGCTGGGCGTGATGCTGGTGATGACCATCCCGGCCCTCACCCGTGAGAAGCTCAGCCGCTGGCAGGGCGCCGTGCTGCTTGCCGCCTATGCGGCGTACTGCGTGTTCCAGTTCGTCGCCGCATAAGCGGGCGGGCTGTGCCCGCACCCACTTCCGAAAAGGCTAGTATACTCAAGAATTTCGGTGCCCGCTGCACGAGGTTTTGCGTAAACTCCGGACATATCAAGCGGGCTGTGCCCGCACCCACCTCCGAAAAGGCTTGCATACTCAAGAATTTCGGTGCCCGCTGCACGGGGTTTTGCGTAAACTCCGGACATATCAAGCGGGCTGTGCCCGCACCCGCCTCCGAAAAGGCTTGCATACTCAAGAATTTCGGTGCCCGCTGCACGAGGTTTTGCGTAAACTCCGGACATATCAAGCGGGCTGTGCCCGCGTCCACCACCGAAGAGCCTTGCATAGTCAAGAAGCTCGGTCGCACGCCTCTATGCTGTGCCCCGCCCGTCAAAAAACGGCGGTGAAACCGAAAAAATCTTGAAAAACCGCTTGCATTCCACAGGGAAATGTGGTAAAATAACTAATGCTGATTATTGAATACACCCGAGGAGGTGAATTCCTTTGCCGAACATCAAGTCCGCTATCAAGCGCGTCAGCGTGACCGAGCACAAGACTCTGCGCAACAAGATGGTGAAGTCCGCCACCAAGACTGCGATCAAGAAGTTTGATGCCGCCACCGCTGCCAAGACCGCGACCGCTGAAATGCTGAGCACCGCCTCCGCGGCCGTCGATAAGGCTGCTGCCAAGGGCGTTATTTCCAAGAACGCCGCGAACCGTGAAAAGGCTCGCATGGCCCGTGAACTCGCCAAGGCGTAAGTCTTGTCCCCCTCCCCTTGCGGGAGGGTTTTTTCTGCATAAAGGAAGCCGCGCCGGGATTTGCTTCCCGTTGCGCGGCTCTTTTTATGCTTCGCCGTGCATCACGCATCGCCGTTTCGCGCCGCAATCACGTTTGCGAGCCGTTCAAATCCAGTGATTGTACGTCGCCACGGTTCCGATCAGATTGACAGAGAATCCAAGCATGAACAGCGGTATTTGAAGCCGTGCACCCCACCCCGGTTTCCAGTAAAGCAAACCGAAAAAAACGAACGGAAGCATGTCCACGACATACCGGTTGCCAAACTGGTATCCACCCAATGTGCGATGGCAGCAAATGATGAACAGATGAACCGCCAGCATCGCCGGCAGCGCGGCCAGCTCAAAACCGCATGCCTTTCTTTTTCTGACCAGCGCAAAAAGCCAGGTAACAATTGGACTGTATCCCGTTAAATAGACAATGAAAAAAGAGACCTCCTGTTGTAGAAT
>CAMENN010000126.1 GCA_945928315.1 uncultured Clostridia bacterium
GTGGGCACAGCCCACCTGCCGGGAAAGAGACTGCGCAAAAACTGCGTACAACGAGCACAGAGCGTGCTGTATAGTACAAGCTGTTCGGTGATGGGTGTGGGCACAGCCCACCGGAGGGGATTGCGATGGAAAAATGGGAAGGTCTTCTGGACGGCGCGGCGAAGCCGCTCATCGGGCACCTGACGCTCGAGCGCGTGACCGCCAGCAAGAGCGGCGAGGAGATCACGGTCTGCTTTGCCTCGGATGTGCTCGTGGAGGAGGGGCCATTTCTGGCTGTGCAGCGTGCGCTGCGCAAGAACTTTGCGCCCATCTGCGTCCATCTGGTCATCCGTTCGCCGCAGCTGGCCGATGACTTCCGCGCCGATCCGCAGAAGTATGCGCCGTTCATCCTGCGCAGCGTCAAGCGCAAGCATCCCTCCGGCGAGCCGTTCCTCAAGGATGCGAAGTTCGAGTGCAAGGGCGACGTGCTCTCCGTGCTCGTGCCGCAGGACATCGCACCGAAGTTCCTTGCGCAGTCCGGCGTCGACCGCTATATCGAGCTGCTGGTCAAAAACGTGTTCGTCGCGGATGTGCATGTGCAGTTCCAGGCGGTGCGCCTGCGCGAGGAGCAGCTCGAGGAGATCCGCCAGCGGCGCAAGGCTGAGGATGAACGCGCCGTCGCGGAGATGATCCGCGAGCAGAAGGTGCAGGTGGAAAAGGCGGAGCAGAAGGCTGAGAAGCCGAAGGCCGTGCTGGGCCGCCCGGTCACCGCGGAGCCCATGGAGATCAGCGAGCTGGTCGAGGAGGCCAGCAAGATCACCATCTGCGGCGAGGTGCTTACCGCGGAGACGCGCGAGCTCAAGGGCGGCGAGATGCAGCTGCTCTCCTTCGCGCTCACCGACTACACGAACACCATCAAGTGCAAGGCGTTCCTGCGCTACAAGCCGCGCCGCGGCCGCTTCGGGCAGAGCACGGAGGAGGACGACCGTCCGCCGACGGAGGAGGAAAAGAAGGCTGTAGAGGACGTCATCGCGGCGGTGCAGCCGGGCAAGTGGTTCGCCGTACGCGGCGACGTGAAGATGGACAGCTTCGAGCACGGCCTGGTGATGATGGTGCTGGACATCGACGCGCGCGAGAAGCCCATGCGCCAGGACACCGCGGAGCGCAAGCGCATCGAGCTGCACATGCACACCAACATGAGCGAGATGGACGGCGTGTCCTCCGCCAGCGACCTCATCAAGCGCGCGGCGCAGTGGGGGCATCCCGCCGTCGCGATCACGGATCACGGCGTCGTGCAGGCGTTCCCTGAGGCGTTCGGCGCGGCTAAGAAGAACAAGATCAAGCTCATCCCGGGCGTCGAAGCCTATCTGACCGACGTGACGACCGTCGTCACCGACGCGGACGAGCGCGCTCTGACCGACGAGATCGTCGTCGTGGACTTTGAGACGACCGGCCTCAATCCGCGCAAGAACCGCATCATGGAGATCGGCGCGGTCCGCATCCGCAACGGGCAGGTCGTCGAGGAATACTCCCGCTTCGTCAATCCGCAGGAGCCGATCCCCGAAGAGGTGGTCAAGCTCACCGGCATCACCGACGCCATGGTCGCCGATGCGGGCACCGCGGAGACGGAAATCCCGAAGCTGCTCGAGTTCATCGGCGGCGCGGCGTTCGCGGCGCACAACGCGAAGTTCGACTCGTCCTTCCTCATCGAGGAGTGCAAGCGGCTGGGCATCGAGGTGCACATGCCCGTCATCGACACGCTGGAGTTCTCCCGGCGCATGTATCCCAGCCTCAAGAGCCACCGCCTGGGCGCGGTGTGCAAATCGCTGGGCATCAGCCTCAAGAACGCCCACCGCGCCGTGCACGACGCGCGCGCGACGGCGCTCATGCTCATCCGCATGCTCGATACCGCGGCGGAGAAGGGCGTCACGCGCATCTGCGACATCAACAGCGCGCTGACCGGCGGCGCCATCGGCGATTCCTACCACATCATTCTGCTCGCCGCCGAGCAGGACGGCATCACCAACATCAACAAGATCGTCTCCGAGGGACACCTCAACTATTTCAGCCGCAAGCCCCATACCCCTCGCGAGATCCTGCAAAAGTACCGCAAGGGCATCATCGTCGGCTCCGCCTGCGAGGCGGGCGAGCTGTTCCGCGCCGTCGTGGACGGCAAGAACGACACGGAGCTCAAGCGCATCGCGCGGTTCTACGACTACCTCGAGATTCAGCCCATCGGCAACAACGCCTTCATGCTGCGCGAGGGCACGGCGGAGGACGAGGAGCAGCTGCGCGACTTCAACCGCAAGATCGTCTGGCTGGGCGAGGAGCTGGGCATCCCCGTCGTGGCGACGGGCGACGTGCATTTCCTCGATCCCAAGGACGCCAAGTTCCGCGCGATCATCCAGGCGGCGCATGGCTTCAAGGACGCGGACAACCAGCCGCCGCTCTACTTCAAGACGACACAGGAGATGCTCGACGAGTTCGCCTACCTCGGCCGCGAGAAGGCCGAGGAGGTCGTCATCGACAACCCGGCGAAGATCGCCGCGCGCATCGGCGAGGTCGGCCTGTATCCCAAGCATCCGGAGGGCAAGGAGACGTTCCAGCCCTTCTGGCCGGACGCCGCGGACAACATCCGCAACCTCTGCGAGCAGCAGATCAAAGAGTGGTTCGGCGACAACCCGCCGGAGATCGTCGTCGCGCGCAAGGAAAAGGAGCTGTCCTCCATCCTGGGCTACGGCTACGGCACGCTCTACAACATCGCGGAGAAGCTGGTCAAAAAGTCGAACGCGGACGGCTACCTCGTCGGCTCGCGCGGCAGCGTCGGCTCGTCGTACGTCGCGCACCTGGTCGGCATCTCGGAGGTCAACGCGCTGCCGCCGCACTACCGCTGTCCCAAGTGCAAGTTCTACGACTTCGACGTGGACAAGCAGAAGTACAAGGTCGGCGTCGACCTGCCGGTGCGCATGTGCCCGCAGTGCGGCACGGAGCTCTTCCGCGACGGCTTCGACATCCCGTTCGAGGTGTTCCTCGGCTTCAAGGGCGACAAGGTGCCGGATATCGACCTGAACTTCTCCGGCGTCTATCAGCCGCGCGCCCACGCCTACATCGAGGAGCTGTTCGGCAAGGGCTACTGCTATCGTGCCGGCACCATCGGCACGCTGGCGGAAAAGACGGCCTACGGCTATGTGAAGAAGTACTGCGAAGAGCGGGAGCTCACGCTCTCGGAGGCGGAGATGAACCGCCTGGCGCTGGGCTGCGTGGGCATCAAGCGCACGACGGGCCAGCACCCGGCGGGCATGGTCGTGCTGCCCAAGGAGTATGAGATTCAGCAGTTTGTCGCCATCCAGCACCCCGCCAACGACATGACCAGCCCGGTCATCACCACGCACTACGACTTCGGCTCCATGCACGATGTGCTGGTCAAGCTCGACGTCCTGGGCCATGACGACCCGACGATGATCCGCATGCTGATGGACCTGACGGGCATCGACGCGCGCACGCTGCCGCTGACCGATCCGGACGTGATCTCGCTGTTCTCGGGCACAGAGGCGCTGGGCGTCACGCCGGATCAGATCGGCTCGAAGACCGGCACCTACGGCGTGCCGGAGTTCGGCACGCGCTTCGTGCGCCAGATGCTCGAGGAAACGCGCCCGACGACCATGGAGGAGCTGATCCGCATCTCCGGCCTGTCCCACGGCACGGACGTGTGGATCGGCAACGCGCAGGACATCATCAAGGCGGGCATCGCGCCGCTGGCCTCCTGCATATGCTGCCGCGACGACATCATGAACGCGCTGATGGACTACGGCGTCGCGCCGAAGATGGCGTTTGACACGATGGAGTCCGTGCGAAAGGGCAGGGGCCTCAAGCCGGAGATGGAGCAGGCGATGATCGAGCACAATGTGCCGGACTGGTTCATCGACTCCTGCAAGAAGATCAAGTACATGTTCCCGAAGGGCCACGCCGTCGCCTACGTCACGATGGCGCTGCGCATCGCCTGGTACAAGGTCCACAAACCTGCGGCATACTACTGTGCCTACTACACGGTGCGCGCGGACTGCTTTGACGCGAGCATTCTGGGCGGATCGCTCGAGTCCATCCGTGCGCGCTACAGGGAGATGGACGAGAACAGCAAGGATCTGACCCAGAAGGACAAGGATCTGATGGTCATCATGGAGCTGGTCATCGAGATGCTCTGCCGCGGGATTCACCTGGCGCCGGTCGATCTGTACAAATCGGACGCCACGAAGTTCCAGGTTGTCTCCGACACGCTCATCCGCATGCCGTTCAACGCGCTGCCGGGCCTTGGAGAGGCCGCGGCCCAGAGCATTGTGGAGGCTCGGGAGCAGTCGCCGTTCCTCTCCGTGGAGGATCTGCGCAACCGCGCGAAGGTCTCCACGTCGCTCATCGACCTCATGCGCGAGAGCGGCTGCCTGAACGATCTGCCGGAAACCAATCAGACGACCCTGTTTTCCTTCTGATTTTGCCGGAATACCTGAGAAAACGCGACAAGAGGGTTGTAATTTTGAAAAAGCGGTGATATAATAACCCCGTATGATTGACTTGGCATGAGAATTGCTTCTGGCAGTTTGGAGGGAAAGAGTGGGATGGATAGGCCCACTCTTTCTGTTGAACGCCCAAACGGGCGGTGCCAGGTGAGCGAAAACGGAATCTGGGAGTGTGTGAATGGCACAAAGCGATCTGACCCGCGTGGTGGAGCCCGCATGCCGCGATCTGGCCGAAAAGCTGCATTTTGAGCTGGTGGACGTGGAGCTCGCGCGCGAGGGCGCAAACCGGTATCTGCGAATCTATATCGACAAACCCGACGGTATCACCTTGAACGACTGCGAGACGTATCACCGCGCCGTGGCCCCACTGGTCGAGCGCGTGGATTACGATTTCCTGGAGGTGTGCTCGCCGGGTATTGATCGTCCTCTGAAAAAGCAGAAGGACTACGATGCGCATGTGGGCGGCATGGTGGAGGTCCACCTGTACCGCCCTGTGGATAAATGCAGGCATTTTGAGGGCGAGCTGCTGGGGCTTGAAGATGGTGTGGTATCCATCCGCACCGACGCGGGCGTGAAGCAGTTCGCGCTGCGGGAGATTTCCCAGTGCAAGCCGCTGATCATCATCACCGAGGAGGACCTTGACATGGCCGAGGCGGAGGACATGACCGGCGAGGAAGGAGAAGCATCCGATGATCGACAAGAATGAAAACAAAGAGATGATCGAGGCGGTGGCCCTGCTGGCCAAGGAGAAGAACATCAGCAAGGAGGTTCTTTTCTCCGCCATCGAGGAGGCGCTCAGGAGCGCATATAAGAACAACTTCAACAAGCAGTACGGCGTGCCGCCCTCCAACGCGAACGTGCGCGTGGAGCTTGACCGCAACACCGGCGCGGTGCGCCTGTTCGCCCGCAAGACCGTCGTGCAGTGGGTCATCGACGAGGCGGCCGAGATCTCCATCGAGGACGCGCGCAAGATCCAGCCCAGCTACGAGGAGGACGACATCGTCGAGATCGAGGTGACGCCCAACAACTTCCGCCGCATGGCTGCGCAGACCGCCAAGCAGGTGATCGTGCAGAAGATCCGCGAGGCGGAGCGCGGCAAGGTCTACGACGACTTCATCGAGAAGGAGAACGAGATCCTCACCGCGATCGTGCACAGCGTCGATCCGGAGACGCGCACGGTCTATGTCGAGCTGGGCAAGACCGAGGGCGTGCTGGAAGCCTCCCAGCAGATGGCTGCCGACGTCTACACGCCGGGCGAGCGCTTCAAGGTCTACGTGCTGGAGGTTGTGGCCGACCGCCGCCTGGCCCGTCCGGGCGCCAAGCACGGCCCGCAGGTCAGCGTTTCGCGCATCCATCCGGGCCTGGTCAAGCGCCTGTTCGAGCTGGAGGTGCCGGAGATTCAGAGCGGCACCGTGCAGATCAAGTCCATCGCGCGCGAGGCCGGCTCCCGCACGAAGATGGCCGTCTATTCGAGCGATCCGATGATCGACCCGGTCGGCTCCTGCGTGGGCCCGCGCGGCCAGCGCGTGGACCGCGTGGTCACGGAGCTGCGCGGCGAAAAGATCGACATCATCAAGTGGTCCGCCGACCCGGCGGAGTTCGTGGCCAATGCGCTCAACCCGGCGCATGTGGTTAACGTGTTCGTCTCCGAGAAGGAGAAGGCCTGCCGCGTCGTGGTGCCGGACAATCAGCTCTCCCTGGCCATCGGCAAGGAGGGCCAGAACGCTCGCCTGGCGGCGCGCCTGACCGGCTGGAAGATCGACATCAAGAGCCAGAGCCAGATCGACGAGCAGATGCTGCTCGACGAGCAGGCCGCGCAGGATGAAGCGCCCGAGCTCGAGTAAAGGCCGGTGACAGCCGATGAAGACACGGAAGATTCCCATGCGCATGTGCGTGGGCTGCCGCGAGATGAAGGAAAAGCGCGAGCTGCTGCGCATCGTCAAAAATGCGGAGGGGCAGATCAGCTTCGACCGCGTGGGCAAGGCGCCGGGCCGCGGCGCATATATTTGCCGGAGCGAGGAGTGCCTCACGAAGGCCGTGCGCCAGCACCAGCTGGAGCGCGCGCTGGAGACAAGGATCGACGAGGGCGTCTTCGCGCAGCTGAGGGAGGAAATCCATGCCGATTGAGCGGGATGCGTTCTTCTCCATGCTGGGCATCGCGATGCGCGCGGGCCAGCTCTCCTTCGGCGAGGACGGCGTGCGCAAGGCGATCGCCACGGGCGCGGCAGCGCTGGTGCTGCTGGACAGCGGCGCCTCGGACAACACCAAAAAACGGATGCGCGACAGCTGCGCCTACTACGGCGTGAGGCTGGCGGAGACGGCGGCGGGCCGTCTGGGCGAGGCTGTGGGCCGGCCCGGGCGCATGAGCGCCGCGGTGGCGAAGGGGACGCTCGGCGACAAGCTGGCGTCGCTGGCCGCGCAGGAAGGCGCATGAATCCAGGAAGGGTAACAACACTACTGTTTGTGATAACGCAAAATTGCGGGGGTGCTAGGGCAGAATGTCCAAGATGAAGGTTCAAGATGCAACAAAAGAACTGAGCCGCGGGGCGGCCAAGCTGCTGAGCGACGTGGCCAGCGTCCGCCAGCAGGCGGAAAAGACGCTCGCCGAGCTGCGTAAGATCGAAAACGGCTTTATGCAGCAGGAAGAGGCTCAGCGAGAGGAAAAGCGCCGCGAGGAACAGGAGAAAGCGCTCAAGTCCCAGAGCAAGGCGTGGACGATGCCCGATGACGTGCCTGCCGCGGAGGAAAAGAAGGAAGCGCCCCAGCCGGCCGCTGCGGCTCAGAAGAGTGCGCCCGCCGCGCAGGCCGCACCTGCCGCGCAGGCCGCACCTGCCGCGCAGGCCGCGCCCGCTGCTCAGGCAGCCTCCGCCGCGCGTCCCGCG